>CAZBYL010000043.1:0-21579 GCA_964496275.1 uncultured Synergistaceae bacterium | reverse complement strand
CCGGGGATTTCAACTTTGCAAAAGTGGGGATTTCCTTTTGCAATTCTGGGTAGTTATATTATGCACTATACAGCTCTGTGGCACAGCGGCAGACGTCGCCACCCTACTGCCAACCGTAATTCGTTGTTTAAGTATCGAGGTCGGCTCATCTCCGCTTAAAGCATTTGCAAATCACGTTTTCACCGCAAAGGAGTTCATTTTGCGTACCGTTCTGTTGAAAGGACACCTATGTTATGCCTGCTTTGTCAAAAACATATCCACATTACTGGAATATTTTTCACTATATGGAATTTAAAACCATAATAAGGAAACACACATAAAATAATCCTATATGCATAAATTGTCAAGACAGCATTCTTTCGATTCATTTTATGTTGTCGCGGTATTGCCGTGTACATTCTTATTGCGCTGCATGGAGCCGCACATTACGCGGTTCGTCAAATTATGTCTTATGCAAAATGGGCCCGCCGTATCATCGGCGAGCCCATTTACCCAAGAACAGAATGCGTCAGAGTCTTACTCAAGCACGCAGTGTTAAATAAAATAAAAGATGGGGATTTATCTTTCCACCTTAAGTTTTTTCAGCTCTCTTCTAAGTACCTTACCGGACGGGGAGAGCGGGAATTCTTCAACAAAGCCTATTTTGCGCGGGACTTTGTAGTGAGCAAGGCGCTCCTTGCAATAGCTCATCAGTTCTTTGGCATCGGCAGTTTGTCCTTCTTTCAGTATGACAAAAGCCTTTACAAGTTCCCCCGCTACGTTATTCTTTTCGCCTACGGCAACAGCGGAGTGTACCGAGGGATGTTCACACAGGACAGCTTCGACTTCCTGCGGGTACACGTTAAATCCGCTCACTATGATGATGTCTGTGGCACGGTCTACAATCTTAAGGAATCCGTCCTCATCTATGCGAACTACGTCGCCTGTATTGAACCAATCACCGTCAAAGCGTTCCTTGGTATTTTCTGGGTCGCGGAAGTAGCCCGAAGCCACAGATGCGCCTTTGAGCCATAGGACGCCTTCCTCGTGGATTCCTATCTGTTTTCCCTCTCTGTCCGTTATGCGGTACTCATAGCTTTTGAGTAACGGCCCCACGGAACCTAGCTTCTTTGTCTCTTCTGTGCGTGAGACTGCGACAACGGGAGAACACTCTGTCAGTCCATAACCTTCGAGTATGCCGACTCCGAGATACTCTTTGCACCTTGCGTCCATCTGAGTGTTAAGCCTGTCTCCGCCAGTGATTATAAAGTTCATCTTGAGGTGCTCATCCTTTTTGGCAAGTGCGCCCAAGAGGAACGCCATTATTGTCGGTACCGCAACTATTACGTTCACCTTCGCCGCTTTTATGGCGTTTATAGTATTGTCAACAGGCACGAAACTCGGAACTATTGCCTGACGCACTGACGAGAGTAAAGGCAGAAGCCCCGCCACATTGTTTCCGAATGTGTGAAAATTGGGGAGCACATTAAGGAATATCGATTCTTCCTCAAGAAGCCCTGGAACCTGCATCGGAAGCTGGCTGATATTGTCTGTAAGATTGCCGTGAGAACAGGGGACTGCTTTAGGGTTTCCGGACGTACCGGAGGTGGAGAAAATGATGGCATATTCTTCCGATTCGGGCGTTCCGATGCGTCCGCGCCAGTTCGGCATCGGTTCGTCAAGTTTGGCGCCAATAACCGGAACACCTATCGCCCTTGCCGGTTCAAGGGATTTTTCAAAAGCCTCTTCCGCAACGATTAAGCTATGAACATCCAGCATCTTTATCGTGCTGACAAGATTTACAATTCCCGTTCTAGCGTTGAGCGGTGCAATGGCGCCGCCTATACGCCATGCTGCGACGGACAGGGCAAACACTATGGGTGAGTTCGGCAGGAGAACGGCTATTCTCTGCCCTTTTTCAAACCCTGCGGCCCGAAGCTTCACTTCGCAGTCGTCCGCAAGCGCGGCAAGCCTGTTCCACGTCCACCACTCACCGTTCCACCAGACGCATGGGGAATCTTTTTTACTCTCCCAGGCAGACAGGAATTGTTCCTCAAGTCTTGCATTGCAGTTACTGTTCATTGACAACCAGCTCCATTATTTAGGGTTCTGTTCCTTTTGCACTGTTACTTCGCTACCACTCCGTTTTTACCGTGCGAATCCTCTTCTGGAAAATACCGCCGTTGGTTTCGCAGTATATCAGAGACATCGCCTTGTTATAGGGTCCGTGAGTCCTTGGATCTATAGTCAGAGTGGCATGAGTAAGCGGAAAATTTCTCGTCGCAAGAAGGGCGTGACGCATGGCCTCACCTCTGTAGCCCGGAGCTGTGGCAAGGCAGTTTGCTATCCATCTTACGCCGTCAAACGCAAGTATGGAGGCCTTTACGTCCTCTTGCGGAAGGTTTTCGTTGTAGAGGCTTCTATATTCTTTGAGAACTGAGCGTATTTGAGGGTCAAGAGGGCTTATTTCGTCTATCCACCAACTGTTGCGGAATGTGTTTGTCGCAGCTCCGACAGGGTTATCGAGATAGTCCTCTCCTATTATCGTACCGCCGAAGCCCGATTCGCGCGCGCTCTTCACTATATCGGCTGTTTTTTCCTCAGTGTTTGGGAGAATAAGAGCCTCCGCACCGCTTTCGGCTATGGCCGTCATGGCTGCCGTATACGCCGTGGACAGTTTTTTTGAGTAGCCTATGTCAGCTTTTATTTCTCCGCCGAAAATTTTTACCCAGCGCACAAGGGCTTCATGCTCCTGAACCGTGTATGGGTCGTCTAAGTTGTAGAATATCCCTATTTTCTTTTTGTTAAGTCCCTGCATGGTAAAGTAAGCGGCCATCTTCGACCTTGCAACGGAGTCATTCGCTATCCTGAATGTGTAAAGCCGTGCTTTGTCTCCCTCGCTTATGGTTGTAGCATGTATCTTGGGAGTGGTAACGATAAGAGGAACTTCCGTGTCATCAGCCACCGGGGTGATCGCCTCTACAGTGCCGGCATCCATACATGTCATCATGACGAGTATGCTTTTGTCCAGCATTACAGAGCGCACATATTCTGCGGCTGCGGCAGGATTTCCGGGTGTGCTGAAGCCTACGATTTTCAGTTTATATCCGCGCACTCCGCCCTGTTTGTTTATCATTTCCACGGCAAGCTGTGCCGCTCTGAGCTGGTTATGGCTGGACTGGGCGGAAACGCCCTCAAGCGGGGCAAAGAAGGCGATTCTGAACTCGTCCCCTTCCGGATTTCTCTGGCTGCCTATCTGAAAGAAGAGAACCGCTATCGCGATTAGAGAGGCTATAAGTATCAGCCCGTTGTAGAGAGATTTTTTTCTTATCCACATTGTGCGCGGCTTATTTGAGATTCCGCCCGATATTTTTTTAAGGTTGCCCGGCACGGCGGCAAATATAGATGGCTGCTCCTCCGGCTCAAAGTCATCTTTCAGAGAGGCCGCATAACATATAATGTTCATTACACGCCTAGCATCTTCCTCTGAAAAACCTAGGTTATGACACAGCATGGGAATATACTTCTCGTGTCCGAAGTCTCCGGTCTTGGCGGTCGAAGACCATCCTGATTTTAAAAGATATCCGAGAGCAAAGGTGAGCTGAAAATTTTCCTTTTTATTTTCCGGAGAGCGATCTTCCAGAAACTGGGAAAGCCTGTCCGGATCTTCAAGAATACCGAAGCCGTAATCATCTATAAGTTCCTTGAGTATTTTTTTTGTACTCTCTTCCATCCTCAACACTCCCTGCGGTTCCTTTAAGTATATCTTGCGTCACAAAAGAGGGCAAGGGGAGAAAAGTACGATAAATGCCCCGATTTCGAGCAAAAAACGCTCTGTTGTCGGGGCATTTGCACTCCTTGCTTGTGAACGTGCGGATTTTATCCGCAGATTGTAAGTTCTCTGGTGAAGTGGTTAAGAGCTTCTCCCGTGCCATCTTCGCGAACAGCGACAAGGTTCTCTATGCGTACTCCGAACTTACCGGGCATGTATATTCCCGGCTCTACGCTGAACACGTTGCCCGGCTTAAGCGGGACATTGTTGCCCTCTATCATGTAGGGGGATTCGTGTACCGCTATGCCTACTCCGTGCCCCACGCGGTTGAAGAAGAACTCTCCGTAACCGGCGTCTATTATGACTTGGCGTGCGGCTCTGTCCACATCCTGTCCCGTTGCGCCCGGCTGTACGGCAGCCTCGCCCGCTGCCTGCGACAGGCGCACTATTTCGTATACGCGTCTCTGCTCTTCCGTCGGCTCTCCGACAAAGAAGGTGCGGGTTGTGTCCGAACAGTAGCTCTTATAGCGTCCGCCGAGGTCAAAGATTATAACGTCGTTCTTTTCTATGACGCGCTGGTCTCCGCAGTAGTGAGGCATGGAGCCGTTGGGGCCGCTCGCTACTATGGGATTGAAGGAGAGCTGAGTCACTCCGTACTCTTCAAAGAATCCCTGTATTTTTTTGATAATGTCTCTCTCTTTAAGCCCGGGCTTCAGTAAATCTCTGATTCTTTCGACAACCTTGTCAACAATGCGTGAAGATTCTCTCATGATTTCAAGCTCTTCGGCATCTTTGCATGAGCGGAGCGGCGAAAGTATATCCACTCCGTTGACGAGCTGTATATCCATTGTGTCGCGTATTGCAAGCATATCGACGGCGCGGACTCCGTCATTGAAAGCAACCTTGCCGCCTACGACTCCAAGATGCTCGCAGCCGCGTTTAAAAGCGCCCGTAAAACCCTCGTGGTCGTTCCACTCCGAGTAGAAAGGAACGTCCAGGAACGCATTGACCATCTCTTCTTTATAGAGAAGCGGTGTCATTGCAAAGCACTTACCCTCTTTGCTGACCATAAGCCCGCGAACTCTCTCGTCCGGATGCGTGTCAAGTTCGCCTATGTATTCAAGGTCTGTAGACGGACCAAGATATATCGCATCAAGTCCTCTTTTTTTAAGTTCCTCCGCAAGTCTCTCTACGCGCTTCTGTTTGATCACTGTTATTCCTCCTACATTCGATAATAAAAAGCTCCTTATATTCTACCTTTTATTTCGTATTAGTACAGCTAATCAGGCTCTTTTTTCGCTATCTTTTTTATGCTGCACCGTTAGTGTATAATTACCTGGTTGAAAAGGGGTTGGAATCATGAATGTTGTTAAAAAATTGACGTTTCTCTTTTTTTTCCTGCCGATACTTTTTGTAACAGCATCAGCGGGGTGGCGTGTGGATTTTTTTGAAGTTCTGGACAAGGAGGATAACCTCCTTTTCAGGTCTCCGGCCGCGCTTGGACACACATTCATGACGAGGTATATACACTCTGTGGAGCTTACACCGGTGGAAGATGAATACTATGTCGTGAGCGGAAAACTGTGGGCATGGGAGGAGAGAGTTCGTTCGTCCAAGGCAGGTATGCCATCTGTGCGACCTGAAAAGGGACGATACATACAGACCCCGATGTGGATGATATACCAGGGGGGCAGGATGTCATGGAACGAGTACTACTATAGGATAGGCAACGACAGACTGGGGCTTAATCAAGCCGTGTTTCAGCCGTTTGGGCTTAGAAACCTCTATAAAATATTTCCCGGAAAAAGACTCGTGGTTCGCGTGAAAAGAAGACCGTTTCTGTTTACGTCAACCTATTTCACAAATAAGCTTGAGAACGCACCCACGAACGTGCACCCCATAAACACTTTTAAAAGATAGCTACACAGTACAAATCGCCCATCATAAAGGCGACTCCGGCGAAACCAAGAAATATAACAATGGCAAGCTTCCAGTTTTCCGGCAGCATCGCCCTGCAGCGCAAATATCCCTCTCGTATCCAAGGTATAAGTATGACCTGCAGAATGAACACCTTCCACCAAAAACAGATAAAATCTACAGCATACATGGACAAATCCGTAAATCCGAGCGAGAGCCCTGCCTTTTGCGGCAGAAATATAGCTGCAATTATAGCGGGGCATATCGTAGAGCGAACCGCATCAAATATTTCCGGCAAGGGGACGTTGTCCTTGAGATACTTTACCTTTGTCCTCCTGCACGGTGACGTGACAGCGAGCAGGAGAAAGAAAAAGCACATTCCAATAACGCCTCCGTCGCCTACAACCTCCCACATCGGCATTGCGGCGTACGAGTCAAGGCTGAAGATATTGCCCGGCATTCCTCTATTGAGAACATACCAAGAAAAAGTTCCTCCTATCGTGAGCATCGCCACGGTAAATTTAAAGAGCAGATTTGTTTCGCTTCTATCCAAAGACTGGTACAGTTCTTTGGAGAACAGTTTTATACCCCTTATGTAGAACCCCTGAGCGGCAAGAAGCAGAAAGAGTATTATAAAAAGGTCAAAATCAGTGGATATGAACTGCGGCAATGCACCCATCGGAATAAACAGGAAGATAAACAGAAGACATGTGCATGACGCATAGAGGTACGTCGGAGGACAATTTCCGTCTCCGCAGTGTCTCGTCAGAGCACGCTCCAACGGGTCAAGAAAATGCTCCCCGCCTCCCTGTATATGAAAAATTACATTTTCTCCGCCGATAAAAAGAAGCGACAGTATAAGGACGAATGTCAGCAGTGCAATAGCTGATATAATTGTTATTGACAAAGACAACAACGGAAAACACCTCCGTTTGCATGATATACGTAGAAATACGCAACAGTTGCCATACATTATACTACATATTTTCAGCCTTATTTTCCTTTATCTTCATCAAAATCAAATTTCGGCGATCGTACATCAGAAACACAAATATGCGCAATCGAAAATAGTTTTCGGCAAACGAGAAGATTGAGGGACGGCATAAGAGATATGAATGTGAATATGCAAAGTTACTATATCTATGATGCGAGTTCGGAAAGAACAAAAAGCATCGGATACCGCAGGAAATTTTGAATACGTGAAAATTTTCGGCAAAACAGAATGTTACCGAAGCAGTTCCGCAAGGTTGCTGTCTCTTATGCACCTTTCAAAGATGTAGGCAAGAACAAAAGTTGACAGAGCAAAAGCAACTCCCGCAAACGTACCCCCGAACACGTCCGCCATGATTCCGGCTACAAGCGAACCCATCGACCCGACACCGATGTTGCCGACCGAATACAGGCTCATAACACGCCCTCTCTTGTCATCGTCTATTATGGACTGGATGAGAGTGTTGAAACAGACTGACGAGGTAGACATGCCGAAACCCAAGAGAGTGAGAAAAAAACAGGACATCGGCATTGATCGTGAGCAGGCAAACAACCCGATTCCGACTCCGTACAGACACATGCACCATACGAGGTTCTTGTGGAGCTTATGAACAGGCACAAGGCTCGCTTGGTAAATAACTCCGACAATTGCCCCGCACCCCACGGAACCTAGAAAGAGCCCCAATGTTGAGGCGTTAGAGAGAAATATCGTTTTTGCAAAAAAGGGAAGCAGTGTGGAAAATGGGAAACATAGAAAGAAAAATATGGCAGAAGAGAAGAGTATTCTTCTGAGCAGCGTAAACTGCATCGTGTATGCTATGCCGTTTTTGAAGCTCTCTATGCCGCTCTCACGATTTTTATACGGTGTTTTTTTAATTTTCAGCTTTGTGAGCGAATATATAACTGCCATAAAGGATATCCCGTTTAGGAAAAAACATGCCGCCTCCCCAACAGCCTGCACCGCAAAACCTGCTATCGCAGGCCCTATGAGGCGAGCCAGGTTAAAAATCACAGAGTTGATTGTGAGAGCACTGTTGATTTGATCGGGTCTATCCAACATACGAACCACGCAGGCTTGTCTTGCAGGAAGGTCAACTGACGCAGTCACTCCCAGCAATAGACTCAACATCAGCACAAGAGGGTAGGTTACCGCGCCTGAGAAATCAAGAATGGCCATAGCGAGAGCCTGCAGCATGCAGACAGCCTGAGTTATGATGAGTATCTTCTTCATATCATATCTGTCAAGAATGGAACCGGCAAGAAAACCGGTAATAAGCACCGGAGCCTGATTGGAGATTTCTATAAGCCCAAGTCCCGCGGCAGAGCCGGTGAGCCGGAGGACAAGCCAGCTCATGGCAAGGCGCTGCATCCACGTTCCGATAAGTGAGACTGTCTGACCGAATATGAATATGCGAAAGTTTCTCGCTTCAAGAGCGGCAAAAGCCTTTATTGAATATATTTTCTTCATTGGCTCCCCCCTCTCTTTCGCACCATCTGCAATTATAACATTACGAATCAAGTGTAAAAAAAGACCCCGCCTTGCGGCAGGGCCTTTGTATAACAGTAAAATCCGTCTTACTTAATGAGACCCTTCTCTTTGTAGAACTTCGCTGCGCCTGGGTGCAGAGGTGCTGTAAGTCCGTCGAGAGCGCCTTTAAGTGTTATCTCTTTTCCCTTCGCGTGAGCTGCCTTGATGTCATCGAGATTCTTGAACATCGAGCTTACAAAGGCATAGACATCCTTTTCGGGGACATCAGCGTGGGTGATGAGGATAGCCATAACGGCAGGTGTCTTTACGGCATGCTTGATTCCTGCATATGTGTTTGCGGGAATTGTGCTGGAGATGAAGAAGGGATATTCTTTGTTGAGCTTCTTAAGGAATGCGTCGTCGAAGCTGAACAGTGTGACGTTGTCTTTTGTTGTTGTAAGGTCCATAAGAGCTGCTGTCGGGTAACCGGCTACGACAAAACCGGCATCAATCTGGTCGTCCTTAAAACGGCCGGCTGTCGCCGCGAAGTCAAGGTAGTCGGCCTTTTTGAGGTCGCTGTACTTAAGTCCTGCGATCTTGAAGAGAGCCTGAACGTCACCTTCGACGCCTGATCCCGGTGCGCCTACGCCGACTCTTTTGCCCTTAAGGTCTGAGAACTTCTTGATTCCGGAGTCCTTTGTTACAACCATCTGGACGTGTTCGGGGTAGAGGGAAGCAACTGCGCGTACGTTCTTAAGGGGTTTGCCCTGGAACATGAGCTGCCCGTTTACCGCCCAATAGGTAATGTCGTTCTGTACGAATGCAATTTCAATACCTTTTGTTGCGATAAGGTTAACGTTGGCTACGGAAGCGTTTCCTGTTTCAGCCGTGCACTGAACCTTGCCGTCTTTTGTTACTGCCGCCGCGAGAGCTCCGCCGACCGCATAATATGTTCCCGATGTTCCGCCTGTTGCAACCGACATGTATGTCGGGGCTGCAAATGCTACCGCTGTGAAGGAGAATGCCGCGAGTACCGCTACCAGAGTTACGATAATGCCTTTCTTCATTTCTGTTCCTCCTCTTAGAATGATGTATTTCTGCAGGGGCATTCCTGCCCCCTTACAGCCTTATTTTAGTACATTATTTGTTGTAATAATCAGTGAATTTACTCTACTGCCTATTTTACCACAGCGTTTGCTTTTTCAGCAGCATCCGCCTCAGCTTTTGTTAGCGGAATTCCGGCTGCTCTCATTTTCTTCGCCTTCGCAGTCTGGATAATGTAGATAAGTACGAGGACGCCTATTCCGCATAGGTCGGTAATCGTGCCGGGAATCAGAAGTCCCAAAGATCCGGCAAATACTACAAGGCGCAGATACCATGCGATGGGAGCCTTGAAGTAGCCTATTGTGGACATTGCCAGCAGGAATACCCCGAGCAGAGCCGTGCATATTGCCTGTATCATGGGCAGTGTCTCTACGTCGATGAAAAGAAGCATCGGGTTATACACGTAGATGTATGGCACGATAAATCCTGCAAGAGCCAGCTTGAAGGCTGTGACACCGGTTTTCATCGGGTCCGAACCCGATATGCCCGCCCCTGCATACGCCGCGAGCGCGACTGGAGGCGTGAGGTCTGCTGCTATTCCGAAGTAGAAAACAAACATGTATGCCGCCATCGGCGGAACTCCGAGCAGGAAGAGCGCGGGAGCCGCCATTGTGCTGGTAACGATGAAGTTTGCCGTCGTCGGAAGCCCCATTCCAAGGAGAAGGCTGGCAAGCATCGTGAAGAACAGTGTCAGAATCTTGCTTCCTCCGGCAAGAGCGACTATCGCGTTCGCTATGCGAAGAGCAAGGCCTGTAAGAGTTCCCATTCCGACTATCATTCCGACCGTGGCACATGCGCAGGCCACACCTATCGCTCCGCGCGCGCCTGTTTCAAACGCTTCGAGTATGCGTGTCGGGGTGAGTCTCGTCTCCTTGTTGAGCCATGAAAGGACAAAGCTTACGAGGATTCCGTTAAAAGCGGCCTTCAGCGGCGTAAATCCGGCGAGAAGGAAGTAGATTATCGCTATAAGCGGGATAAGAAGGAAGCCCTTTGATTTCAGAAGCGGCCACAGAGGAGGGAGCTGAGAGAAGGGTATGCCTTCAAGTCCCAGTCTTGTAGCTTCAAAGTGAACCTGCACCATTACGGCAAAATAGTAGAGGAGAGCGGGAACTACGGCAGCAAGGACAACTTCCATGTAGGGAACGCCCAATATCTGAGCCATTATGAATGCTGCGGCTCCCATGACAGGAGGCATTATCTGACCGCCAGTTGATGCGACGGCTTCGACCGCTCCGGCAAAGTGAGGTTCATATCCTACGCTCTTCATGAGCGGTATCGTGAACATACCCGTTGTGCAGACGTTTGCGACGGACGAGCCGGAGACTGTTCCCATAAGTCCGGAGCTTACGACCGCAACCTTGGCGGGACCGCCTGTAGACCAGCCGGCAAGAGCCAGAGAGAGGTCTATTATAAACTTGCCGAGCCCCGTCTTTTCAAGGACTGAGCCGAAGAGTATGAACATGAACACGAATGTCGAGGAGACTTCGAGAGGTGTTCCGAAGATTCCCTCCGTGCCGAGGTACATGTGGTTGATAATACGCTCGATAGAGAATCCGCGGTGAGCTATCATATCCGGCATGGAACGCCCGAAATAGCAGTAGAGAAGAGCCACGACGGCAAGCCCGGGAAGTATCGGGTTTGAGATTCGTCTCGTAGCCTCAAGGAGTGAGGCAATCAGCAGAAATCCCATGATAAGGTCTGTCTGTGTCGGGAGTCCCGCCCTTGTGGTAAGTTCGTTAAAAAAGACGACGAGATACATTGCGGACGCCACTCCGATAGCCGACGTGATGAAATCATAAATCGGAATTCCGCCTGTTTTGGATTGTTTTGAAGAAATAGGATAAAGAAGAAATACCAAGCACAGAGTGAAAGCAAGATGAACCGCGCCCTGTTTCTGCGCGAGTAGAAGACCGAAGCCCGACGTATAAAAATGGAAGCACGACATCGCTATTGCGATAATGCTTATAAGCTTTGCCTGCCATCCTGTGAGGGTTCTGAACCGAGCTTCCGTATCATATTTCCGCATAAGGTCTTCCAGGTCTATCTTTTCGCCGCCACCCTGCGGAGCCGTTTTGTTAAGTTCTGCGTCACTCACAAATAATTCCTCCTTTTTAGAGAGATAAAGCAGTATAAAAATAAATTATGCCGATCCTGCCGTACTCTTACTCGGCGGTCTCGAATTGCCGCTAATGGTCCGCAATTCCCGCCGACTCGCAAATCTGCACAGACTGAGAGGTTCCGAGCCTGTTTGCCCCTGCTTCAACCATTTCTTCCGCCGATTTCAGATCTCTAATGCCGCCGGATGCCTTGACTCCGAAATCACGTCCCACAACGGAACGCATCAATGCGACATCCTCCGTTTTCGCACCCCCTTTTGAAAACCCCGTAGAAGTTTTAACAAAGTGTGCACCTGCACTCTTTGCAATCTCACAGGCCTTTATTATTTCATCATTTGTCAGAAGACAAGTCTCTATTATCACCTTTACCCTGCAGCCGGGTGCTGCGGTAACAACGGAGCAAATGTCGTCGTACACCCTTTTATAAAATCCATCCTTAAGCCACGAAACATTTATGACCATATCAACTTCAGACGCACCGCATCTCTTGGCATACCCCGCTTCAAAAGCCTTTACCTCGGAAGCGCACGCCCCGAGCGGAAATCCGACCACGGCACACACTGCGACTCCGGTGCCTGCAAGCAAACGAACAGAGTCGGAAACATGGCATGAATTAACGCAGACGGCGGCGAACTTCCACTCCGCCGCCTCTTTGCAAAGCCTTTCTATATCAGAGAAAAGAGCGTCAGGCTTCAGCATTGTATGGTCAATAAGAGATGATAAATCCATTCATGCACAATCCCTTCACAACCGTTAATAAATAATATAAGCATTATAAATATTGAGTTATGTCTTAAAATCTCGAAAGAGGTAAACTTTTACTTGGCTATTATAAGGCATTTTTGCGAATCTGAACACGTTTTAAAAAATGCCGGCCGCAGATACTTCGATGCGGCCGGCAAACAAATATTATTTTGTTATTGAGAAGATAGTTTTTTTATTTTGGCTGTGCCGCTATTTTTTTTGCTTTGGCAGTCTGAACAAAGTATAGCACCGCAAGCACGGCAAGGCCGCAAAGGTCGGTAATCGTGCCCGGAGTAAGGAGTCCGAGAGCTCCGACAAATGCGATAATCCTCAGGTACCATGGCAGACTTGCCTTAAAGTAGCCGATGGTGGACATTGCGAGCAAGAATACTCCGATAAGAGCAGTGCATATCGCCTGTACCATTTGTGCTGCTTCCACGTCGATAAAGAGCAAAATAGGATTATACACATAGATGTAAGGCACGATGAACCCTGCAAGAGCCAGTTTGAAGGCTGTGACACCGGTTTTCATCGGGTCCGAGCCCGCTATGCCGGCTCCGGCATACGCCGCGAGCGCGACGGGAGGCGTGAGGTCTGCTGCTATTCCGAAGTAGAAAACAAACATGTATGCCGCCATCGGCGGAACTCCGAGCAGGAAGAGCGCGGGAGCCGCCATTGTGCTGGTAACGATGAAGTTTGCCGTCGTCGGAAGCCCCATTCCAAGGAGAAGGCTGGCAAGCATCGTGAAGAACAGTGTCAGAATCTTGCTTCCTCCGGCAAGAGCGACTATCGCGTTCGCTATGCGAAGGGCAAGGCCTGTAAGAGTTCCCATTCCGACTATCATTCCTACCGTGGCGCATGCGCAGGCCACGCCTATCGCTCCGCGCGCACCGGCTTCAAACGCTTCAATGATGCGATCCGGGGTAAGGCGGGTTTCTTTGTTGAGCCATGAAAGCACGAAGCTGACGAGGATTCCGTTGAAAGCGGCCTTCAGCGGAGTGAATCCCGCAAGAAGGAAGTATATTATCGCCACGAGCGGGATAAGGAGGAATCCCTTTGATTTCAGAAGCGGCATAAGGGGGGGAAGCTGAGCGAACGGAATTCCCTTAAGGCCGAGACGAGAGGCTTCGAAGTGCACCTGAACCATAACCGCAAAGTAGTACAGAAGCGCCGGAACTATAGCGGCAATAACAACTTCCATGTAAGGAACGCCCAATATCTGAGCCATTATGAATGCCGCGGCTCCCATGACGGGAGGCATTATCTGACCGCCAGTGGAGGCGACGGCTTCAACCGCTCCCGCAAAGTGCGGTTCATATCCAACGCTCTTCATGAGCGGTATCGTAAACATACCCGTAGTACAAACGTTTGCCACTGATGAGCCTGAGACCATGCCCATGAGTCCCGAGCTTACGACAGCAACCTTAGCGGGGCCGCCTGTTGACCAGCCTGCGAGAGCCATTGACAGGTCGATTATGAATTTGCCGAGTCCCGTCTTTTCAAGCACGGAACCGAAAAGTATGAACATGAACACAAATGTCGAGGAGACTTCGAGAGGTGTTCCGAAGATTCCCTCCGTACCGAGATACATGTGGTTGATGATGCGTTCTATCGAAAATCCGCGGTGCGCTATCATATCGGGCATGGAACGTCCGAAATAGCAGTACAGAAGCGAGACGATGGCAAGCCCCGGAAGAATCGGGTTTGATATTCGCCTGGTCGCCTCAAGAAGGGTTGCTATCAACAAAAATCCCATGATAAGGTCGGTTCTCGTCGGAAGTCCTGCTCTGGTTGTCAGTTCGTTGAAAAAGACAACGAGGTAGAGAGCGGATGCGACGCCTATTGCGCCTATTATATAGTCGTAAAAGGGTATTCCGCTCGTTTTGGACTGTTTTGAGCTCATCGGATAGAGTAAGAATACAAGAGCCAAGGTGAATGCAAGGTGTACGGCTCCCTGCTTTTGAGCCAGGAGAAGTCCGAATCCCGATGTATAGAAATGAAAACATGACATTGCAACGGCTATGAGCATCACAAACTTGCCCTGCAAACCGGCAAGGGTTCTGAATCTTGCCTCTGTATCAAACTTACGCATAAGAGCGTCTAAGTCTATTTGCTGAGTTTCTTCAACCTTATTATCAAGCACTTCACTCATCTTTAAATTCCTCCCTGCTTAAGTAAAAAATAATAAACGCAAAACCCACGCCGTGCTTTGGTCGTTATTGACGAGCAAGCGGGCGCAGAGCGAGCGTTATTCCGAAAGGAAGTCTGGGTTTGGGCTATTCGAGTTTGTGCTTGGTTTTTATTGTGATTCCGGATGATAAATCATGACGCACTGGTTCCTCCGATACGGAAAAACCGTCGAGAAATCTGTTTTCCTGCTCGCAAGAGCAAGCGATAAACTGCAAGCATGAGGCTGCGGAACAAATTCGGCTTCTTGTTTTCTGCCCCAATGCGGCGAAAACAGAATTAACCTCTATCCTTCTTACTGTAGCAGGCTGTCCGTCTGAAGCGTTGGGTGAAGTGTCAGAGACAAGGAAATACAGTGAGCCGTTTTGTGAAAAATCAGAGGAAGGCGCACAAGCGGATGAGGGCACGCAAGACAACGCCATCACAAACATCATGATGGATGCTGCAAATACTGATGTTACACGGCGAAAAGGCGTTCCTTGTCTCAACATCCGTATTCTCCCACCTTTACCACGGCAAGTATGTGAACAGAGAATTTAGGCAATATGTATTATTCACACTGTTTTACAGCAAAACCGGCGGCCGTGTCAAGTAATAAGTACTGACATATACCGGCTGATTGTAAGGCTACGGCTTGCTGTCCCAGCTTTCTTCCGTTGTTTTTATTTTTTCAATCTTCTCCTCAAATCCGAAAACCGAGGCGTCTATGCGGTTCACCTCCGTATCTATCCGTTCCATGTGCGAGAACGCATAGCCTTCGGGCAGGCGATTCGCAAAACGCTTTATCTTAAGAAGAGCCTGCAGGTAATTTCGCTCTGTTTTGCGAAGTATTTCGGCGGCCGACAGTGCATCGGGAGTTCCGTTCTCCGCAAACAGAAGCGCTATCGCTATATTCGGTGCGGCGTCCATTTCGTCGCTCCATGTATCGGCAAGTATCTTGCGAACCTGTTTTCGTTTTTTCTGATCCTTTATCTGTCCGAGCATCATAGAGATAAGGCGCAAAAGTTCCTCAACTTCGTCCGCTACGGATTTGTAGCGCCGCTTGGGCATCGAGTATTCGGCAAGCATCTTAGCCTCTGTCTCAACTGTTATCTCTTTTTTTAACAGACGCCCTACAGCGGGAAGGAGTTTTATTTTTGCCTCTTCACAGGGTTTTTCCAATGTTTCCAGGTAGAGTAAACCAGTGTCATAGTCATTGTGTTCGCACTTGCTCCGCGGTATGTAAGTGACATAGCCGGGGTTGAAGTACCCTTTACGCCCTGCGCGTCCGGCCATCTGCATAAATTCGTTCTTCGTGAGCGGACCGTCTATAAATTTCGCCATCTGCCCGAAAACCACGGTTTCAGCGGGAAGGTTGACTCCGAGCGAAAGCGCGTCCGTACCGACAACGACATCGAGTATTCTCTCTCTGAACGCCATTTCTACCAAAAGCTTGTCCTTCGGAAGAAGGGAGCCGAAATACATTCCAACGCCGCAGAGCATTATGTCGGGGACATGTGAAACTTCCAGTATCTCAGCCATCTCTCTCAGCCTTGCTCTGTGCTCGCGGCTTATTTTGCGGCGAGTGCGCGCTATTTGAGACGCCAGCCATTCTGCTCCTTTTTTTGAAAAGACAAAGACAAGTGCGTCATGTATGGCTCCAAAGCGTATTCCGGATTTTTTGAATACAAGGTCTGTGACGCGCGATTTTGTCTCATAAATTGCAAACGTCCTCTGTGCGGTATCTTCGAGATAGTTTTTGACCTTGTCGGGGTTGCCGAATGTAGCGGACATAACGAGTATGTCACTGTCAAAAGATGTCATGCGAAGTCCGTCTATATAGGCTCTGGCTCTTTCGGCATCATTGAATATGAAGTGAAATTCATCTACCACAACCTTTTGAAACGGGAGCTTTGCATATTTAAGCGTGTAGATTTCCTGAGTGCAGCAAAGCACCATTGCACCCGCATTTTTTTTGAAGTCGCCTGTCTCGAGCCCCACGTCAAAGCCCATGGATTTAAGTTCCAAGTAGCGTTCATTGGAAAGAGCTTTGATAGGCGCGGTAAAAATCACACGCCCAGAAGGGAGGGAGGGATTACCGTCCACGTCCATAAGCCCGGCCCAAACATACGCGACACGGGTCTTACCGCTTCCCGTAGGCGCGGACAAGATAGCGCTGCCGCCGGCTATCGCCCTTACTGCGTCATTCTGCCAGTCGTAAAACATGCGCTAAAGCTGTATCCTTAAAATCGGGAGTTCCCTGTCAATGTTCCCTATCTTAAAAACTTTTGTGCCTACATGTTCCGCACCCATGTGTAGAAAAAACTCTTCCCCGCTCGGGTCGGACATGATATATACCTCACACGCTCCGACAGTTTCCGCCGTCTCGCAGGCATGAAGAAAGAGTTCGCCCCCCACACCGGCTCCTATGTACTCAGGTATAACCCACATGTGGCGAATCCAAAATTTTCCGTCCTTGTCGGTCTCAAGCGAGTAGAAGCCGAGTTTATCCTCTGTCTCCTCGTTCTCAATTACATAGGTCGGGTTCGCCTCAATAAAATCTTCCGTGATAGTCAGGAAGTGGCGGAATTCATTCATTGTCTCAATAGGATAATTCCAATACTCTTTTGATCGCCAAGCTATATCGGAGAGGTCTTCTGCCTCTTCCGGCGATGCGGGACGTATTCGAACGTCGTCGTCTAACATTTATCTATCCTTCTCCTTTATTTTTAGGAACATCGCTGCTGATTGTAACACATAGATTTTTTTGTGACCGTATATTTTATGGAACAAGGCGTGCGAGTTCTCTTATCATACTGCGCAGCAAACCGGGCAATATATCAAGAGAGTAGCGGAGATGAAGTTTTTCGCCCTTTTTATGCGGATTTTCTCCGCTCGGTCCCAAGTTTACTATCGGAAGCCCCAATCCCTTCATCTCATCGAGAGGAATGTTGTATATGCTTCCCCAGCCCGGCACGTTATCCTTGTATACGGACAGATCTTCGTCGGATACGGTTCCTCCGACGTAGCTTAAATCGCAGAGACCGGCAAAGAGTTCAACCTCTTCTATTTCGATTCCATGTTTTTCAAGCAACTCCGCGCCTATTAGGCGAGCCGCAGAGACCACCGCCATATCCCGCGGAGCATCTGTAATGTCCGTTCTCACGGGAAGCCACGGGGGAAGGAAGAAGCATACTGCAAATGGTTCTTCCGCGCAGACCATATCGCATATTCTGTCTACAACCTTTATTCCGCGCTCACGCATATCTCCCGGCGGCAGAGACTCTGTGAATTTCTGAATTTCCTTATCAAAGTCACCTGAAAAATTTCTCCGCGCCTCGGCGATAAGTTCGTCAAGAGAGTATATTTTTGAATCCTGAGGGGTGAATTCCGCCCCTTGATATCCTTTTTGAATGAGTCCGTTATAAGAGTTCACAAGCTGCTGCGATGTTTCTTCCATGGCCTCTTTCGCAACATCCTTCATCTGTTCCATAACCCGTGCGGGAGTGTTCGCCGCCGTGAAACAGTTGAAGTAGGCATAGGCTCTGTCGGGAATGGTGACACTGTAGCCGTCTTTTATGACTTTCATATCAAGGCATATCCAAGAGGGCTGGCTGCGCCCGTGAAGTGGGTCGGCAAATTCGGGATGCCCCTCCGCTTTTTCTATGATGTGAGCTATGGCAAGAGCGGATGAGAAACCCTGATAACAGTTGCCGACGTGAGCGCCTTTGCCCTTTATGTAAAAACTGGGCATCAGCTTGCCCAGAGTTCCCAGAAACACTTTCGGGCCGACCGCGCCGGACTGCCCCGCTTCTCCCGGTTCTGTATTCACCGCGGCAAGAAAATCCGTTCCCGATGCCTGCATTTCCGCAAGAGCGGGAAGTACGCCCCTCATGCCGGCAGAAGAGTTTTCCTCGTCTCCGACAAATGCTGCGACAATGTTGACATCAAACATCTCTCTGTCTGCGGCAAACTCTTCGAGAATGTCCACCTCAAGAGCCGCACCGCACTTCATATCCATTGTTCCCCTGCCGTAGATAACATCATCTTCGCCGCTTGACGCAAGCAATTTTGTTATTTTATCAACATCAAAGGCATCTTCAGACATATCTCCGTATATTTTAACGTCCACAACATCATAGTGGGAAATCATAAGAATCGTCCTGTCCGTAGTCCTCGCGGCATCGACCCTGACAACAAGAGAATATAGGTTCTCGGCGGAACCTTCCAGTGGTGTGGATATCAGTTTGATGTTCCCGGGATTTTTTTTGAAGTAGCCGAGCTTTGCCAGCCTGTCCCGTATCCACAGCCCAGGAGCGCTCTCTGACGGGCTTTCCGTAACACTGGGTATAGACACGAGTTCTTTTATAATGTTCAACAGATAATCTCTTTTGCTCAAAACAACCGCCTCCATAAGGTATAAAAACGCGCAAAACGCGTATTGACCCGAACGCTATGATAATCCCATAACAGACTCAGGGCAACAGTGAATTTTTATCGGGCAAATATGTACGCAAAAGAAAAACCCTCCCGATAAATCGGAAGGGCTCTGCTTTATTATGGGTAATAAGCCGCAAGCTCTACTGAGCTTCAAACATATCCTTCGCTACTCCGCAAACCGGGCAGGCCCAGTCATCCGGAATCTCCGCAAACGGCGTTCCGGGCGCTATTCCTGAATCGGGGTCGCCTGTCTCGGGATCATATACGTAACCGCAAACTGTGCAAACAAATTTCTCCATTAATCATATCCCCCTCTAAACAGGGCTTAAAAAAGCCCTTAATATTGAATTCATTATTATCTATTTAGCCCTTGCTATATACGGTAGAAACACTGATTAAGTTTGCCGGTAAGCCTCTCGGAGCCCGTCTCTGTAACAAGATAGTCGTCCTCAAGGCGAAGTCCTCCCCAACCCTTAAAGTAGACTCCCGGCTCTATGGTAACAATGTCGCCTGCAATGAGTGTTTCGCTGTATTTACGCGAGAGTATCGGCGATTCATGTATCTCCAGACCGAACCCGTGTCCCAAACTGTGAGTCATGGCATCCGCGAGGCCGTATTTTTCAAGGACATCGAGAGCCGTGTTATGCAGATCCGCTCCGTCCGCTCCTGCTTTTATTTCCTGCGCGGCCTTAGTGTGGGCTTCAAGCAGCGCTGTGTGGCGAAAGTCCGCCTTTTCATTCGGTTCGCCTATGGAGAAATTTCTTGTGATATCACACAGGTATCCCCTGTATCGCGCGCCGAAATCGACTGTAGTCCACTCACCGCGCACCATTTGTTTTTCCGTGGCGCGTCCGTGAGGCATAGAGCTTCTTTCGCCCGATGCCACAACCATGTCAAAACCGTTTTCTCCGCCGAGCATGTTGATTTTGTAGTTGAGCATAGATTCAAATTCTTTCTCTGTCATTCCTTCGCGCACGGAGTCCAATGTATCGAGAAAGGCCTTTGCTCCTATCTCTCCCGCCCTTACTATGCAGGATACTTCATAAGCATCTTTCTTTCTGCGCAGTTTTTTTAAAATTTCGTCGCCGGAAACAAGGTTAGTCAAAGGTGATTTCAAAGTCTGCCACGTTTTGTATGTCGTCTTTCCTGCTTCGCACAAAACATTGCCGCTCACTCCGCGAAGCTTGAGCCTTGACAATATTTCCATATCGGCAGCGCTCGTCTGCGGTATCACTTCATGGGGAGACTGGCTTCTTCCCTGTTCAATGTATCTGTTGTCAAGAATCAGGTCAGAGGAACCGTCCGCATAGACGAGCAAAGCGCCGGCCGTTCCGCGAAAACCGCTTAGGTAGTAAAGGCTTTCCCAATTCGAGTCTTCATCGTTCACAACTATAAACGCGGCCGCTTCAGCCGCTTTAAGCTCATCGGCAAGCAGTTTTGTCCTCTTTAATATACACTCCCTCATTTGCGCCCCTCCATTTTCAGAAGTCTCCACAACTCTTCCGTAGGTTCAGGCAGCTTTTCGGTGAGCCTGCCCCCCATGTGCCCCGCAACAACGGAATCAAAACCGGCTTCGGCAAGACTGCGGCACACTGTTTCGGCATCGCAGGACGGGACAACGGCGAGAAGGCTCCCCGACGCTATAAGGCGCAGAGGGTCGAATCCAAGTTCCAGCGCGGCTCTTTTTGTGAGTTCATGTATCGGCAAAGCATCGTAATCAAGCTCCGCTCTAAGTCCTGCGAGAGCCGAAATTTCCCCGACACCGCCGAGAAAGCCACCCTCTGTTGGGTCGTGCATGAATTTGGCAAAGCCGCGGACACATTTCGATTCCGCCAAGACAGAGGTCATATCCGCCCAAGAGCGAACCTCGTCTATTTCAGCCTCCGACATAAACGGTCTCAGCAGGTCCGGCCTGTCCGACGCAAGTATCGACATGCCCTCTATACCGATATGTTTTGTGACTATAAGCACATCTCCGCTCTCTATATCCGAAGCTCTCATAACCTTGTCGGACATACCTATAAGAGCGCCCATTATAACGGGGCGGTCGTATCTGTCGTTAAATTCGGTGTGTCCTCCTGCAACGGCGATACCCTCCGCAAGACACTCTTCATGTATTTCGCGCATGATGCGTGACGCACCCTCTTCCCCGAATTCCGGAGGGAGAATAAGAGTAACGGCAAGGTATGCGGGGTCTCCGCCCTTTGAGGCTATGTCATTGGAATTTATACGAACCAGCAGGCGTCCCGCGCCCTTGTCCGCACCTACGATAGGGTCTGAGGAAAATATCAGAAATTTGCCGTTCTGCCATTTTATAACAGCGGCATCCTCACCGACGGCGGGGCCTATAAGAAGTTCGGGGCGCATGGCTCCCGTATAGCCTAAGATATTCTGCTCCAATGATTCGGGAGACAGCTTTCCCGAGGGAAGGATTTTGCTCTTCATTGGTATCACCCCTTCTGTATAGAATAAGCGCAGCCGCAGTAATTCTGCCGATAGATGCCAAGACGTTTGCTCTCTTCGACAGACCTTTTAAATCCGTTATTTTTGCGCCATACTCTCTCCACCCAAACAAGTCCCAGCGCCGAAGATACCTCGTTTCCTATTCCGTTGATAAGATTCGGATCCTTATGAGGGCTTATTGTCAGCGTTGTGGAGAGATGTGTGCAGCCGCAGGAAACAGCGCACTTTGCGGCGGCTTCCAGTTGCAGTCTGAAACAGACCGGACAACGCTTTCCGCGCTCCGGCTCGTCTTTGTACGCCTCTGTCGCAGAAAACCAACGCTCCGTTTTATACTCGGGAAAGACAGCTTCGCCGTTGAGAATGGAAGAAAGAGAGCGGACTGCTTCCGCTCTCTTCTCATACTCTTCGAACGGGTGAAT
>CAZBYL010000042.1:0-21823 GCA_964496275.1 uncultured Synergistaceae bacterium | reverse complement strand
CTTTTCACCCATCTACTTCTCAACCCTTGACATCAATACTACCGTCTCAACGTGGCCTGTTTGTGGGAACATGTCGTAGGGGGTGGTGGTTTTTAATTTGTAGCCGGATGCTGCAAGTTTTTTTATGTCCCTTGCCATTGTTGCGGGGTTGCAGGATACGTATACAATTTTGGCGGGGTTTATTTTTATTATTGTGTTGATTACGGCATCGTCACAACCTGTTCTTGGCGGGTCTAGGACGATAACGTCGAAACTTTCTTCCGAAAGAGATGTGATTATGTTTTCGGCTCTTCCGGAGAATGGGGTGATGTTATTTTGATGATTTAATCTTGCATTGCTTAGGGCATATTTTGCGGCCGGCTCCCAGCTTTCGACGGCAGTTATGTTTTTTGCTCCGTCTGCAAGGAATGAGGTAAAGCTGCCGACTCCCGAATATAGTTCGAGGACTTTATTAGGGGCATCTGCCAGAGCAAGTTTTGCCGCGTGTTTGTATATGTTTATCGCCTGTTCGCTGTTGACCTGAAAAAACGATGATATTTCAAATTCAAAGAGGTAATCAGAGAGTTTTTCTTTTATTGTCCTGCATCCAAAAACAGTTTGGAATTCAGTGCCCCATATAAAGTTGCCGTCTGAAGTATTTTTATTGTATATAAGTCCCTTTATCTCAGGAGATATTTTCTGAATGATGCGATTCAGTTTTTCTGCATCAAATTTTTTTAAATCTGAGCTTCCTATGATTGCACAAAGTGTTTCCCGCATGTTTGAGGCTCTTCTAAAAACAATATGTCTTATAAATTTAATAATATTGTTTTTATCATTCTTGCTGTCTTTTGCAAGCAACACTAATTCTGCAAGCAACAATTTAATGTAGTGCTCAAGTTCAGGCATCAGCACGGGGCATTTGTCAAACGGCACTATGTCATGGCTGCGCGGTTTGTAGAATCCGGATGTAAAGGTGTTTTCCGATTGCACCGGCAATGACGCCTTATTTCTGTATCCCCACTCTTTGGGAGAGGGCACACATTCGTCAACGATTGGATTTTCCAGACCACCTATTCTGGCAAGCGCATCAATTACGGTTTGCTGTTTGAGACTAACTTGGGCAGTGTAACTTAGGTGTTGGAGCTGACATCCGCCGCATTTTCCAAAATGAGAACAGATCGGCTCGACCCTGTCAGGCGAGTCATTGTACCGTTCCAGCACTTTACCTATTCCGTAGTTTTTTTTAACTTTCACGGCACGGCAGAGAATTTCCTCTCCTGGGAGGGCATTCGGAACAAACAAAACAAAATGTTCATCTCCGCACCTTATAACACCTTCGCCCTCATTATTAAGAGCTGATGCCGTTGCTTTTATTGTTTCTCCCTGCTGCATTGCAGATCTCTCCAGTTCGTCCATATATCAAAAAGGACGAGAGAATAATCTCCCGTCCTTGTAAAAATGCTGTTTTTTTGAAAAAGCTATCTCGCAGCCATAGCTTCAGACATAAGTCTGTAACCTGCTTCGAATGCCTTTTCGTTGAGTTCTTCCGTTCCCTTGGGAACTCTGTCAAGAATAGCCTTTTTGATGGCTTCGGGCTTTGTGAGGTTCTTTACTTCAAGAGCCTTCGCTGCTGTTCCGAGAGCAACCATGTTGACGACTATTTCACGACCGAGTTCTTCACGAGCCGTCTTTACGATCGGCAGAAGGTATACTTCCGCATCAAGCTTGGGGGGATTTGTTACAAAAAAATCGTCAAGTATAACGATTGCGCCCTTTGCCGTATCGGATATGTATTTGTCACAGGCCGCCTGTGTAAGAATGATCTGAAGGTTCGGATGTGAAGCCTTGGGGTAGTCAATTTCTTCTCTGTCGTAGACGACTTCTGATTTTGACGCACCACCACGTGCTTCGGGTCCGTAGGCCTGGCTCTGGACAGAATTGAGACCGTCTGTATTAAGCGCTGCGGCCTCACCAAGGATCACTGCGGCAAGGATTACGCCCTGACCGCCGGATCCGGCAACACGAATTTCATAACGTTCGCTCATGATCCGTAACCCCCTATGCTTTCTGAGCGCGTTCGATGACGACGTTATAGCGCTCGGAGTATTCGCGGGCGTCTTCGATATTTACGAATTCGCCGATAACAATCTTGCCCTTCAATTCTTCTGCTGTCATTGTGTCGGCTTTTGCCTTCATGACAGAGTTGTCCTTGAGGTAGTTGAAGTTATCCATCGGGCGGCTACGCTTGTTTTTGCGTCCAAACTGCGTGTGGCAGAAGGAGACTATTTCTACAACAGCAAAGCCCTTTTTCTGATGCTCAATAGCTTTCTTCAGTATCTGCTCGCAAAGTGCCGGCTGTGCGACTGTTACGCGGGCAACAAATGTTGCGCCTGCGCCCTTGGCGAGTTCGCAGATATCAAACGTTGGGTCTATTGCACCGTAGGGTGCCGTAGCAGCGAATGCGCCTTCCGGTGTTGTCGGTGAGGCCTGTCCGCCTGTCATTCCGTAGATATTATTGTTCATGACAACAGCCGTGATACCGATGTTGCGGCGGCAAGCGTGGATGAAGTGGTTTCCGCCGATTGCCGTACCGTCGCCGTCGCCCATTACGTTTACGATCGTGAGTTTGGGGTTAGCCATCTTAACGCCGGTCGCAAATGCAAGTGAACGTCCGTGCGCAGTATGGAGTGTACAGGCATCAATGTATCCGGGCATACGGCTCGAGCAGCCGATACCGGAGGAAATGCATATCTGGTCATTGGGGATTTTGAGGTCGGCAAGTGCACGGAGTATGGAGTGCATGATAATACCGTGTCCGCAGCCCGGGCACCAGATATGGGGCATAAACTTAGAACGTAAGAGTTTTTTTACATCTTCGCGTGGCATAGTTACGCCACCTCCTTGATGAAGGACATAATTTCTGCCGGCTTGTAGAGTTCACCGTTGATAAGGCTCTTTCCGATGACTTCACATCTGCCTGCGACAGCTCTTTCAACTTCAAGAACCATCTGTCCTGCGTTAAGTTCGGGAACAATGATACGTTTGACTTTCTTGGCAAGTTCTGCAATTTCTTTGTCTGCAAACGGCCATATTGTAAGCGGGCGGAAGTGACCAACCTTTACACCCTGTTCACGAAGTTCGCGAATTGCGCGGAGTGAGGAGCGTGATACGCTTCCGTATGACACTACGGCAATTTCTGCATCTTCCATGAAGTCTTCTTTGCATTCCACGATTTCATCACGGAAACGTGTAACCTTTGTGATTATGCGGTTTGCTTTTAGGTCGATATCGGGTGCTTCGTTTGTCGGGAAGCCCCATTCGTTTGTTGTAAGTCCGGTTACGTGCCAACGATATCCGTCGCCGAATGCTGCCATCGGGGGCACGCCGTCTTCGTCCGCACGGTAGGGGACGAATTCTTCGGGTGATACTGTCGGCTTTTTGCGGTTAACAACCTTAAATGATCCTTCTTCCGGAATCGTTATCTTTTCACGCATGTGACCGATAACTTCGTCCGCAAGGATGATAACCGGCTGGCGGAAACGCTCAGCCATGTTGAAAGCTTTGATTGCTGTCGTATAGCATTCCTGTATGGAGCAGGGCGCATAAGCTATTGTCGCGTGGTCGCCGTTGCAGCCCCATCTTGCCTGCATTACGTCAGCCTGCGAGACCTTTGTCGGAAGTCCTGTCGAGGGGCCGCCGCGCTGTACGTTTGTAAGCACCAAAGGAATTTCAGCTATATAAGCATAGCCGAGAAGTTCCTGTTTCAGCGCGATTCCGGGACCGGAGCTGGCTGTCATTGCCTTCATACCGGCAATAGATGCGCCGATGGTAGCTGCGATACCTGCTATTTCATCTTCCATCTGCATGAACTTGCCGTTGAGTCTGGGAAGCTCTTCTGACATAACTTCCATGATTTCTGTTGACGGTGTGATTGGGTAGCCGCCAAAGAATCTGCATCCCGCAGCGATAGCGCCCATGGCAATGGCTTTGTTGCCCTGCCAGAATTCAACCTGAGGCATCGTTAGTCACGCTCCTTAACTGTTATTGCAAGATCCGGGCACACGTTCTCACACTGGCGGCAACCAATGCAATCGTCTGGACGGACAGCAACACACTTAACATGATCGTTAAGTTCAAGAACCTTCTTCGGGCATATAGCGATACAGAGGCCACATCCTTTGCACCATTTCTCCACAACTTCGATGTTGAACATCTTCGCCAAAAAACCCACCTTCCTTCCCACACATCAAATCTATTTTGTCTGTCAACCACAAATAGCCTTGATTGGCATACCTTTGACTATTATGACAAAGATATTGTATTTATTCAAGGAAAAGATTAAATTCTTTATATTCTGACAATATGATAAATTTACTCTTGAGTCGCTCCGATGTCCGGCTCGCGCAAATATTCACCCTTTATTTTATAAGGTGCAACAGCGTTTTGGGATTTTAAATATCCTAATAATGCAGTTTGTCCACCACATGCACATTGTCTTTCGAGATATTTGTTATTTAAAAGCATTATTTCCGGATATAAATTTCTATCTGTACCTACAACGACAGCATCAGGATATGCGTCTATTTTTTCAGCAAATTGTGAAGCAGAGATATAACTCGGCTCCATTATTGCATTTAGGTTTTCTCCGTTCGATTCGTAGATTGCGGCATAAACACTTTTGCTTCTGGCTTTTAGAATCGGCGCTATATATTTATTCGTATTTTTTAGGTCGTGTACAAAAATTTCCATAGTTGACAAGGGAACTATTCTCACGCCCAAAGCACGCGCCAACGCCGCTGAGTAGGCTATGCCGGTTCTTATTCCTGTGTAGTACCCGGGCCCCTTTGCAACAGAGATGAGGTCAATATCCGGCAAATGTACAGCACTGTCCGCCAAGGCTTTTTCAACCAATATGGGCAGTTCTGAAGCCTGTTTACGAGCAAGTTCTATGGATATTTCACACAGTATTACTCCATCTTGAACAATACCTACATTTGTCCATTTTGTAGCGCAATCTATTCCGAGAACAATCATTCTAAACCCCTCTTAATTAAAATTGCTATTCAACGCTTCAATAAGGGCAGTTTTAGCTCTCACTCCCAGCGCAGATATATCAATTTCTCTTGATTCAACATTATTTTCAGCTTCGGTGATGGCAATACTCCATAAATCTTCCGAAGGAGGATTCTGCCAACGTTCTGCCCACTCAACGACAAGCACTCCGCCCATTTCCGTAAAACTTTCTAAATCGAGAGAGTCAACATCCGAAAAACTCTCAAGTCTGTATAGGTCGGCATGAGCCAGCGGGATTTTGCCTTCGTGTTCCGACACTATAATAAATGTAGGGCTCTTTATTCTTTTTATGTTAAGCGCGGCACCTATACCCTGTGTTATACACGTCTTCCCCATGCCAAGTCCTCCGTTTAAAAGAATTGTCAGACCGGCATAGCAGGAATGTCCGAGAACTTTTCCCAGCTTATATGTGTCGTCCGGGGATGTCGTTGTTATTTTATAGTCACCGTTTGAGCACATTACGCAGTTCATCCGCAATCTCCCTTGCTAAGTTTCCGTTTATTCCGAAGTGTTTTTCTATTTTTGATCCGGCACACGCATGGGCTGTGGCACCGACAATGGCGGCATCCGCAGGTGTGAGACCGGCCGCCAGGAACGCGCCTATTGCCCCGCTCAATACGTCTCCGGATCCTGGAACGGCCAAAGCAGGAGAACCTTCAAGAACCTGCCTCATTGTGCTACCGTCGAAAACAAGTGTTCCCATTCCTTTGAGAAGAGCTGTGCCTCCGAATTTTGTAAGTCTGCGAACCGAACTCGATCTGTTTGCTGATACGTCACTGACGTCTGTACAGAGCAAACGCGCGGCCTCTCCGACGTGCGGAGTTATTACGGCGTCTTTTCTGTAAACGGGCGCAGTTATTTGTGAGAGGTGAAAGAGCCCGTCCGCGTCTATCAGTATAGGCAGGTGAACACTCTTCAGAAAAAAACTCAGCACTTCCCGAACTGATATGTCGCGTCCGGATCCCGGACCAAATACAACAGAATTACAGCGTGAAAGCCAGGGAGAGAGCTCGCGAACAGCGCAATCGGAAACAACACATCCGTTTTCCGTTTTCAAAGGCAAAAAGACGGCTTCCGGCAGCAGTATCGAGGCCATATCAACCATAAAATCAGGTACGGCAAGCACAACCAGTCCCGCTCCGGAGCGGAAAGCACCCAAAGCAGAAAGTATCGGCGCGCCCCTATAATTCATGCTGCCGCCGTATATCAGTACTCCCCCTCGGCTTCCCTTGTGTATTCCTCTTCCGAAATCGGGCAGCAAATCCGAAATATCTGATTTTGAGTAACACTCCACGTAATCTTTACCGTCCAACACTAAATCCGGTGAGATTCCTATAGATGCAACCCGTATAAGCCCGCAAAGTTCTTTTGCCGGGCTGTTGGCCATTCCTACCTTTGGTGCCAAAAAGGTAACGGTCATGTCCGCTTTTATCGCTGGGACAAAAGCAGTTCCATCTTCGGGATCTATTCCGCTTGGAATATCAAGAGAGACTGTACAATTGACTTTGCTTGCACTTGCTGCGCAGATAAGCCTCAATGTTTCTCCTCTGGGAGCTCCGTTTGATCCTGTGCCCAAAAGAGCGTCAATCAGTAAATCGCTCTGCCGCATCATAGATAACAGGTCATTATCCGCAATATCACATGACAGCATAATTTCGCAGTTAGAATAGCAGTTTAGAATACGCTGTAAATTTATAAGGGCATCGTTTTTATATTTATCTTGTGCTGCAGATGTAATAACTCGAACTTTTTTACCTGCTTCACAAAGATGTCTCGCCGCAACAAATCCGTCTCCGCCATTATTCCCGGGTCCGGCAAGCACCAGAAAAACTTGAGCGTCCGGGTAGGAAGCTAAAATCAGGGACGCCGCGTTACCTCCGGCATTTTCCATGAGGTCAAGAGAGGGTACGCCATACTTCTCCACCGCTATTTGATCGGCGGCTCTAATGTCCGTAGTGTGATAGTACCGTATCATAATTTTTTCTCCAGAACAACCATGGCGACGGCAATTGTACCTTCATGCGAGAGGCTCAAGAACGCCTCGCCTATTTTAGCTTCGCAAAGTCTGTTCTTAAATTCTGATGAAAAGACAAAGGCGGGTCCGATCTGAGTTCTGCGTACGAAACATGATTTAAGCCCTATAACAGCAAGCCCCCACCCTGTCGCCTTTGCCAAGGCCTCTTTTGCCGCAAATGCGCCGGCGTAATGTTTTGCGGGAGACGAGCTTTTTTTCGCATATTCTATTTCTTCCGCAGAAAAAACTTTTTCAAGAAACCCTTTCTGCAAAATTGCTTTTTCCATTCTTGCAATATCACATAAGTCCACGCCTATCCCATGTATCATAGCAACACCTTCTTGCGCAGCATATTAAGCTGTATTTATAATAGCACAATTGTAAAAATAATATTATATATAACGCTCTATAATGTTTGGCGGTTAGTTTTGCTTGAATGACACAACGCACGTAATATACGAACCTAACAAAGACCGTCATCAGATAAATATAAAGCTAGCACCCCCCTGTTACCAAGGGTTTGTGCTAGCTTTTGTATCATAAATTAGAGTGGAATACAGAATCGTAGAATTTAGTAATCCTCTTTTACTTCTTCTTTCTGAGAATAATCGGTATCAGAAGCACCAGTGATGCGGCGAATCCTGCATTGCAGCCGCTGCTTCCCCCACCGTGTGTCCCCTGTTTCGGATCGTCTTTGTATGTTCCGTCATAAAACAGTACCGCTGGGTCTACCACGTCATTGCTATTCGGGCTGCTGTCGTAGATTCCGTTGTCTTTGACAGCTATGTTTATTTCAAATTCATCGCCCGATATGATATCTGATGCGGAGAGCACCTTGCCGCCCGACTTTATCAGCCACTTGCCGTCGTCAAGGAGGTTCAGAGCCTTTACTCTCTCAAGCTCCGCATATTTGCCTTCGTTTGTCAGTTTTCCGATTCTCAGCACTCCCGCCTTGTCCGCGCTTGCCGGAATATCCGCGCTTGTCACGTTAAAGCTCAGAAGGAAGATTTTGCCTGCGTCCTGCTCTGTCGACTTTGCATGTACCACTTTTAAGCCTTTGATATCAGAGGATTTGACATTCATCTGTTCATCAAATGACGCGGGGCTTATGTTGGGGAAGTAGCCTATAGTTCCGTTCGGAGCCACATATTCGTCAAGGCTGCAATCTGCTATGTCCTGCGAGCTTGCTGACTGTTCTGTCGCTATTACAAGACCGCTTGGATATTTGTCGCCGTTTATCACAGCTTCGGGATATGTTATTGTGCTTCCCTCACCTGCTTCGATATTTATCTTGTCGCTGCCTGTAACCGTAACTTTGGGCGAACCGGCTGCTATGCCTCCGACTAAAATGGCTGCTTTGCCTGTAAGGTTGATGTATGAACCCTCTTCCGCCGTCATTGCGCCTGTTATTGTAAGCGTCACATCTCCGCTCACAGTCACTGTGCCGCCCGCTTTTATCTCCAAGGCTTTCATAGTCGTATCTTCGGAGATAATGAGTGTTTCGCCGTTCGCGACTGTTACCGTCGTGACGAAGACTTTAAGTGTGAAGTTTGCTGTTGTGACTTTATCTCCTGCGGTTCCGCTGCCGTTATTGTAGACTGCGGAGATGGGTATAGCCGCCCCGTCTGTCTCTGCTTTGGCTGTCAGAGTGATTGTCCTGTCACTGCTTGTGATATCAGCATAATCTGACGCGGGCAGAGAGAGCTTTGTGAAGTTTATCGGCTTTACCTCTGTTACATCAAAGCTTACGGACTGCCCAAGTTCAAGCTCTGCCGATGTATTTGACAGAGTAATCCCGTAAACTTCCAGTGATTCAGTAAGAGCATACTGGTACGCTCCCAGGTCTACATAGTTCACACGGCGCGCTTCTCCGCGCTGGTCTGATGAGGGAACGGTAATGTCAACACTTGCTATGCCGTTGTAAAGCTGATGTGTACCGATATAAAGCCCCTCGCCGAGTGCTGCGCTGTCACCTGAGATTTTGTAGATATAAACATCGGCGGAATTTGCCGCCGCGTTCATATTCTTGTCAACAGAGATGAGTTTCGGGCTGCCTGATAGGACTGTGCTGTCTGTGTTTATATCACCGGAAGATACGCCTACTATCGAATTGCGAATCGTCACGATGCTTTTGGCTCCCTCCGACACCTCAACTTCGCAGACATCATCTCCGCTGCCGTTTGCCTTATTGCCCCAGAGGATTGAGTTCACAACTGTAGGATAGCTGTTCTCGTGGCTATACATGCCGCCGCCGCTCTCCGCGTCGTTTTCGCTGAAGGTGCAGTTTGTGACAGTTGGGTAACTGCTTGCATTGCTCATACCGCCGCCTATGCCAGCCTTATTGAAGCTGAAGGTACAGTTTGTAACTATAGGCGAGCAGTCCTTGTAGTTGGAGATGCCTCCTCCGTCCACCTCTGCCGTATTTCCGGTAAAAGTGCAGTTTTTAATGACAGGAGTCCCCAGGTAATTGGCGATACCGCCGCCCAGGAGAGTTACATCGTTTTCGCTGAAGGTGCAGTTTGTGATGACGGAACTGCTGTTGTAGTTATGAATTCCCCCGGCAATGCTTGCTAGATTTTTGCTGAAGGTGCAGTTCGTGACGGTTGGGCTGCCATAATTTCGGTTATCCATGCCGCCGCCCTGGTTTGCCGAATTTTCTCTGAAGCTGCAGTTTGTTACTGCCGTGCTGCTGTAGCCGACATTCTCCATTGCACCGCCTAGGCCTGTTACTACGTTCTTGATGAAGGTGCAGTTTGCAACAGCGGGGCTGCTGCCGCTATTGTACATGCCGCCTCCGTCATAGTCGTAATCGGTTCTCTTTGTTCCTGTTCCGCCCGTTACTGTAAATCCGTCGAGCAGTGTATCATCCGAGGCAGCTTCTATGCCGCCGGTTACGATGCTGAATTTTGCTGCAAGGGGAAGGCTCGCATCTCTGCTCAAAATTGTGGCACTGCTCTCAGTCATTGGGTTTGCCATCATTGCATCTATCTCTCGGCTCTCTGATGAGGTATCCCAGCCGCCTGTCAGTTTTACGCCCTTTGGCAGAATAAGTGTCTCAGTACGTGTATAAAGCCCCTTGGCGACCCGAACTTCATCCTTAGTGACATCATTTGAACACAACTCTATTGCATGGTCGAGGCTCGCCGCAGAAAAAGCGTTTGTCCAACTGCTGCCATCTTGAGTGCCGCCGCCGCTCACCGTTACGTAATAAATCGTGCTCTCTGCCCGTGCCCCGGACATAAAAAAGAGCGAGAACATTACCGCCGACGCCATCAATGTGAAAATCAAACCAAAACAAAAATTTTTCCTGCTTCTGCTGACATGCAAAACTTCTTCTTGGCTTATCGTGACCCCTCCATAAGTTCATTTTTCTCAAATTGTAAACACAACTTCTTTTTAGTTACTGACTATTAGTCTCAAACAACAGTAAACTGATAGCATTGAGCTTGTTTTTAGTATTATAACAAATAAATACATATTTTGATAATCAGTTTAGTAAGGTTATCTGTTTTTGTAGTCATTGGTACTGGTCAAATAATCAGCACAAACCTATGGGCTGAGTTTTCATGCCCACTCTATATCAAGATCTATTATTGTTTTCACGGCGCATGTGTATGAAGTAAAATGTTGTAAGAGCAATGATGACAACTACGCCGCACATAGCACTCCATCGAACCCCGATGCTTCAAGCAGCAACGAGATAATAACGGCGAAGCAGTTCACAAACTGTTTTATGACCTGCCCGACGCCGACCCAAAGTTGCTGGGAACCGCTTTTACGGACAGGCGCATAAAAGGGGCGCTTATGCTGACAACATAAAAACACAGATATCAACTTTTATTTTAAAAACAAAATATGTTGCTACACTGTCTTTCCGTTCTTTATATATTCCCACAGCTCTTCTTTCGAGACGGATATAAATTCGCCGGATTTCAGTTCTTTAAGCTCGAGCTTGCCTATACGTCTGCGCATGAGTTTTCGAACGTCGTTGTCCAGCGCGCGTGCCATAAGGCGTATTTCACGCTTTATACCCTCGCCGAGCACCACTTCAAAGCAGCATTGCAGCGGTCTGTGCCCCAAACGTCTTACGCTTATCGGCTTTAGCAGGCGCTCCTCAACGACAACACCCTTTATCCACTCTATCAATTTGGCTTCATCAAGAGGTTTTCTGAGTTCGACCTCGTAAGTTTTTGTTATACCGTTTCTTGGGTGTATAAGATCCTGCGAAAACATTCCATCATTGGTGAGGATGATCAGACCTTCACTCTCCCTGTCAAGGCGGCCGACAGGGAAAAGGCGCAGGTGGTCCATTGATGTCGGGAGAATATCTATTATTGTCTGCTCCCTGCTGTCCTCGACGGCGCAGAGGATTCCCTTTGGTTTGTGATAGATGAGGTATGTCAATTCAACAGGAGTGATTATTTTACCGTCGAAGGATACGACATCCTCCTTGGCAACTTGACGCCCGGGTTCATCCACAGTCAGACCGTTTATCATTACTCTGCCGTTTGTAATGTACTCCTCAACTTTGCGGCGTGCGGCAACTCCGCACATAGCCATGTATCTGTTTAGGCGAATCGTATCTTTCTGAGCTTCATTCATCTGATTCAGACTCCGTTCCATCGTCCGTCATAAGTGAAAATGCGTCTCTGTATTCTTCATTGGTGTTGTTTCTCAGCTCTTCAAGGCTGGGCAGTAAGTTTATTGCAGACAAGCCGAATATTTCAAGAAATCGCTCCGTTGTTCTGAAAAGCAAAGGAGAGCCGACACTTTTTTTTCTGCCCGCGACACGCACAAGGCCATGTTTCAGCAGTGTATCAACAACTCTGTCACATCGTACAGATCTTATGTCCTCTATCTCAGAACGCGTGACAGGCTGGTTGTACGCTATTACAGAGAGTGTTTCAAGGGCTGCTCTGCTGAGCCTCACACGCTGTAAAGAGACACTGTTTGCAAAGCTTTCTATCGTGTCCGAAAGGTCGGGAGACGTTGCCATCTGCCAGCCTCCTGCAAGATTAAGCAAAGTCAGACCGCCGCATTTATCGTAGGCGGTTTTTATTTTAAAGATGGATTCTTCCGCCCTTGACGGTGATATTCCGAGGTGCGACGCAAGTTCCTGCGTTGTTACAGGCTGAGGAGAGACAAAAAGCATCGCTTCTATCTGTCTTTCCAACAGGCCTATTTCGTGAAGATTATCTGTTTCAGACTGAAGCAATTTCCACATCTCCCAGCGTCTCAGACTGTATTAAATCAACCATTCCCAAACGTGACATTTCCAACAAAGCCAGTAACGTAACAATAAGATTTTTCTTGTTTTTATCAAGCAGCAGCTCTCTTAGGGATATTCTCTTGCCTTTCAGTTCAAAGAGCAGTTCCTCCATGCGGGCTTCAACCTGACGCTCTTCCGGTACCGCGTCCGGTATCTCGTCCCATACGTTGTCATCTTCTTCGAATGACGCATCCCGTCTGCGTTCGTTATACCGTTCCAGAAGTTCCCACCATTTTACGGCAAGACCATACAAATCCCCCAGGTCATAGAATGGAGCTGAGTCCTCGTCCCATACCCTCGTAAAACATCTCTCTCTCTGCCTCTGGCGAACCGCGAGAAAAGATGCCGCATTTCTATAAGGGCGAAAGTTTTCCAGAATTTGAAGGAGTTCTTCTTCCGTTTCTATATACTCGTCTTCGCTTATATCCGAATCGAGTTCATCCTCTTGCTTATTCGGAAAGAGAGAGTGTACTTTACGCAGCAGAAGCCTGCTTGCAAAAGCAAAAAACTCCGCCATCTCATTAAGTGTTGTTCTCTCGCTCTCTATCAGGAATTTTACATACTGCGACACAAGCTCGGTCAAGTTTAAACTTGCCGGATTCATTTCTCTGTTATCGACAAGGTGGCACAAAAGGTCAAGAGGCCCCGAAAAGGCTCCGAGTTTTACCTCAAAACCTCTTCTATCCTCAAGTCCTGTTATCTGAGACTGTTCCGTATTTGTATTCAACTTAAACTAGTGCAGTATGCCCATCGCGTTGTAGACATCTTCCATTGTCTGCGCGGCAACTTTGCGCGCACGCACAGCTCCGGCTTCAAGAATCTGCATGAGTACGTCGTCATTCTTCTCAAACTCGGCTCTGCGGTCATGTATCGGAGACATCATTTTTTCCAGATGAACCATGAGCTTCTTTTTGCAATCCACACAGCCTATTCCGGCATTCATGCAGCCTTCATGTATTTCCGCCAATTCTTCCGGGTCTTTGTTGAAGAATTTATGTATGTCCCAAACAGGGCATTTCTCGGGTGTTCCGGGGTCAGTTCTTCTTTCCCTGGCCGGATCTGTTGTCATCGTTCTGAGTTTGCCCCATACTGTTTCCATATCATCCGCGATGTTTAGAGCATTCCCGTATGATTTGCTCATTTTACGCCCGTCCGTGCCAGGCATTTTTGCCGACGGCGTCAGCAGCGTCTGAGGTTCGGGGAATGTTTCTCCGTAGAAATTGTTGAATCTGCGAACAACTTCTCTGGTCAGCTCCAAATGCGCGCTCTGATCTTCTCCGACAGGAACCGCAAATGACTTATAGAGCAGTATGTCCCCCGCCATAAGCACAGGATAGCCCAAGAAGGCGTAGGTAGAAAGATCTTTGTTCTGCAGGTTAAGTATCTGTTCTTTATACGTTGGACACCTTTCAAGCCACCCAAGCGGTGTTATCATGGAGAGTGCAAGGTGAATTTCCGCATGCTGTTTGACATGAGACTGTATGAATATGGATGCCTTATCAGGGTCAACTCCGACAGCAAGCCAGTCCAAAAGGATCTCGCGGCAGTTTGCCTTTACCTTGCTTACGTCGGCATAGTCCGACATCATTGCATGCCAGTCTACGATACCGAAAAAGCAGTTATATTGCTCCTGCAGTTTAACCCAGTTAATCAAAGCTCCTGCCATGTGTCCGTAGTGCAGTTTGCCCGTTGGTCTCATTCCGCTGAATATTCTCTTCCGTTCTTCCATTCTATAACACTTCTCTTTCTGAGTGATTCTGCCGATATGCTAGATTATTCTCTTATATGACAAAGGTTCTTTAATAAGCTTGACAGTAATACCTGTTTCATACTCCGTTATTTTTGCAAGTGCGTCCAGTGATATCCGCTCTGTGTCTCCATGGTCGGTAATTATAAGGTTCAGCCCCATTGCAAGCGCATCTTGTCTGTCATGATATGACATATCCGATGTTATAAAGATTTGCGCTCCGGCTTCAACGGCTTCATTCCACATATCACCGCATGACCCTCCGCCTATCGCGGCTTTGTCTATGACGGCGTTTTCGTCTCCGTAAGCGGAGATAGGAGATATTTGCCAACGTTCACTGACAATTCTAACACACTCGGTTACAGAAACAGGAGCACAGAACGTCCCTGCCGCACCGATTCCCCAACCGCGATCCGGCCGTTGTGCGGGAATCAGAGGTACTATTGAAGTGAGCCCAAGCTTTTCGGCAAGGATTTTGTTTACGCCTTCAGGCGAGGAATCCCAATTCGTGTGGCACGAGTAAACAGCCAGCCCATTCCTAACCACCGCCTCTACAGCACGAGAAAGAGGTCTGTTAAAGATAAGCGACTTCAGAGGTTTAAATATCAAGGGGTGGTGAGTCACAAGCAAACCGGCTCCCATTTTTACCGCGGCATCTATTGTATGCTCATTCGCATCAAGAGCTGCCGCAATGAGAGAAACATCGCTTACGGGATTACCCACAGAGAGTCCGGGGTTATCCCAACTTTCTGCCCATGACTTAGGGATACGGCGTTCCAATTTTGTCAGGATTTCCTCAAGCTTCAAATGATCCACCTCACATAAAGACATTCAGTGTATTGTATTATACCTTGCTTTCTCCGTCAAAGAATGAAAAGGCCCGAAGCAAACGATTGCTCCGAGCCGATGTTTGGTGCGATGGTATGTTATTTGCTTTATATTAACAGTTCCGCAATCTGTACGGCGTTTAAGGCCGCGCCTTTACGCAGATTATCCCCGACGACCCACATTGCAAGGGCATTGTCCAATCCCGTATCGCGGCGAATTCTTCCCACGTATACATTGTCTTTGCCGGCTACGTTGATGGGCATTGGGTACACAGCATTGGCAGGATCATCGGCAAGGGTCACACCGGGAGCGGCAGAAAGTATCTCACGGGCGCGTTCCGGAGTAAGCTCTTTATCAAAGAGCGCGGTTACGCTCTCGCCGTGGCAGCGGAATACAGGGACACGCACCGTTATGCCGCTTACTCTAAGATCCGGCAGATGCATTATTTTCCTTGACTCATTAACCATCTTCCACTCTTCCTCAGATATTCCTTCTTCATCAAAAGAACCTATGTGCGGCAACAAGTTGAAAGCTATCTGATGAGGATAGACGCCGGAGGCCGATGTATCCTTTCCTTCGTTTATATCTTTTGCCTCGTTTTTGAGAGTTTCAAGAGCTTTAATCCCGGTTCCGGCAACGGATTGATACGTCGATATATTCATATAGAGCAGCCCTGCCTCTTTGTGCAGCGGCCACACCGCTACAAGAGCCTGTATTGTTGAGCAGTTTGGGTTGGCTATTATTCCCTTGTGTTTCAGTGCGTCCTCGGGGTTAATTTCCGGAACGACAAGCGGTACATTTTCGTCCATTCTCCACGCAGAGCTGTTATCGATTACAACGGCACCCGATTCCGCAGCAACAGGAGCCCAAACTTTTGACGTACTGCCTCCCGCTGAAAACAGCGCGATATCAACATTCTTAAAGGAGTCAGAGTTTACGGCCTGAACCAATACTTCTTCTCCTTTATATAGAACTTTGGAACCGGCGGAACGCGGAGAAGCAAGAGGAATAAGTTCTTTTACGGGAAAATTTCTTTCCTCGAGCGTTTTCAGCATCTCGCGGCCGACAAGTCCCGTTGCACCAAGGACGGCGACTCTCTTAGCAGGCATTGTTGGAATCCTCCTCTATAAAATCTTTATGGAGTGCACGCACTGCCGGTTCTGCGTTCGCAGAGCCGACCACGCATGTAATGGCCAAGGATGTGGAGGCGATCATTTCGATATTGATACCTGCGTTCGCCAGGATATTAAACATTCTGGAAGGAACTTCCGGATGATTTGCAATTCCGGCGCCCACAATCGTGACTCGCGCAATTTCAGTGTCAAAAGATACGCCCTGAGCGTCTATCTCACGGCAAAGGAATCTGCATACGTTAATGGCATCTTCAAGATTGGATTTTTTAACAAGGAAACCGATATCATTAACGCCGCCTCTCATATTATTCTGTATTATCATTTCGGCACTTACGCCGTGAGAAGCTAGATCCGTGAATAGTCTGGCAGCGACACCCGGGATGTCCGGAACACCAAGAATGACAACTTTTGCGGCGCTTGTATCATGAACAACAGCTTTTACTATTAAACCTTCTGTTACCGGATTACTCATTACCCATGTCCCCTCCTCTTCAACAAAACTGGAACCGACATACAGCGGAATGTCATATCTTGCCGCAACTTCCACACTTCTTGCCTGCAGAACGTTAGCGCCCTGTACCGTCATTTCCATACATTCATCAAATCCTATTTGATCTATCTTCTTAGGTCTTTCGACTACTCTGGGATCTCCTGTCATTACACCGACAACATCCTTCAGCAACTGACATGATGATGCCCCAAGCGCAGCGGAAAGAGCTACGGCGGAAAGATCCGAGCCCCCTCTGCCCAGAGTAATGACGTCCCCGTCGTCAGTAATTGCCTGAAAACCTGTTATAACGGCAACAGTTCCCTCGTTAAGAACTTTTTCGACATGGACAGGCTCGATGTGATAAATTCTGCCCTCCATAGGAAAGCCCTTGGCCTTTATTCCTGCCTGCAGAGCTGTGAATGACTGAGCGGGAATTCCTTCGTGCTGAAGAGCCAGTGCAAGCAGAGCTACGCTTTGCTGTTCCCCCGTGGCCAGAAGCTGATCCATTTCACGGCCGTTCTTTCTGTTCGTTATGTTATCTGCCAGTGCCAACAAGTCGTCTGTCATATTTCCCATCGCTGATACAACGACGGCAACTCTGCTTCCCGAATTTCTTATTTTATTTACTATCTTGGAAACATGCCTCATTCTTTCAGGGGTCGCCACGGATGTGCCCCCAAATTTCAATACTGTAAGAGGCAGTTCCTTCCAATTTTGTTCCGTCATAGCACAATCCCCTCCAACACATCAGACAGAGATGGGTCAATCGTTACCCTTGCGCCTTCCGCACTTCCGTCAAGGACAAAGAACTGTGAACGAACCCCATATTCTGTAAAAGTGCGGCACATCGCCTCTGCAACACGATGAGTATCTCCGCTGACCAAGGCTATAACACTGGGACCGGAACCGCTTATTGCGATACTCAGACACTCCGGCAATTCACGAACACAGGAAAGTATTGCCTCACCGCCGCTAAACAGTTTCGACCTGTAGGGCTGGTGAAGTTTGTCATCCATAGCGCACTTCAGATAATTCCATTTTCCTGTTGCCCAAGCCGCTGTCAACAACGCAGCTCTTCCGAGGTTGAATACGGCATCTTCAAAAGGCACCTCTTTAGGAAGAGCATTGCGGGCATCTGCAGTTCTAACTCTCTCGTCCGGTACTGCTACAACACATAAGACTTCCGGCGGAAGAGCGGGAAGGTTTACATAGCGCAAATCCTCGCCGTCCCAGCAACTTACGACCATACCACCGAGGTAACATGGAGCCACGTTGTCGGGATGTCCCTCAATAAGCGTCATTGAACGGAGCAACTCATCTTTATCAGCATTGTATCCCGTTAAATGTTTTGCTATAAGAACACCAGCCACTACAGCTCCTGCGGAACTTCCCAGTCCTCTGCAGAGAGGAATTATATTATGACACCACAGGGAAAACCCCGGTGCACGAACTCCCCAGCGTTCGCATGTTTGTATGTAGGCCTGCACGACAAGGTTTGCCTTAGGGTCTGAAAGCTCGCGTGCACCCTCACCCTGTGCATCTATTTTAAATTCGCCCTCGGGGAGCAAATCCATAACTTTGAATATATTATACAGAGAAACAGCCATTCCTATTGCATCAAAACCTGAACCCAAATTTGCACTTGTAGCCGGTACTCTCAATGTAATCAGCGGATTCAACTCTCCATCACCTCCATAAGTTCAGCAAAATTATCTCCTATTTGTACGGGTTTTTCTACCTGTTCCATGGCTGTATCAGGGTCTTTAAGCCCGTTTCCGGTAAGAATCATAACTACGGTTATCCCACTCGGCAGCTCGCCTTTTGCTTTAAGCTTTATAAGTCCCGCAAGCGGGGCGCAAGAGGCAGGCTCAGCAAAAACTCCGCCCTTTGCTGCCAAAAGTTTCTGAGCCTCAAGAATTTCTTTATCGCTTACGGAGTTAAATTCTCCGCATGATTCTTTTACGGCATTTTTTGCCAGTTCTGCGCTCACAGGGTTTCCTATTCTTATTGCGGTTGCGACTGTTTCCGGATTGGGACATGGTTTGCCTGTAACCAACGGAGACGCGCCTTCCGCCTGAAATCCCATCATTTTTGGTAATTTATCAATCTTTCCTATATCTTTGTACTGTTTATATCCCGCCCAATAGGCGCTTATGTTACCCGCATTACCGACCGGAAGAGCGTGCCAATCCGGGGCTTGACCCAACGTTTCGCATATCTCCCACGCACCGCTTCTCTGTCCCCAAAACCTGTATGGGTTGACGGAATTTACGATTGCATAGCCTTTTTTATCCGCCGCCTCTCGTGCCATCTCAAGCGCACGGTCAAAATTTCCGTTAACCGCAATGACCTTGGCTCCGTACATCAATGCCTGAGCCAATTTACCGAGCGCGACTTTGCCTGCGGGGAGCAGAACATAGCAAGGGATTCCGGCGGCAGCGGCATACGCTGCCGCAGACGCGGAGGTATTGCCCGTCGAAGCACAGACAAGAGCTTTAGCTCCTTCTTCCATCGCCTTTGCAACAGCCATGACCATTCCTCTATCCTTAAATGAGCCGCTGGGGTTGCACCCTTCAAGTTTTCCGTAAAGTTTGATATCAAGCATCTTGCTTAATGTTGCCATATAAACAAGAGGAGTGTTCCCCTCACCCAATGTCAAAAACGGTGTGGACTCGTTTACCGGCAGTAATTTTGCGTATTTCTGAATTATTCCCATAAAAATCACTCCTAATATGTAATATATAAAAAAGCCGCCCCTAATACCAAGTATCAGGAGGCGGTTATTGGCCGCGGTTCCACTCCATTTTGGATATCGCATTTGCGAAATCCCTTACTGCGCTGTATGGGGCGCGCCCCGCCGACTTATCTCAAAGGCTTCGTCGGCAGCTCCGGGGTGGTGTTCGGATATCTGCACCGGGGCAATCTCAGCTTTGGTTACCCAACAGCCCCTCTCTGTGGTGTCGTAATATCGTACTGTCCCCTTCATCGCAACATGTATTGAAGTTGATTGGGGGTATTTATACATCTTTATTTTTTAGGTGTCAAGTAAAATTATCATCAAATTTTGTATTTCGTTAATTGTAAAATTAAAATCAATCCGAAGGTCGGATTTAGTTTTGCAATTAACAGCAGCCTTATTTACAAATCGTAATATTTGATATTTTGTTCGCTTTCTGTTAGAATACTCTGCGCAAATCAGATTCATTTTGGGTGGTGTACATTTCATGGCAGCTAGATCTACAGACGGCAAAATAGTAATGACCCGAGAGGGCTATGACAAGCTCAAAGCAGAACTTATCGCACTGCGGGGGGACGGTAGGGCGGAGATCGCCTCCAAACTCGAAGAGGCACGGGCGTTCGGCGACTTAAGCGAGAATGCAGAGTATCATGCGGCAAAAGAAGAACAGGATAAACTTGAGACTCGCGTGACTCTGCTGGAACACCAGTTAGGTAAAGCACAGGTTGTGGACGCACAGGATATTGACACGAGCCTTGCCAGCTTGGGAACAACGGTGACAATAGAGGACCTTGATCTCAAGAAGACCTTTGTCTATACATTGGTGGGTACAGAAGAGGCAGATATCAATCTGAACAGGATATCCGCATCAAGCCCGGTCGGCAGATCAGTTATAGGTAAAACGGCCGGTGAAGAGGTTATTGCAAGAACACCTCGCGGAATAAGGCACTTAAAAATAACAAAAATTCAGCTCAAGTAGTTCTTTTTAATTCTCTTTGTTGTAAATGCTGAAAGAGGTCTCTATGCGCTACGGCATGGAGACCTCTTTGATTGTTTGGTCGAATAGTCGTGTTAAGATCCGTCTAATTTCGTGCAATTGCAAAAGATACATTCATTACGCTAACAAGAAATTCCGGGAAAGAAAGACCGAATGCCCTTGCCGATTTTGGAACTAAGCTTGTGGCTGTCATACCCGGTGCAGTATTAACCTCAAGCGCAAATATTTCTTCATTGCCGGTCACTCTGAAGTCAGCACGACTGTAAGCCCTGCACCCCAAACCTTTGTGGCACGCTACTGCAGCTTTGGCAAGTTTCGTCTCAAGTTCCGAAGATATTTGTGCGGGACATATATACTCTGTGCAGCCGCTGGTATATTTGTTTTTGTAATCGTAAAACCCAGTCTTTGGGCGTATGTCTATCGCAGGAAGCGCTATGACTTCTCCTTTTTCGTTCTCCCATACAGGGACGGTCATCTCACGACCATCAATATATTCCTCAACAAGAGCTTTTGATTCAACTGCCCAAGCAGTATCAAGGCCGGATATGAGTTCGTCTTTTGTGGCTACCTGAGAGACGCCGACTGTGCTTCCGCCTCCGTTTGGCTTAACGATAAGTCTGCCGTATTTTTCAAGCATCTTAATACCGGCTCCATTACAATCCTCTCCGTCAATCAGCGAGAATCCATCTGGCACAGGCACGCCGTTTTCTTTAAACACAAGTTTGGCAATGCTTTTGTCCATAGCCAACATGCAGGCTTCCGGCCCCGAGCCGGTGTAGGGAATGCCATAAGCGTCAAGCAGCGTCTGAAATCTCCCGTCCTCACCCCATCCGCCGTGCAGCGCTATAAAGACTCCGTCGGCATTCATTCTATCCCATTTAATCAAAAACTCTTTCGGGCATTTTACATCTTCAAGGACAGCCTCAATACCCGCTTCAGCAAGAGCTTCGGCAACCGCCGCCCCGGAACGGAGCGACACTTCCCTTTCAGGGGAAACTCCGCCATAAGCAACAACAACTTTCATTTATCATTTCTCCTTTTTTATCCCGGCAGGAACCAAAAACGGATCATAAATTTCGTTTACGCCGAGCCTTAATTCATTTTGCGGATACGCATTGATGTAGAAGCGAATACCAACAGAAAAATCATTCTCAGGACGGCTTTCTCTCGCCCAAAGTTCCCAAGTGATACAGTGCTGGTTGTACGCAAGAGAATAGACCATCTCGGCAAGTCTGCTTTCGATAAGGTCGTATGCCGCTCGGACAGAAATAGCCCACTCTTCGCCGGTTCCTTTACCGGGAATGGTAAAAGATACTTTTTGGTAAATATCCTCACGGTCAAGGTATTTGTCCCAGACAAGAGGCGAAGTTCCCGACACCCACCGTCTCACGTAAGCTGTGCCCAAACTTACTGAACCAAGCCCCCAACGAAGCCCCACGACAGCATCAGTGACTTCTTGTTTTTTCTCGCCTCTGTCGTAGTCATAGTGCCAATATGTCGCGTTGTAGAATGGACGGACGGATGACTGCCCAAATGAAGGTTCTCCATATATC
>CAZBYL010000041.1:2173-23726 GCA_964496275.1 uncultured Synergistaceae bacterium | reverse complement strand
GATCGTGCCTATGTTAAGATGCGGCTTATTACGTACGTATTTCTCTTTTGCCATTACGGTCTGACCTCCTTCTGATATTCCTAGTAGGATATTACCAAATTATTGTTTAAGAAGTTCTTCTGCAACGCTCTTAGGAACTTCTTCGTAGTGGTCGAATGTCATAGAATAGGAAGCTCTGCCTGATGTCTTGCTTCTGAGGTCGGTTGCATAACCAAACATTTCAGCAAGGGGGACATACGCTTTTACTATACGAGCATTAGCTCTTACACCCATCTCAAGGACTCTGCCGCGGCGGGAAGAGAGGTCTCCGATTACATCGCCCATGTATTCTTCCGGCACGACAACCTCAACACTCATTACCGGCTCCATCAGTACAGGATCCGCCTTTCTGAGAGCTTCCTTAATTGCCATAGAACCGGCAATACGGAATGCCATTTCAGAGCTGTCAACTTCGTGGTAACTTCCGTCGACAATTGCGACCTTTATACCTATAACAGGATAACCGCCGAGAATACCGTTATTGAGTGCTTCTTCAACGCCCTTCTGTGCAGCAGGAATGTATTCCTTAGGCACAGCGCCCCCGACAATTTTGTCAACCCACTCAAAGCCGTTACCTTCTTCCAAAGGCTCGACTTCAAGCACAACGTCACCGTACTGGCCTTTACCGCCTGACTGACGGACAAATTTGCCCTGAGCTCTCGCAGACTTGCGTATTGCTTCTCTGTAGGCAACCTGGGGACGACCAACCTTTACTTCAACGTTGAACTCCCTGCGAAGTCTGTCAACGATTATTTCAAGGTGAAGTTCACCCATTCCGCCTATAAGGGTCTGTCCGGTTTCTTCGTTCACAGAAACACGGAAGGTGGGATCTTCTTCCGAAAGAGCTTCGAGTCCCTTAGCAAGTTTTATCTGATCCGCCTTGCTCATCGGCTCAACAGAGAGATAAATAACCGGTTCCGGGAACGTAAGGTTTTCAAGAAGGACAGGCGTCTTTTCGTCGCAAAGAGTATCTCCAGTGCGAACCTGCTTAAGTCCGGGGATCGCCACGATCATACCGGCCTGCGCAATTTCAAGTTCCTCACGTTTGTTGGCATGCATACGAAGAATACGACCGACACGTTCACGACGTCTTGTACTCGTATTGTAGATAGACATACCATTCTCAATTTTTCCGGAATAAATCCTGCAGAAAGCCAATCTCCCGACAAACGGGTCAACCATTATTTTGAACGCTAAGGCTGAGAAAGGTGCATCTATCGAGGGAGGTATTGAGATCTCTTTTTCAAGATCATCGGGATCAACCGCTGCCGCAGGCGGCATATCAAGAGGACTTGGAAGATATGCGACAACCGCGTCAAGAAGCGGCTGAACACCCTTGTTCTTAAATGCAGATCCACACATTACCGGCACGATGTTCAGCGCGATAGTGGCCTTTCTGATTGTGGAGCAAATCATCTCTACGGGGACATCTTTACCCTCAAGATACAGCTCCATCATTTCATCGCTGTAATCAGCAAGGTTTTCTATCATTTCAGCGCGAGCTACCTCCGCCTCTTCTGCAAGCTGAGGGGGAATCTCCGCTGAATGAAACTCCGTTCCGAGTGAATCATCATAAATGATTGCTTTTTTCTGAATCAGGTCGATCATGCCTGAAAAACCATCTTCTACGCCTATCGGCATCTGAATAGGAACAGCGCGAGCGCCCAAACGCTTACGCATCTGATCTACAACAGTGTAGAAGTCAGCACCGACTCTGTCCATTTTGTTTATAAAAGCAATTCTGGGCACATGATATTTGTCAGCCTGACGCCATACTGTTTCAGACTGGGGTTCGACGCCACCCACTGCACAAAAAACAGATACAGCTCCGTCAAGCACTCGCATGGAACGCTCAACTTCAACTGTAAAGTCCACGTGCCCGGGCGTATCAATAATATTGATCAGGCAATCACTCCAGAAGCAAGTTGTAGCAGCAGATGTGATCGTGATGCCACGCTCACGCTCCTGCTCCATCCAGTCCATTGTAGCCGCGCCCTCGTGTGTTTCACCGAGTTTGTGCTTACGGCCCGTATAGAACAGAATACGCTCTGTTGTTGTAGTCTTACCTGCATCTATATGCGCAGCAATACCTATATTGCGCACTTTACTCAAGTCGATGCCCTGCATCGTCAACACCACCAAACTATTTCTTGATAAATCTTATTATCCATACGCTACCAGCGATAGTGGGCAAACGCGCGGTTTGCTTCCGCCATGCGATGCGTATCTTCACGTTTCTTTACTGAACCGCCTTCACCTTTGCATGCATCCGAAAGTTCGCGTGCAAGACGCTCTAACATCGGAATTCCCTTGCGTGAACGGGAATAGTTTATTATCCAACGAATCGCAAGAGCACGTGCTCTTTCAGGCTTAACTTCAACGGGAACCTGATATGTGGCTCCCCCAACTCTGCGAGGACGAACCTCAACAAGCGGGCTGACGTTAGTCATGGCTTTTTCAAAAACTTCTGCAGGTTCAATATTAAGTCTGCTTCCTGCCAGATCCAGCGCTCCGTACAAAATTCTTTCTGCTGTGCTTTTCTTACCGCCAAGCATCAGGCAATTTATGAATTTTGCTATTGCGGGGCTCGCATAGACTGAATCCGGAGGGGTTACGCGTTTTCTGATATGTCCTTTACGTGACATAAAAATAACCTCCTTCTAAAATTCTGCTACTTCGGTCTGCGAGCACCATAGAGCGAACGGCTCTGACGGCGTTTCTCAACACCACCGCAGTCAAGTGTACCCCTGACTATGTGATAGCGAACACCAGGCAAGTCTTTTACACGTCCGCCGCGCACAAGCACGACTGAGTGTTCCTGAAGATTATGACCAACGCCCGGAATATAAGCTGTAACCTCAATTCCGTTTGTAAGACGCACACGGGCGACCTTACGAAGAGCAGAGTTAGGCTTCTTTGGTGTTACCGTGTAAACTCTGGTGCAAACACCACGGCGCTGAGGATTTTCCTGAAGCGCAGGCGCACTTGAACTACGCCTTTTGTCTTCCCTGCCATTACGAATAAGCTGACTAATTGTTGGCAAATAGCTCCCTCCTTCCCTTAGTGATGACTGTATTTCTACTTTTTAAAGAGTCCCGCCGCCGCTGTTTTTCGCGAAACAGCGCACGCTCTCCCTAACTGCAAAGAATCATCCGCCCACTCTATAGGCACTTTGCCTATCTCTGCTTGACAAATAACCTCTTGTAAAAAACTATCTTCCGCTTCTCTGGAAAGAAAAATTTTTACAACTTTGTCCTGCTTTAGAGCTCTCATGAGAGAGTTGCGACCAATTATTCTCTCCTTGGATGCAAGTTCGCTTAAAGGCACACGAACACCTCCTGTGCACAGTCGCACCGGAATATAATAACAGCAGAAGCCGTTAGTGTCAATAAACACAAAGGCCTCTGCTGCCATTTTGGGATACTGAGATATTTTTAAGTAAAAATACCTATTATTTTGTCTCTGAAAGCTCTGTCAGTTCGCTGTTTTGTGTTGTGTCCTGAGTCTGCGGAGCAACTTCAGTTATGTTTATTTTTCTGTGACGCTCAATTCCTGTTCCCGCGGGTATCAGCAATCCAATAATTACGTTCTCTTTCAACCCGACCAGTTCGTCAACGTCACCTCTTACAGCAGAAGCTGCCAGTACCTGAGCTGTCTGTTGGAACGACGCAGCAGAGAGGAAGCTGTCCGTTGCAAGTGAAGCCTTTGTTACCCCGTGCACAACAGGTGTCCACTTCGGTTCTTCCCTAAGGCGGCGAACAAATGACAACCTGTGAACAAGCTCCTTGTGCTCCATTGCAGCCTGTTTAGATCTTACAACTATAGAGTCCTTGACGCTTCTTGCAAGGTCATCAAGCATTGTACTTACAATCTCCGTTCCGGCTGACGCAACAATTTTTCCGTCTGCATCAACAACGGATTCAAGGAGAATCTTTCCCAGTGCTTTTTCCTTTAGCAAATCTCTAATGTCATTCACAATTCCATCGCGGGTGATAATTGTACCGTCACTTTCTATCCCCGAAATTGAACCTTCAACGACTCCGCGCATAACGTAGCAGTCTATCACGTGTGTAGATGTGAGTATAACGTTTCCATCAGCATCAATTGCCTGAGTGAGCGGTTTGCCGAAGTAATTGTCTATAAGATGATTCATTGCGTCGGTTATATTTATGTGCTCGGGCGATTTCCAAATTTTTATGCTTGTTATGTTGTTCTCGCAAAGCAACTTAGCAGATTGTGAATTCAACTGTGAATCTGATTTTATGATTACCTCTCCGTTAACGGAGATATCGGACGCAAACCAAGCAGAATTCACACTGCTCTCAAGCGCTTTAGAATCCCTTACAATAAGCGGCTGCGGCTGCATAGCAACAATTTTAGCAAGGTCTGACGATGTAAGGGACGTTCCGGCTTTGATAATAACTTCTCCGGTTGTTTTGTCGCAGAAATCTTCTATTAGGTCAGATCCTACGATAGCATCTTTGAATGAAGCCCCGCCTATGGCTATCCTAAGCTGGCCTTTTTCATCTTCCACAACAATATCCCCTGATGCTCCTCCCGGCTGCAACATTGCAGACAGTGTAGCGCGCGAGATTTCAGTGTGAACAGCCTCCGTAGTTTTTTCTGCAAGAGCGGGAATATCTATCAGCTTGTAGGAAGAGATAAAGTCATACGACTCATCAAGCGAACTTTCGTTCTCTTCTCTAATTGCTCTTATGCCTTCTTCAAGGTCTTCCTTCCAGACAAGCTCACCAGAGACGAACGAGCTGTCTCCTTCTTCATCAACACGAACACGGTTAACAGGAGCAACTTTACGCAGAATTGTCTCTATATGTTTGTCGTTAATGGAAACACCCTGTGAGCGATAAACCTCCTGTATTCCGTCAAGCAAATAGTGCTGAACAGCCTCAAGGCCCTCCACTACTAGCAACTGCTGCGGATCTATATATCCTTCTGTCAGCAACATTCCCTTTTTGATAATAGCACCCTCTTCCACTCCTGAGAGCAGATTCTGAGATGCAGGAATGTTGATAAAGTGGATTTTCGGCTCTTGCCCGTCTTCCGGCTGAGTTTCGATACTCAGTTTTTTCTTACCTGATGCGTCGCGTATCTCACGCAGTATTCCGGATACATCAGCCAGTATTGCCACTTTCTTAGGCCTTCTGACTTCAAAAAGCTGTTCTATTCTAGGAAGTCCCTGAGTAATGTCTTCTCCCGTAAACTGGCGAACGCCTCCCGTATGGAAGGTACGCATCGTAAGCTGTGTCCCCGGTTCTCCTATGGACTGAGCAGCAACGACACCTACAGACTCCCCTATTGCAACCTTCTTTCGAGTACCCAAGTCTCGTCCGTAGCAAGCACGGCAGATTCCATGGCGAAGCCCGCAAGTTAGCGGACTGCGAACCCAGACAGATTCTATTCCGAGAGACTCGATAAGTTTGGCCTTATCGGTAGATATTTCTTCATCTCGTACGAGTAAAGGCTCTCCGGTGACAGGATGCGGGACGTCTTCCAAGCTGATACGCCCTATAAGACGCTCAGAAAGAGATATCGTGGCTTTTCCGTCCTGTTGAAGCAGCGGGCGTATTTCCACACCAGAGTGTGTGCCGCAATCCTCATCCATGACGATAAGATCTTGAGCGACGTCAACTAGGCGGCGGGTAAGGTATCCGGACTTAGCCGTACGGAGAGCAGTGTCGGCAAGTCCCTTTCTTGCGCCGTGCGTAGAAATAAAGTATTCAAGAGTATTAAGTCCCTCTTTAAAGTTAGCAACGATAGGATACCGTATTATGCGCCCGGACGGGTCAGCCATAAGACCGCGAATACCGGCCATCTGAGCAACCTGTCCGCGGGAGCCTCGAGCTCCGGAGTCAACCATGATGCGAAGAGGGTTGGCTTCCTGCATGCTGTCCATAATTTTATCAGCAATACGGCGTCCGGCATCAGACCATAGAATATCCTTTTGGCGCATATACTCATCTTCGGTCATAATCCCATATTCATACTGATTGGTAAGATCTTCTTCCTGAACAAGAGTGACATCAAGTATCTCTTTCTTTTCTTTAGGAACGACTATGTCACCGACACCAAGGCTTATACCACTGACTGTTGACCAACGATATCCCAGAGTCTTTATGGAGTCAAGCATATTGACCAAGCCTGTCTGTCCGACCTCGTCGTATGCAATATCAAGAAGGATACCCATTTGCTTCTTATTTATTGTTTTATTTATGAATCTCAGATCAGGATGCAGAGCACAGTTAAACAGGACTCTTCCGGGTGATGTTTCGAGCCAGATACCATCTTTTTCGTCACATTTCCAAGAAGGATCAGCCTTTACCTTTATTTTTGAATTAACATGAACAATACCATGGTCAAGAGCCGAAAGCACGTCCTCGCTGTCCCTGAAATACAGTCCCTCGCCGGTCATTCCATCACGCATCGCGGTCAGGTAATATACACCGAGAATTATGTCCTGCGTAGGAGTGACTACAGGTTTCCCGCTTGCAGGAGAGAGCAGGTTGTTTGATGAAAGCATCAGGACACGAGCCTCTGTCTGTGCTTCAAGCGACAGGGGAACGTGGACAGCCATCTGGTCTCCGTCAAAGTCAGCGTTAAATGCAGTGCAGACTAGTGGGTGGAGACGTATCGCCTTACCTTCTATAAGTACGGGCTCAAACGCCTGAATACCGAGTCTGTGAAGCGTAGGCGCGCGGTTCAGCATAACAGGGTGGTCCTTGATTATTCCTTCAAGGATTCCCCATACTTCGTCACGTCCTCTTTCTATAAATCTTCTGGCACTCTTTACGTTTGGTGCAAGTCCGCTCTCAACAAGCTTGTGCATTACAAATGGCTTAAATAGCTCAAGCGCCATCTGTTTGGGCAGACCGCACTGATATATTTTAAGGTGCGGCCCGATGACGATAACGGATCTTCCTGAGTAGTCTACACGTTTACCCAGAAGATTCTGACGGAATCTTCCTTTTTTGCCGCGAAGCAAGTCTGTAAGGCTCTTAAGTGGTCTGTTTCCAGCGCCCAGGACGGCCTTTCCGCGGCGACCGTTATCAATTAGTGCATCCACCGACTCCTGCAACATTCTTTTTTCGTTGCGCACAATTATTTCAGGCGCCTTAAGCTCCTGAAGTTTACGAAGGCGGTTGTTGCGGTTTATAACTCTCCTGTATAGGTCGTTCAAGTCTGACGTTGCAAAACGTCCTCCGTCAAGCTGCACCATGGGGCGCAGATCAGGCGGAATTACAGGAAGGACAGAAAGCACCATCCATTCCGGAAGGCTTTCGCTCTTACGGAAATCTTCGGCCACTTGGAGTCTCTTTATAAGCTTGCGTTTTTTCTGTCCCGAACACTCAGCAATTTCTTCACGCAGCGATGTTACAAGTTCGCTGATGTCAAGCCGCCCAAGGAGAGTAAAGACTCCTTCTGCACCTATTCCCGCCAAAAAGTCCTTGCTATACGCGGCGCAGATACGTTTTTCACGTTCGGTTATAACATCAGAACGAACAAACGGTGAATCTCCGCCGTCGATGACTATGTAGCACGGTTCTTCAACCGTTTCAGACTCTGCTTCCGCAGCCATCTGAAAACGACCGGGATATTTCTGATCAAACAACTTGTACTCGGACTCAGTAAGGACATCGTTTTTTGCAAATGGCAGATGCACAACGGATGTCACCACATACGCATCCTGATTGTTTATTACGGTACGAATAGATTTTAAGGAGCTGTCACTGTCAAGCACTGATTTGACTTTTGATTCAGCAACTATCATGTTGCTCCCCTGTTCTTCGTCCTCTTCTCTATAAATTTTAAAAGCTGGCTCTACTTTGAACAGTTCGTCGCCAAAATCAGATCTAAGCTTGCTAACTTGGCTGGATGGAATTACATCGCCCTCGTCTACAGGAATATCGTCTACCTTAAGTATTCGAAATACTGCCTCCGCCTTGAACTTGGGATCATAGCTGCGATGAATGCGCTCCTCCGAAGAAGATAGTAGTGTACCGCGTCGAGCAAGGTCAATTCTACGTCCTTCATTAACAACCTTATACACCTTCTCGGTACGACGAGTCGGAGCAAAATATACAACCCTTTCCAGTTCCTTTGTTGATGTTCCGAGAAGAAGGCTAAGGCGGCTTGGTATACCACGAAGATACCATATATGCACAACAGGAGCGGCAAGCTCAATGTGCCCCATTCTCTCACGGCGCACACGATTATCCGTGACTTCAACACCACAGCGATCGCAAACAACTCCGCGGAATTTAGGACCACTTCTCTTATATTTTCCACAACTACATTCATAACTTCTTATGGGGCCAAAGATACGCTCGCAGAAAAGCCCGTCTTTCTCAGGACGCAGGGTTCTGTAGTTTATAGTTTCAGGTTTCTTGACCTCTCCGCTGGAAAGTTCTCGTACTCTCTCAGGCGAAGAAAGCCTCATCCTTACTCCTGTAATTTCGCGATTTGTGTTAGCCATTAAATTTCATCCCCCTGCCCGCCTTTTTTAGGCTCGGTATCGCTAAAGAGATTATTATCATCCGCAGAGAGGAATGCGGCCTCGCTCTCTTCGTCTGTTTCATGAAGCTCTATGCCACTGTACTCAACCGCACTTTCGTGGAAGAGCTCCGAGTCGCTGACCGTTTTGTTACTGATGCTCGTAAACACGGCATCAATATCGTCAACAGTTGAGTCCGGCTTGAAGGAAACATGCTTTCCTCCCTTACCGCCTTCCTCTTCTTCTTCATTCAACACAAGCTCTCCGAAAGAACCGTCAGAATACTTTATTTCTACATCAAGGCCAAGTCCCTGAAGTTCCTTTATAAGGACTCTAAAGCTCTCAGGAACACCGGGCTTTGCAAGATTTTCGCCCTTTACAATACGTTCGTACGTCTTAAGACGCCCTCTGATATCGTCGGACTTAACAGTAAGCATCTCCTGAAGCATGTGAGCAGCTCCATACCCCTCAAGAGCCCAGACTTCCATTTCTCCGAAACGCTGGCCTCCGAACTGAGTCTTACCGCCGAGAGGCTGCTGAGTAATTAAGCTGTACGGTCCTATGGAACGTGCGTGAATTTTGTCGTCAACAAGGTGTATCAGCTTCAGCATATACATAACGCCGACTGTAACCTTGTTAGCCATAGGTTCACCGGTACGTCCGTCGTAGAGAGTTATCTTGCAGTCATCCCTCATTTCAGGATACTTTGTCTCCTGAATTTTTTTGACATGGGGAGCAAGATCCTCGCCTGTGGCAGATTCAAATACTGGCGTTACAACTTTCCAGCCGTTCTGGAGAGCAACAAAACCCATCATCGTCTCAAGAACCTGCCCCAAATTCATTCGGCTCGGAACACCGAGTGGGTTGAGAACTACATCAACCGGAGTGCCGTCGGAAAGGTAGGGCATATCCTCTTCGGCCATAATCCTCGAAACAACACCCTTATTTCCGTGACGTCCGGCCATCTTGTCTCCTTCGGTTATCTTACGGAACTGGGCGACATAAACCTTCACAACCTCGTTGACACCGGGGCTCAAATCTTCACTGTTCTTCTCGCGGCTCAGGCGTTTTATTTCCACTACCTTGCCACCCTCGCCATGAGGAACCCTGAGGCAGGTATCCCGCACCTCACGAGCTTTTTCTCCGAAAATAGCGCGCAAAAGCTTTTCTTCGGGGGACTGGTCTGACTCACCCTTTGGAGTGACTTTACCTACAAGAATATCGCCGGCTTTCACTTCCGCGCCAACTCTGACAATGCCGTTCTCATCAAGATTTTTGAGCGCATCTTCGCCAACATTAGGGATATCGCGTGAAATCTCTTCCGGCCCAAGTTTAGTATCGCGTGCTTCTACCTCGTATTCCTCAATGTGTATAGATGTGTAGAAATCCTCTTTTACAAGCTTTTGACTAAGCAAAATAGCGTCTTCAAAGTTGTAGCCTTCCCATGAAACGAATGCAACCACAACATTGCGTCCGAGAGCAAGCTCTCCTTCGTCGCAAGCCTGTCCGTCACCAATTACCTCGCTTGCTTCAACATGCTGGCCGTGGCAGACAATAGGCTTCTGGTGAATAACCGTACCCTGGTTTGAGCGCCTGAACTTAGGCATACGATAGACATCAAGGGTACCATCGGAGTCGGCGGTAATTTCTATCTTATCTGCATCAACAAACGAAACAACGCCCGCTCTGCGGGAAACGACACAGGAACCTGAGTCCTTTGCAATACGATGTTCTATACCGGTGCCAACTATCGGAGAATCAGGAAATACCAACGGGACAGCCTGTCGCTGCATGTTTGATCCCATAAGCGCACGGTTAGCATCATCATGCTCCAAAAACGGTATAAGCGCGGTTGATATGGATACTATCTGTTTTGGAGAAATATCCATATAATCGAGCTGATCAGGAGTTATCTCTATTGTATTATCATGATGTCTAACGTATATACCGTTGCCTGTACCAGTAGGAAGGACATTGCCGTCACTGTCCATCGGAGTATCTGCACGTCCCACATAGAATTCGTCCTCGTCATCCGCCGAGAGATATACGATTTCATCAGTTACCCGACCATCTACAACCCTCCGTCTCGGACATACCAAGAACCCGTATTCGTTAATTCTCGCAAATGTAGCAAGAGATGTAACAAGCCCGATATTGGGACCTTCGGGTGTTTCTATAGGGCAGACACGTCCGTAGTGGGTATGGTGAACGTCGCGAGCTTCAAATCCGGCACGCTCGCGGCTCAAACCGCCGGGACCAAGTGCTGAAAGACGTCTTCTGTGTGTGAGTTCGGCAAGAGGATTTGTCTGATCCATAAACTGTGACAACTGACCTGAACCAAAAAACTCCCGCAGAGCCGCTGATATGGGTCGAACATTAATCAGGTCTTTGGCCATTGCAGTCGCCAAATCCGGAGTCGTTGTCATACGCTCACGAGCAATCCTCTCCATGCGAAGAAGGCCTATACGAACTTGATTCTGCAAGAGCTCACCTACTGCACGAACCCTGCGATTGCCGAGGTGGTCAATATCGTCAACATGCTCCTCGCCGTCACGAAGATTCATAAGACCCTTTATAATACAAACTATATCAGTGATGGTAAGCAATCTTTCCGTACCAGGGAGATCCAACGAAAGGCGCCTATTTATCTTATAGCGCCCGACTCTGCCAAGATTGTACCTGCGCTGGTCAAAGAACAAACTGGTTATATACTCTCTGGCATTCTCCATACGGGCAGGCTCGTTCGGGCGAAGCCTTTTAAAAAGTTCTATTATGGATGCGTCAGGGGTATCAATACCCCTCTCATCCCTAATTGTGACAGCCAAAGCCGGATCAACATCCCACACCCAAATTTTAGTACGGCCTCTATCTCTCAGAGTGGAACAATGTTCTGGGATAAGGTAAGTATTTTTGGGTATTTCGACAACACCGCTATTACCTTCTACGACAATTTCCTCCGCTAGGAGCATACCGACGACAGCGGAATCATCTAAATCAACCTCAACCTCCTTGGCTCCAAAAAGGCTAAGCATTTCTTCAGTAGTCTGAATCCCGAAAGCCCTAAGCATCATAGTTACAGGAATTTTTTTTCTGTTATCAATTTTCACCGACATAACGCCGTCGGGAGCCAAGTCAAATTCAATCCAAGCACCTCGGTCAGGAATAAGCTTGGCCATGTAAGACTCCTGCCCCGGAATACCAAGTTCCGCTCCGAAATACACTCCGGCGGATCTGGCGAGCTGATTGACTACGACACGTTCTGTGCCATTAATTATAAAAGTTCCCCTTTCGGTCATTGCGGGAAAATCGCCAAGATAAATCTCTTCTTCCTTAATTTCGCCTGTTTTCCTGTTTACCAGCCGAATAGTCGCACGGAGCGGTCTCGACCATGTAAGGTCCCTGCTACGTGCCTCATCCAGACTTATGGCTTCCGGGTCAACATAATATCTGACGAACTCAAGTGCGAACGAGCCGTCATAGCTCTCAATAGGGAAAATTTCATCAAAGAGCTCCTGAATGCCGTGCGAAGCGCGCTGTTCCACATCTGCCTGAAAAAACCAGGAATACGAGTTACGCTGCACTTCAACCAGATCGGGAAGCTCAATAATATTTTTCCCTTTTCCAAAAACTACGCGCCGTTCAAATGCTCTGCCTGATGGTGTTCTTACCTGCATGGGAGCATCCTCCCTGATTATAAATTTGATGAGAATGTACATTTGTACAAATGGGAATTATAGCAAAAAAGCGACAACTGTCAATAGACAGGTGTCGCCTGTTTTATAAAAAACAAGATTATTCGCCAAAAACCGATGTTTTACTTAGAACATCGTTGGGTCCTCAGCCAGTGAAATCACCAACCTGATACATTTAATGCCCAGCTGCAAAGAACACCGCACGGAATACAACAGCGCCCTCCGACGTTCTGTCCATACAGAATCCCACACAAATATTGTGTCTAAGCAACGAGTGACATTCTAATAAAAAAATGCACAAGAGTCAAGCAAATAAATTATCTATAAAATTTTCTTGTTAATTGCCAAAGTAGACGCGGGTTGGAAATCATCTGAGGCCGCGTTAAGTTCTGCAAAAGACGGCAAATTTCTCGCGAATACAAAACATAATGACGGCGTATGCTCGCTGAGAAATCAATCTTAAATACCCCTCTCTACCCCCTTGACATTATTTTAAATAACTATTATAGTTACTTACATACTAAATCTATCATCAAATATTTGGGTGATCTAAGATGAATCAGAAAATGTATGATGAATTTCAATCAATTTGTCGGCATAACGGATGGAAGTGCACATCGCAGCGCGCGGCTGTCTATGAGTACATACACAATAACTATGCGCATCCAAGCGTTGACAATGTGTGGGTACATGTAAAACAAAAATTGCCGGCTGTAACGAGAGAAAGTGTATACCGGATACTTAATGAATTCGCCGGTCGCGGCATCATACAAAGACTAGATCACCTCGACATGGCACGATACGATAGCAGGACAGAACCACAGGGACATTTTATATGTGAGCTATGCGGAGAAATTACCGACTTCGACTTCCCCGAAGCGGCCATTACCTTCACAGACTCACCTTGTGGTGAGGTACGTCATGTCGAGCTTAGACTTAGCGGCTTATGCAGTAAGTGTAAAAATATCAAGGCGGACAAATCCAGGGAAGAAAAATCAGATGCGTATACGGCGCTAACCCCCGTAAATAACAAATAAAAAGGAGATATTACAATGAAAAGCATAACAAAACTTGATCTGCAATACGCACACCGTTTCTATGGGTTCAAAGGAGAAGCGCAGTATCTTCACGGACATACAGGAATATTGACGATAGAAGTAGAAGACTCTGTCAATCCTGGAGTAAACATGGTCTTTCCATGCAACGAAATTCAAAAAACAGCATGGAACATTCTAAAGAACTTTGACCATGCCCTGGTTCTTAGAGAAGATGATCCATTGCTCCCCGCAATCTTGGATGTCTACGAAAAGCAGGGTATCAGAAACGGAGCACCCAGCAATACAATGAAAGGCGAAGCCTTCAAAACAGAACTAGCGACAGCATATCCGGAGTGTAGGCTCGTTGTCACAAAAGAAACTATGACCGTTGAAGGAATGATTAAGATTGTTTATGACCTACTTAAAGACAAACTTAACATTGTCAAACTCACATTTACCAGCGGTGTTAATGCAGCCTCAGAAGAATACGCACCCAAAGCCAGCATGGATCGCTGCCCACTCTGCGGTATAGCACTGGATAAAAACGGCGTATGCCCCAAGTGCGGATACAGAAAGGCATAACCTCTTTACCTCAACACTGAATCTGCACACAGATAAGATAAGCAAAGGGTCAGGCATATATGCCTGACCCTTTGCTTATCTTATAACGTTATACAAAAAACCTAATCACGTTCATAAATAACGGTCATTGACAACATAAAGACAACTGCACAAGTAATTATGAACATTTATTTCTTGTGTTTCGCATTCCACGCATCAGAGTTTGGGAAGAAGAGAGGCTCACCGTACTGCTGTACTTTAAAATCTTTTATTATTGCCTGTGCCTCATCTCCGCATAGCCAGTCGACAAATTTAACTGTGTCTGCATTGTTGACCTGAGGAAATTTTTGCGGGTTGACTTCAATAGCGGCAATTAAGTTCAGTAAAATAGGGTCTCCCTCTACAAGAGGCACTATTGTAAGCCCCTTCTTTTTCGTCAGATATGTCGCTCTGTCCATAATGGTGTATGCCTGACGCTTGTTTGTAAAAACAGTTGTAGGTCCATTGCCCAGGTGACCTAACGAGAAAACAGTATACCACTCGTCACGTTCCGCATCTGGAGCTACGCCTGAGGCTTTCCAAACTTTCAGCTCTGCCACATGCGTACCTGACATATCTCCTCTACTGATAAAGGGAGCCTTTGCTGCCGCTATTTTCTTTAGGGCTTCAGGAGCGGATTTCATCCCTTTTACACCGGCAGGATCACTTTCCGGCCCCAATATCACAAAGTCATTATACATAACATCACGTCTGTTACGTCCGTAGCCCTCTGCGATAAACTGATCTTCAAGAGCACGGGCGTGTACAATAACTAGGTCGAAGTTTCCTGTCTTTGCTTTGTTGAGAGTCGCACTTGTTCCGGCCTTTTCTATGACAAAATCAGTACCTGCCTTCTGTTTGTATGTAGCGGCAAGTAACGGGACAATCCCGGCATCAACAGGGCCAATCGTGCTTGACAATTTAATTGTACCTGCAGATGCAGGTGTACAGAGCAGTGCAAAAATAAATACGGCAAATATCTTTTTCATTGAAACAGCCTCCTTAAGTTTTTAAATTTAAGCTGATATTACTTTGTCCCATGTTAAAAATAAAGAACCCAAATATTGCAAAGATATAGAACATTGGTGTTATTTTAGCATAAAAATAAATAAATACACAACATACATATTAGTAACCTTAATCGAAATACAATTCAATCGCAAAAACATCTTGTAAAATTTATGTACATAAAAAACAAAAAAAGCACCCTTATAGGGTGCAAATTTAGTCAAAATTGGTGTCAAGGAGGGGAATTGAACCCCTATGAGCGTTAGCTCACTAGATCCTGAATCTAGCGCGTCTACCAGTTCCGCCACCCTGACACGTTCCAAAGGTCGGTACTATGCAATGGAGAGAATTTTATCAGTAACCGGCTTCTTTTGCAAGTTCTATCTTTTAGAAATTTGAAGTTTCCTTCCCAAGAAGCCCTCCATGTCCTCATTTTTTAGGGTATTGTACGCTTCAAAGCAGGTCATATCAAGGTGTATCGGAGTTACTGACGCCATCTTCATACCTATGGCGGTCACGTCTGTACCATCCTCTATTATGTCCTCTATTTCCCCGCCTATCCAATAGACATCGCTTCCGTCCGGAGACTTAACAACGCGAATTTTATCTCTATAGCGTCTGCAGCCCTTTTTTGTAAGCGATATTCCGCCAAGATCTTTAGAGGGCACGTTTGGGACATTGATGTTAAACAGAACGTCGTTATTCACGGAGTTCTCCAAAGTCCAGTCGATAAGAGCAAGCACAACATCTGCTGCCGTATCGTTGTGCTTAATAGGGTCTTTGGAGCCGGATACCAGCGAAACCGCAATCGAAGGAACACCGAATATCAGACCTTCCATTGCCGCACAGACAGTTCCAGAGTATGTAATGTCATCTCCCAAGTTAGGGCCCTGATTTATGCCCGAGACAACCATGTCGGGATTAAATTTGAGCACATCAAAACCCATTATGACGCAATCTGTGGGAGTTCCGTCGCACGCATACGCCGAGAAATTTTTACACAGAAGTCCGTTCTCTGCCTTTTTAAGACGCACCGGTCTGTCAAGAGTCATTGCATGTCCATGTGCGCTGCGTTCTCTGTCGGGAGCCACGGCAAGCACATCATGTCCGGCCGAGACCAGTCTGGCACCCATAGTCTGTATTCCGGGAGAGTATATCCCGTCATCGTTTGAAAGTAAGATTTTCATGCCGCACACTATAGTATAACGCCCAGTATCAGGCGTGTAAAAGGGTTCATGAGCATGGGCAGCACACCAAGCATCATAAGCCCCAGGAGTACGAACATGCCGTAACGTTCGAGCGTGTAGTAGACGTTCATCCATTTGTAGGGCAGGAAAACGTAGAGCACACGAGAACCGTCGAGGGGAGGTATGGGAAGAAGGTTAAAGGCGGCAAGCCCCACATTCATGTATATCATTATCAGGATAAATTGCTGCGCTCCGTAGCTCATAAAGAGGGACGGGAAAAATTTTACGAATTGTGCACAGACAAACGCAGTCACTATATTGCCTGCCGCTCCTGCAAGGCTGACAATTACCGTATCTCGTCTTGGGTGCTTAAAGTAGCTCGGGTTAATGGGAACAGGTTTTGCCCAGCCGAATCTAAAAAGTAAAAGACAAAGCGCACCTACGGGATCCAGATGGTGCAGAGGGTTTAGGCTGAGCCTTCCGTCTCTTTCCGCCGTGGGGTCCCCAAGCTTCATTGCCGCATATCCGTGGCAGAATTCATGAAAGGTAATTGCCCAAAGCACTGCGGGCAGACTGAGTAAAATTTCTGCAAGACGTCCGGCGATGTCTCCTCCACCAAATATCATCGAAATACCACATCCTTAATTTTTAAATAATACGAACAGTATTCTAACATATCGCTTGTTCTAATCTGTCATAAAAAATGCTCAGAGGCCGCCTGTCAATTTCGGCAAAATAATAAACCGGGCATCAGCGCCATTTCCAATAGACACCGACAATTCCTGATTCTACACTAAAATTGATTATATTTGAAGATTCCGTTCTGTTGCTTATACTATATGGCATATTATATTCAAGTAAGGCTCTGTTTAACGGCCATCGAACTCCGTCCATTGATATTCCGGTGCACTGTTTTGTGAAAGGTATGACAGAAACAGCCTCGGGTGTTTCTGAAAATGTCAAAACAGCCGATGCCTCGCCCTCCAGAAATATAAGCCCCTCCAGTTCATCCGCGGCACCTATAGGCTTATATGCTGCGTTTGATGCAAGGAATGAGACTACGGTGCTCCAAAGGTGGTCAAAGCGTCCGCCGAAACAGCCTGTTATAAATACCCCGTTTTGCCTGATTTCAGATTTTACTAATATGTCCAGTGCCAACTGGAAATCCGTAAAATCTTTCTCTTTGTCGAATTTTGATATTGGAATACGCATATCTTCCGCTCTCTGCCACGATGATGCAGAAGCACTGTCTCCGTCTCCGATAAGCCGGTCAGGTGTCAACCCTGCTTTGAAACAAGAATCAAGCCCGCTGTCTACCGCCCAAATCTTTGTGTTGAATGTAATTGACTTTAGCCATTCTGGCTCGGGAGCCCTGCCGCCGAGCACCATCAAGCAGATATCCTGCGGAAGAGACGTTTCTATTTTCAAGTTTGGAATTATAAGTTCTCTTTTCATTCATATATCTCCTTGCTTTCGCGCTTTTGCAATTATACACCAGAAAGAAATGGGAACTTGACACAGTCGCATGATGCAAGGATAATCTCTGTGTTTTAAGAAATCATCTCCGGGGGAGCACAGGGATAATTATCCTGAATGCTGAGAGGAAGAGAGTATCTTCGACCCCAGACCTGATCCGGTTAGTACCGGCGGAGGGAGTGAGGACATAGTTGCAGACTGTCGCCGCTCTTTATTAAGGGGCGGTTTTTGTTATGTTGGGAGGAGTAAGAAAATGGTAGGAAACAACAAGAGTATTTTGTTCAGAAAAGCTGTTTTGGCGGGCGGGTTTGCGGCTGCGGGAGTTGTCCTGTCCGTAATATCAATTCCTATAGGACCTACAAAATGTTTTCCGTTCCAGCATGCGATAAATGTTATGGCCGGAATTATGCTAGGGCCGTTTTGGGCTCTGGGGTCTGCTTTCACAACAAGCCTTATAAGAAACATTATGGGGACAGGCAGTCTTTTTGCCTTTCCCGGCAGTATGTTCGGAGCTTTTTTTGTAGGGATGGCGGCAAGATACTTGAGTGAAAAACACAGACTTGCCGCAGCGTTGGCGGAACCGATAGGCACGGGCATAGTCGGGGCGTGGGTAAGCTCAATTGTGATTGCCCCATTTATCGGCAAGAGTATCGGTTTTGCATTCCTGTCAGTTTCATTTCTTGCGAGCAGTATTCCAGGCACACTCATAGGAGCAGTGCTGTTTTACTGCCTGAAAAAGCGGGCTATAATAAAGAGAGAATTTAGCGTCATGCTTTAGATTTTATTAAAAGAATTCCGCACAATTCCCTGGCCTTTGCTTCCCACTCGTCCGCTGTGCCGGTGTTCTCAAGGAACCAATCGGCACGGCGGATTTTTTCTTCTCTCGGCATGAGTTTTGCTTCCCTGCGCAGTATCTCGCTCTTATTCCAATTCCTTGATGCGTTGCGCTCTACTCTCTTCTCCAAAGGAGCGGCAGCATATATGACGCCGTCTATCCAACCAGGAACACCGCACTCATAAAGCAGCGGAATCTCAACGATAGTCAGATCTGATGCCGAGCTCTCGGCAAGTGTTTTTAGTTCGTTCATCGTTGCGGAATGTAGGAGAGAGGACGCGAATTTATATTCTTCTTCGGAAGAGAATATTTTATCCGCTATTTTGGAAAGAACATTTTTCCATTCTCCTTTGAAGAAACCGGCACCCCAGCGAGCTTCGGCCTGTCGCTGTACATCACCGCAGCGCCACATGTCGCGTGCTACGCTATCGGCATCCAGTATTTTTGCCCCCATCGCGGCAAATACTCGGCATAAAGTGCTCTTACCAGCGCCAACGTCTCCCGTTAGCCCTACTGTCAGCATGATATCCGCCTCCATGTGTTTCATCCTGAATTTCTTTGCAGTCCGTCGGTATTTCACCGATAAAGCGAGATGTCGTGTTGCGTTGTATTCCGCCAAAAAGGAGTCTGCTTGCGGATCCTGTCATGAAAAGCCTTTCCTTTGCTCTTGTCATACCTACATAGCACAGGCGGCGTTCTTCAGACATGTCACTCTCCCCTCCTACAGAACGCGCACTTGGGAATATACCCTCTTCCATACCTACAAGAAAAACTATCGGGAATTCCAACCCCTTTGCCGCGTGCAGCGTCAACATGTTTACACTGTCTAAAATTTCTTCCGATGTATCCTGATCAGTAAACAGCGGTATTTCTGTCAGTATTTGCTCCACATTTCCGTCCTCGGGAACAAGAGAGAGAATTTCCAATACGTTTTCAACCCTCTCTTCCCAATCATCGGCATAGTTCGCCTTCAGATGCTCTTCATAGCCATGCGCATATAAAATACCCTCGACCACAAGCCGAACATCAGACGCATTATCAAGTATACCCAGCATGTCGGAAGCAAGCTTCTTTGCACCTTCACTCGACTTTCCCTTCAACCCGCCGCCTGTAGAGGCAAGCTCGCCCCACACTGATTCCGCGTCGAGACCTTCCATTTTTGCTATCTGCGCGGCAAGCAGCTCAACACTCTTCTTCCCTACTCCGCGTACAGGTATGTTCGCCACCCTGGTGAGCGACAATGTGTCTTTGGGATTCACGGCAAGCCGCATCATTGAAAGCACGTCCTTGACCTCCGCGCGTTCGTAGAAGGCCAGCCCGCGAATTACCCTGTAAGGGATACCACGTTCCAGCAAGGACTGTTCCAAACCGCGGCTTAAGGCATTCATCCTGTAGAGAATAGCCATTTCTCCGTAGTGATAACCGTCATCGTGGAGTCTGTCTATATTCTTCGCTATCCAAGATGACTCGTCCATGTCTGTCTTTGCCCTGTAGACCTTTATCAGCTTTCCCCTCTCTGATGCAGTCCAAAGATTTTTCGGTCGGCGTTCGCTGTTATTCTTGATAACACCGTTTGCTCCGTCCAAAATATTGCCTGATGAGCGATAGTTCTGGTCTAAGACCACAACATGGGCATTTTTGAAGTCATTCTCAAAGTTCATTATCATGGACATATCGGCGCCGCGCCAACCATAGATAGACTGGTCAGGATCGCCTACAACCATTATGTTACGCCCCGAATCAACCAAACAGCGCAGCAGAAGGTACTGTGGCTTGTTAACGTCCTGATATTCATCTACAAGAATCCAATCCAGTCTGGCGCGCTCCCTTTCGCGTACATCTTTATTCTTTGCGATAATATGAAGCGGCAGTATCATAAGGTCATCAAAATCAAGCGCACCGCATTCCAGCAAACTTTTTTTGTATTCATCGTATAATTTGCTCCACTTATACTCAATATTGGGCTCCCTTGTCACTGGATTCGATTCCGTTTTAGCTCTTGAAATAAGCTCTATGGCTCCGCTGATGTCCATTATTTTAGGGTCTACGTCCAACCTCGTAAGAAGTTTCTTCACAATACCCTTTACATCGCTGCGGTCAAATATAACAAAAGAGCGTGGATATCCGAGTGCTTCCAGAGCTTCCGAATATCTGTGAAGGAAACGCAGACCGTAGGCATGAAAAGTTGATACTTCCATCCCCCCCAAATTGGAATCCAGAAGAAGTTCAACTCTGTTTTTCATCTCTTTTGCCGCTTTATTTGTAAAAGTAAGAGCCAAAATGCGCCGTGGAGGAATACCCTTTTCACGTATTAAATAAGCAATTTTGGTAGTCAGAACCTTAGTCTTTCCGCTTCCGGCACCTGCTAGAACAAGTTCGTGCCCGTCACAGAAAAGCACGGCATCTTTCTGTTTGGGGTTTAATGAGTCTATCAACGAATCCGACATTCGGAACACCTCTTGGCAAAATATATGCAAACAAAAAACCGACCGCTCGGCCGGTGACTTTAACTGTGGCTAATACCATCGGAATTATATCATAAATGAATATTCGGCAAATTGGCACTCACAGCAACAAAATATGAAGAGTAGCTGAAATATTCTACGCTTACGAAAAACGTAAAAATCACGAAACTGATTTGAGAAAGGGTATAAAAAAACCCCACCTAAAAGTGGGGTGAATTTTTGATGGTGGGCCCATCAAGAATCGAATTTTTTGTATATATAACTGTATAACTTATTTCAACAGACATATATATTTTTTATAGTGCCATTTATAGTGCCAAATTAAAATTTAATCACTGAAAAACAAATTCCTAGCCCAACAGCAATTTCCCTATGGAGTACGTCATATCCACCAAAAAATCCTATCGACCAGGGAAATTGCAAACGTTTGTTTTCACGCGTAAGTTCTTGGTTGCGAGAAGCCCATGCAGAACGCTCAGCCGATATACTGTCTTTTAGACGAACGATGTCTATATCCAGTTTTTCAAGTTCGGCATCCTGTGAGACAATATACGCGTCCAGTATTTCTATCTCCGCCGCCTGCGACTCTATTAACTCAACAGTATCACGCCCATCAGCAACCGGCACGACATAAGCCGCCTCATTCAGGCGGAAGCCCGCCGGTCTTAGTTTTATATTCCCTGTACTTGCCCAGGATGTTGTTCC
>CAZBYL010000041.1:1805-2163 GCA_964496275.1 uncultured Synergistaceae bacterium | reverse complement strand
TCTGTCCATGACAACAGATGTTGCATGCTCCGTTGCCACTGCTTCGGGGACGGACACACTCGGAACGGATTTATTACTCCGTTTGGAGTACGTGCAATACAGAAACATAATTATTATTATAGCGAATAATACAAGCCACCACTTAAAGGGGCTCTCCTTCGCTCTTTTCAAGATGCTGCTCTTCACTTTCACACCTCTTTCTCTTCCCCTCATAAACGCTCTTGCCGGTTGCAAGCGCGAAAACAGCACCGCCGAACCATATACCGAACTGTGTCGCATTCGGCGGAATGTCCACACCCGTTGTCCATGCTCCTATAAAAATGACTAAGCCCACTGCGCCGTAAATAATCGCAATGGG
>CAZBYL010000041.1:0-1795 GCA_964496275.1 uncultured Synergistaceae bacterium | reverse complement strand
ATAAACAGTTTACTTATAAGGTTCTTCATCTTTACCCCTACTGTCTATTTCGTATTTATTATATAAAAGCTTTCGACATATATTTTCCAGTCGTCGAATGCCGCAATGCACCGCGCCTCCGGCAAGAGCAAAGGCAAGAAAGTAGCTGCGCCCCGATCCTATTGCCGCAAGTCCTACAAGAGAACCGTAGACAATATCAGCGCCGATACCAATTAACAGCTTTGACAAAACAAACGGCTCCACGCCCCAGTGCCTCTGGAAGAAATTACAAATACTTACTATGCCGGAAACCAACGCGAGCGGAAAAATCACACAAATAATCCGACAGAAGCTATCCCATGCGCCTTGCAGCTCCTGCTGACTCATTTGAGCCCCCTATAATCCCAGCGCGCTCGATGCCCGCGTGTGTCGACGTGAATTCCCCAGTCGTAGATGCCGATACCGCCATTTCTAAATGCAGGCACCATCTCTGCTATAGCTTTTAACTCCTTAGGGCTAAGCTCCGCACAACGAATGTCCGCGGCAATGCCTAACAGGTGTTTGCTGTTGCGCTCGCCTCCGACGGCCTTGTTATGGCTTGTACAGCGAAAACCGGAATTCACATAAATAGGATAACCGGCAAGATCTCTCATCTCCTGCAGAGCATCGATAAGCTCCTGTTTTACGGCATAATGTGGGCAATTAAAATGCCCACACTTGCAGGCAAACTCTATAGTCTTAAAATTCTTTGTATCATGAACTGTCATTAGAACTCCCTCCTCTATAAATAGACATTTTTCGTAGACGATTGAGAAACGTCCCAATAAAAAAGAGAGCCCGGAGGCTCTCTCAATATTGCAAATATGTATTTATACTTTAATAAACTGCAATGCCATGCTTTGGAAGTAAATCTTTTAGCATATAATATCGATGGTATGCTGCTGCCTGATGGAATCTATAAACAGGCATTTTTATCGCCTCAGAAGAAGGAACATATTGATTAAACTTGTTTTTTTCGCTCTCCCAGTCCCTGGCATCATATCTCTTTGCATTTGCAGGTAAAAGGCCTGACTTTAGCCAAGCGTCTGTTCTTGCATCTTTATTACCTTCAATAGAAAGAACCGCTTCAAATGCCTTTTTATCAAACGGTATAGCTCTCTCTTCAGAATATTCTATTGCAGTATATTCTTTTAAATGGTCATAGAGCCTGGATAATGCAGAGATATAGTCTGCTTTATTGTCTCGAACAGAATGTTTTCCGTTGTTAGGTCTATTATGAATATACTTGAATTTCCATTGTAAATACGGCTGATCCGGAAAAGAAAGCACTGCACCATGTCCAATAGAAGATATTTCGTTTGCAAAGAAACTTGCAACTCCAATCAAAGTATTCTTTATGAACTCTTTGTCTGCTTCTCTACGTTCTTTAAGTTTATCCTCGATACGCTTTTTCTCATCCTTGTTCTTAAACTCAGTGGAAATATGGATACTTTCATTATCTATAAGATTGTAAACAGATCCAAAACCAGAAAAGCCATAATGTGAGAAAGTATCCATATAGGCATGAGCTGCAATTCCTAAGAGTTCCAAAATATATGGTTTATCTTTTAGACTTTTATGATTGTCAAACATATCGTTTGCAATAGGACTATCCATAGTACAAAGAACCTTTTCTTCAAAGGATTGTCCTACACCACCTGGGACAAAATGATTCGGCATCCAAACCTTTCTTTGATAATCGGCTTCTTGCAAGTTTGGAGCGAGACATTTCAATATATGATGTGCTGTAGTAATGCTTACCAAGAGACTTCCGTCC
>CAZBYL010000040.1:0-24507 GCA_964496275.1 uncultured Synergistaceae bacterium | reverse complement strand
AAGAAAGAGAGCGGACTGCTTCCGCTCTCTTCTCATACTCTTCGAACGGGTGAATATTGCCTCCGTAGAAAAATCCGCGCACGTCAAACCCGTCGGCAATCAGCTCCGGCCACGGCACAGTAGCGTCGGGCGCGCAGCAAATATGCAAAAGGAGTTTCACACGTTCCAAATAAATTACTTCCCCTCGCAAATGTCCCCGCATGAGCATGGCTCTTCACTCTCTTCCGTCCGATTCAAAACTGGCGGTTCCGGAAGGGGGAGAGTCTTTACCGCAAAGACAAGATAGCCTGTGTGTCCTATCATCATATCCTCGGGTCTGATGCGTTTGTAATCCGTTTTAAAGTAGCGCAGCATAATCTCGACAGCATTGATATCTACAAACCCGAATTCCTGGAGTTTTTCTATTGTGGCCGAAAGCTGGTTTGTTGTCGGAACGAGTATCCCCACATGGTTTCCGGGCGCAAGAGCCTCATACGCCTTGTCTATGAAATCCCACGGAGTGGGAACATCGAGAAACACGGCGTCCGCGTTGCGCTCTTTGAATCCCTCTTCGAGATCCCTCACGTTAAATTCTATTCTGTGAGCAACGCCCCACTTTTCGGCGTTTTTCTTGGCAAGGAGCGAGAAATCCTCACGCCTGTCATAGGTGCATACCTTGCCTTCGTCTCCGACAAAGTGCGCGAAAGTGCAGCATAGGCTTCCCGAGCCGGTTCCGCATTCGACAACTGTGCAGCCCGGGAAAATATTCATGTGCTGTAAAATAAAACCGGCATCTTTCGGAAATACAATCTGGGTCTGCCTCTTTATGCGTCTGGTAAACCCCGCGAGAGTCGGGCGCAGGAGGTAATAAAGCTCACCCTTCGGTGTGTAAACACCCTCCCCGAATTCATGTCCCAGAAGCTCGGAATGCTTTATCTGTCCGAAGTGAGTTCCCAGCGACTGCCCCGGGTCTACTTTGACGAGAAAGTTATCGCCTTTTTTGGGATTCCATATAAATACAAGGTCTCCTGTCTGTATCATCTATTTCAACAGTCCTTTGACAGCATCCGCGATATCGCGCGGAGCAAGCTTCATGTCTGCCATTACCTCGCTGCCGGGTCCGGAGAATCCATAACGGGTGACGCCCATGCTGACCATTTTAACGGCCTTTCCGGCGCGTACGGCCATCATCGCAACAACGGAACCGATGCCGGTATCCGCATGGTGGTCTTCGCATGTTACCACGGGCATCTCGCCTATGAGGTCAAAGAGTTCTTCCTCTTTCATTCCGAGAGGAGACGCGCAGTGAAGGACCTTCGCGCTTATGCCTTCGGCTGCGAGCATTTCCGATGCGGCAACGGCGCGTCCGGCAAAATGGCCCATCGAAAGTATTACCGCATCTTTGCCGTCACGAATCTTGTCTATCGCGCCGTATCTGAAGGTGTAGCCCTCTCCGAAGAACGGAGTTCCGTCCTCCTTAAGTATCACGGGAAGCACGCTCCTGCCCATAGCAAGGCACACATTGCCGGGCTCCGCAAGCATCCATCTCGTAATCCTGTCTGTCTGGTTCGGGTCTGCCGGCACGGCTACCTTCCAGCCGAAGGTGTTGCGGAAAAGTCCGACATAGTCTATGCACTGGTGGGTCATGCCGTCTTCGCCGACGTCAAGCCCCACATGGGTCAGCACGGTTTTCGTACCCGCTCTGTTTACATCATTAAGCCTCTGCTGGTTGTACACCTCATCCGCTCCGAACACGCCGAAGTCGGCCCATACAGAGACAACGCCCGCGGCAGATGCGGCTCCGGCGGCAGTGGCAACAGCATGTTCCTGAATACCGGCCTCCACAAAATTATCGGGGCAGACCTTCGCAAAACCGTCAACCTTTACGGATCCCGCAAGGTCACAGTCAAAGACAAGGATTGGGGTTGCGTCAGTTTTTTTGTAATTAAGCTGCCCTACCTCCGCAAGGGCCGTTCCGAACGCCCCGCGGTTATCCTTTTTATCTTCCTTTGTGTATGTGCGCGGAGTTCCGAGGCCGAGGACGGGCGTATCGGCTTTCACTTCGCGCCCTTTGGGAAGCTCGCCCTTTCGTACTTCGAGAGCGTGCTCATACATTTCCATCGTTCCGCCCAGTTCGGCAAGAGCAGTTTCGAGCTTCTCTCCCGAAGCGGGCTTTCCGTGGTAGTCAGGTATATTCTGCATGTAGGAGACGCCTCTGCCCATAACTGTGCGGCAAAGAACCACGGCACAGCCCTTATATTCCGAAGCTGCCTTCAGGGATTCGTATATCTTCCCGTGGGCATGACCGTCGCACTCTATAACATGCCATCCGTCGACCTTCCACAGTTCCGCTATTTCGGAGGGCATGACGTCATTGAGGTGTCCGCTTATCTGTATGTCATTCCAGTCAACTATCGCAGTCAGGTTAAAAAGACGCTCTTTGACGGCTATTCTTCTCGCCTCGGCAATCTGTCCCTTGACCTGCTCCCCGTCGCCCATGACAACCCACGTTTTTGATGCCGAACCGCGCGCACGCGCCGCAAGAGCAAACCCGACTCCGGCAGCAAGACCCTGGCCGAGATTGCCGGTTCCCCAGTCTACGCCCGGTACATCGCGCTCCACATGCCCCTGAAAGGCGCTTCCCGTGCGGCGAAAGTTCGCATACATAGCTTCGGGCTCAAAAAATCCGTACGCGGCAAGGGCGGAATAAAAACCGGCGGAGGTGTGTCCGTGGCTAACGACTATTCTGTCTCTGTCAACGGAGTCGGCGCATTTCGGACATACGTTGGCAGCTCCCAGAAGAGTCATGTATATGTCCATGGACGACAAAGCCCCGCCCGGGTGCCCGCTCCGCGCAACGGACGTTGCAAGCACAGACCAAAGACGCCCCTTCCTCGAAGCCTCTCTGAGCTCGGCTATTCCCTCCGGACTTATGCGCGAAGCTTTCAGCCCGCGAATTTCTTCAACTACCTTCATAACAAAAACCCCTCTCTATATAAAAAAGGAAAAATAATTTCCACACATGAATGTCCATTGTACCCTTAATCCGAAAAAATTTACAGGAAGAAATTACTAACCTCGCCATTTGAAAATATAAAAATTTGAAGAAAAATTTCCGTCGGACGCGGAAACACCTGTTTTGGTTTATGTTCATTTGATTTCCGATATTTTCCAAAAAATATCACTTATACCTGAAAAAATTCGCTGCACGGCGATTGACTCATGATTTCCGCTGCTCTAATATCAGCATACACGCAACATAGTTGCAATACAGAAGGGAGTTTTTTATGTGGGAAACCTGTTATTTTCCTATTCAAGACCGTCAAATAATGTCTCAAGGGATTACGCCCCCGGTTCTGAGGAGAGGGCTTTGCTTAAAGAGGCTGTTGAGAAAACATGTTCGCAATTTACAGAGGTTCCGCTCATTATAGACGGTAAAGAGGTCCGCACCGGAAACGTGGGCGATATCGTGATGCCGCACTGCCATGGGCACAAACTCGGCATATACCATAAAGCGGGAGAGGGCGAGGTGAAGCTCGCAATAGAATCTTCCATGAGAGCGCACAGGCAATGGGCAGAAACACCCTGTACCGACAGAGCGGCAATCATGATGAGGATAGCCGAGCTAATAGACAAAAAGTACCGTTATGTGCTGAACGCAGCGACAATGATGGGTCAGAGCAAAAACGCGTGGCAGGCGGAGATCGAGGCCGCAAGCGAAACGATAGACTATTTCCGTTTCGGAGCGCACTTTATGAGCAACATATACAGGGATCAGCCCTCGTCGGAATCAGGCGCGATAAATTACATGGAGTACAGGGCTCTTGAGGGCTTCGTCTATGCGGTCACCCCGTTCAATTTCACGGCAATCGCAGCCAACCTTCCGATGGCTCCTGTGCTTATGGGAAATACTGTTCTTTGGAAGCCGGCTACGACATCTCTTCTTTCCAGCTATTGCCTGATGAAGATTTTTATGGAAGCAGGGCTTCCCGCAGGCGTACTGAATTTTATTCCCGGCTCGGGCGCCGTCAGCAGCAAATGCGCTCTTGCAAGCAAAGATTTGGCGGGAATACACTTTACCGGCTCGACTCAGGTATTCAACAGTCTCTGGAAGGGCGTCGCGGCAAACCTCGAAAATTACAAGTCGTACCCGAGAGTCGTCGGAGAGACGGGCGGAAAAGATTTTATCTTCATGCACAGTTCGGCCGACGCAGAGGAAGTTTCTGCGGCAATTGTAAGAGGGGCGTTTGAGTATCAGGGACAGAAATGTTCCGCAGCTTCAAGAGGCTACATTCCGCGCAGCAGGTGGGAAGAACTCAAGGGCTTGCTCTGCGGCATGCTGAGCGAAGTCAAGGTCGGAGATCCGAGAGATTTCCGCTGCTTTGTGAACGCAGTGATAGATGAAGCTTCTTTCGACAACTGCATGGAGTATATAAACTTTGCAAAAGAGTCACCCGAAGCTCAAATTGTGTTCGGCGGAACGGGAGACAAGAGTACGGGATATTTCATTCAGCCCACTGTTATCGAGACGACAAACCCGCACTTTAAGTCTATGGAGGAAGAGATTTTCGGCCCCATCTTCACACTGTACGTTTATGATGACGAAAAATATGAGGAGACGCTGAGACTTTGCTACGAAACATCGCCCTACGCTCTTACAGGCAGTATTTTCGCGCGGGACAGAGCTGCCGTCAGAAAGGCCAATGAGGCGCTGAAATACGCCGCGGGAAATTTCTACATAAACGACAAACCAACCGGGGCATGTGTCGCGCTTCAGCCTTTCGGAGGGGGGCGCGCCTCGGGCACAAACGACAAGGCCGGAAGCGAGCTGAATTTGCTCAGATGGGTCTCCGTCCGCACCGTGAAGGAAACTCTTATGCCTGCAGCACACTTTGCTTATCCGTTCATGGGAGACAAGTAAGCTACATAAGCTTCCTTCCCGAACAGCGTAAAAAAAGCGCGGCGGCGGCGCATAAGGCTCCCGCTCCGATTGCCGCGTCGGCCGCATTAAACATAAGCCCTCCCGCAAAAAACACAGAAGAGAGCGGCAGTGGTATCCAGTCCACAACGTGCCCCAAAAGCAGTCTGTCCGCTAAGTTGCTTGCCGCTCCGCCCGCGGTGAGAGAAAGAAAGAGCAGCTCCGCTTTGCAGATGCGGCTCTTTTCCGAAAAGATATACGCCAAAAGGAGCATGAGTACGGCGAACGACACAGCCGCAGGGAATTTGCCTGAACCCGAGAAGATGCCAAAGGATACGCCTGTATTAAAGTGCAGGGGGATTCCCGCATTTTTCGCGGTGAATTTAGTCACTTGATCAATAAAGAGAGCCGCCGCCATAATAGACAAACAGGATATTCTCAAAGGATTTCTCCGCCTCGGTAGTATTATCTTGCAGGTAAATTATTGACGCATAGGAGTTTATTGTCAATTTTTATACTCCGCCGTCATAAAAGTTCCCCCGCCTTGCATATACAAAGCGGGGGTGCGGAAAAAATTAAATTTAATCGAAGATGCCCAGCTTCTCTATCGTCTCCATGTCCTTGTCGCCACGTCCCGAAAGGTTTACAAGCACAATCTGCTCCGGACTCATCGTACGCGCTGTTTTCATGGCTCCGGCCAGAGCGTGAGAGCTCTCAAGCGCCGGGATTATTCCCTCCGTGCGGCAAAGGAGCTTAAACGCATTGATTGCTTCGTCATCGCCGGCACAGATATACTCCCCCCTGCCGCTCTCTTTTAGAGCTGCGTGAGCCGGACCTACAGAAGGATAGTCAAGACCGGCAGCTATGGAATATACCTCTGCGGGCTCTCCCTTATCGTCCGTCAGCACATAGCTTTTAAACCCGTGCATAACTCCGGGATGCCCCATTGTCAGAGTAGCCGCGTGGTCTCCGTAAGCCATACCTCTGCCGGAAGGCTCCACTCCCACTATGCGAACCGATTCGTCCCCTATAAACGCGGTGAACATTCCTATTGCGTTGCTTCCGCCGCCGACACAGGCGAATACGGCATCGGGCAAAGTTCCAGTTCTTTCCAGCATTTGCTCCCTTGCCTCTTCGCCTATGATGCGTTGGAAGTCCTGCACCATTTCGGGATATGGGTGCGGCCCTACGGCGGAGCCTATGAGGTAAAAGAGCGACGTGTCGGCGCAAAGAGCCTTGAATGCCGCATCAACGGCCTCTTTGAGAGTTTTCTGACCGTCTTCGACAGCTATGACGTTTGCGCCCAGAGCCTTCATGCGAAGCACATTCGGGGACTGACGTTTGACGTCCACGGCTCCCATGTACACATCGCACTCCATGCCCATAAGCGCCGCAACTGTCGCAACAGCCACTCCGTGCATTCCGGCGCCTGTTTCTGCTATCACTTTCTTTTTCCCCATACGTTTGGCAAGAAGCGCCTGTCCTATGCAGTTGTTTATTTTGTGCGCGCCCGTGTGGTTGAGATCCTCGCGTTTCAGAAATATACGCGCGCCGCCGACATGCTCGGACAGGTTGCGGCATTCCGTAAGCGCTGAGGGCCGTCCCACATACTCTTTCAGCAGACGCAGATATTCGCGCTTAAACTCCGGAGAGTTTTTACACTTTTCATATTCGCGTGCAACCTCGTCCATAATGGGCTCCAAAAATTCCGGTATATAGGCCCCTCCGAACTCTCCGTACATACCGTTTACCGCAAAACCCGCTCCGCTCTTTCTCTTCTCTGTCATAATAATCTCTCCTCTTCTTATTTTTAACAACTCGTCCTGACTCTCTGCTGTCTCAGCTTATACACTGCCTTGCCGCACTTTTTGATAAGAACTCCGCACCACCTCCGAAAAATAAAAAAGCCGAGAGGAACAGAAACTCCCCTCTCGGCTCAAAATACATAAAAAAAGAGGGCTGAAAGAATTGATACCCTTCCAGTCCCCCTGTAATCACACAGAAGCAAACCGGCGGGCTGCTAGAGCCACCACCAGTAAAAATACTTTTTGGTTGTAAGAGAAAGAACTGCCTTCATAAAAAATCCCCCAACACTTAAATATCTTAATGCCGGCAATAGTAGCACCTTAATAAAAAATGCGCAAGCGTCCTTTTAGCTGAGTCTGTCAAGTGTTAATTAAAGCATAGATTACATATTGACAAATGAATATTGTTCATGTAGATTAGAAAGATGCAGTCTTAAATATTGTTAAACGCTATGATGGAGTTAAGCCCATGTTAATGGATGTTACAGAGAGCCGGCAGAAGGTGAGAGCCGGTACTGAAGTGACTTGAGGCAGTCTCGCTCCGGAGCGGAGCCCCCTAAAGCTTGTGCGATTAAGGGGCTACGGACACGCCGTCAAGTGTTTAATCGAGAGGCCGTATGTTTTTTGCGGCAACCAGGGTGGTACCGCGAGTAGAATCGTCCCCGGGGCATTATTTGCCTCGGGGATTTTTTATTTCAATTTCGAAGGGATGAAGCGATATGACGAGAGTTAAGCTGACAGATATTACGCTGAGAGAAAATGCGAAGGCACAGGAAAGCGCGCTCAGTTTCAAAGAAATGATTGAGATAGCAAAGATTTTGGACAGGCTTAATCTTGACACGATTACGCTTGCCCCTATATCGAATGTAAAGGTTGATTCACTGCTTGTAAAGACTATCGCCTCCGCAGTTAAAAACAGCAGAGTTTCGCTCCCTGTCGGATTTACAGCCGATTCGGTGTGCGATGCGTGGAGTGCGGTGAACGGAGCCGCCAATGCGCGCCTGTGCGTGGAAATTCCCGTATCTACGGTACAGATGGAATTTATATGTCACAAAAAACCTTCCGAAGTTCTCGACATGGTGACAACCCTTGTCCGCAAAAGCAAAGATTTTTGCTGTGACGTCGAATTCGCGGCACTGGACGCGACACGCAGTGAACCGGATTTCCTGGCGTCCGCAGTCGAAGCTGCAATAGCTGCCGGAGCTGCAACAGTCACTCTCTGTGATTCCGCGGGAGTGATGTTCCCTGACGAGTTTGGGGATTTCATAAGCGACCTGTACAGGCGGGTGCCGAACCTGAAAGATGTCTCGCTCTCTGTTCAGTGCTCAGATTCCTTATACATGGCGGCAGCATGCGCCGTGGCCGCAATCAGTGAAGGAGCGGCGGAAATACGCGTTTCCGTATCGTCAAAAGAGGCTCCGTCGCTCGAAGCTGCAGTACATATTATAAAAAACAGAGGCGACAGAGCCGGATTTTCCTGCAGTGTGAGAGACACGGAGCTGCACCGCCTTATCGGTCAGATAGGCTGGCTGACAAGGTCGGAAAAGAGCAAGACTTCCGCCTTTGATACCGGGATACAGATGGTTCATACAAAAAATATACGTCTTGACTTAAACGACGGAATGACCGCTGTCTGCAAGGCCGCTGAGGATCTCGGCTATGACCTTTCCGAAGAGGATCAGGCGAAGGTTTTTGAGACGTTCACAAACGTAGCCGAGAAAAAATCCGTTGGCATCAAGGAGCTTGAGGCTATTATAGCCTCAGTCGCTTTGCAGGTTCCGCCCACATATAAACTTGTGAGCTTTGTTATCAACAGCGGAAATATTATAAACGCGACAGCGAACATTCATTTTAAGAAGGATGACAAGGATCACTTCGGACTTGCAGTGGGAGACGGACCTATAGACGCGGCGTTTTTAGCTATAGAGCAAATAACGGGACACCACTACGAACTGGACGATTTCCAGATTCAGGCCGTTACGGAGGGGCGCGAGGCAATGGGCTCCACGCTTGTTAAGCTCAGAGCAGACGGTAAACTCTACTCGGGTAACGGAATTTCGACAGACATTATCGGCTCAAGCATAAGGGCATACGTGAACGCACTGAACAAAATAGCCTATGAGGAGAACCACAGATAATGAAGCTCTCTTTTTCGACATTCGGCTGGACAGGCTGCACATGGGACGAACTCTGCCGTATGGCATGTGATATCGGGTTTGCGGGCATCGAGATACATAACATACATGAGCCCGTATTTTCCGGCAAAAGCAAGATTTTCGACCCGGCAACAGCCAACGCGGCATACAGAGATATGGTGGACAGGGGTATTAGGATACCCTGTATAGACACGTCGTGTGATATTTCAAATCCGGACAAGAAAGATGCGTCTGTACATGAGATAAAGACGTATATAGACAACGCGCGCAGCCTGCACATACCCTTCGTGCGCATAGCGACAAGAAACTGCGAAGCGTCGGAAGAGACCAAGAGAGAGTGTGTGCTTGACGTGATAAGGGAAACTTTACCTACCGCTGAAAAACATGGCGTAACACTCCTTATAGAAACAATTTTTGAGTATTCCGATACGAAAAACCTTTGCGGCATTCTTGACACTTTCGCAAGCGACAACCTAGCCGCGCTTTGGGATATGCAGCACACTGTACGCACAGGAGGCGAGAAACCCGAGGTCACGGTAAAGAATCTCGGCGCATATATCAAGCACGTTCACTTGAAGGATTCCGAAATTGTTGACGGCATCGTTGAGTACCGCCTGATAGGAGAGGGAAGTCTGCCGTTAGAGAGCATGATGCGCGCGCTCTACTCCATCAACTATGACGGTTTTATATCTCTTGAGTGGGAACCGCACTGGATTGAGGAAATAGACAATCTGGAGCTGATAGCTTTGCATTTCTGCAACTATATGGGCAGGTTCGGCGACACGGCGCGGCAGACAAAGGCTAAACGTCTCTATGACAACAAGCGCGGCACAGGAAAGTTTATCTGGCAGAAGGACAAGCTTATAGATTTAACCTTTCCCCAGGTGCTCGATAAGCTCGTAGATGAATTTCCCGACCAGTACGCTTTCAAGTACACAACACTCGATTACACGAGAACTTACGCTCAATTCAGGGACGACGTGGACACTTTTGCACGATCGCTGATTTCACTTGGAGTCGGCCCCAGAAGCCATGTCGCTATTTGGGCGACAAATTTGCCCCAGTGGTATATCGCATTCTGGGCCGTTACAAAAATCGGCGCTGTGCTCGTTACAGTGAATACAGCTTATAAAATTCATGAAGCTGAGTATCTGCTGCGCCAATCCGACACTCACACTCTCATTATGATAGATGGGTTCAGAGACTCAAACTATAAGGCGATAGTCAACGAACTTTGCCCGGAACTTAAGGACGCGGCAGCCGGAAAACCTTTGAGGTGCAGGCGCCTTCCCTTCCTGCGCAACATCATTACGGTAGACTTCCGCATGGACGGATGCCTGACATGGGAAGAGGCCGAGGCGAGAGCAGACATGGTTCCTGTCGAAGAGGTGCGCCGCATGGCGGCAGCCGTTGACATTCATGACGTGTGCAATATGCAGTATACGTCCGGAACGACAGGCTTTCCCAAGGGAGTAATGCTTACACACTACAATGTGGTGAACAACGGGAAGTGCATCGGAGACAGAATGGACCTTTCGACGGCGGACAGAATGATGATACAGGTTCCGATGTTCCACTGTTTCGGCATGGTGCTTGCAATGACGGCGGCAATGACACACAGCGCATCCCTCATGCCGCTTCCCTACTTCTCCACCAAGGCGTCTCTTGCATGTATCAATCAGGAGAGAATCACTTGTTTCCACGGAGTTCCGACAATGTTTATCGCCATGATGGAACACGAGGATTTTGCAAAGACGGATTTCTCTTACATGAGAACGGGAATAATGGCGGGAAGCCCGTGCCCCATCTCGAAGATGCAGGCCGTCGTGGACACAATGCACATGAAAGAGGTCGTCATTGTCTATGGCCAGACAGAGGCCTCGCCCGGCTGCACAATGAGCTGCACCGATGACTCTGTCGAGACCCGCGTGAGCACGGTCGGAAGGCCTCTGCCCGAAATAGAGTGCCGCATAATCGACCCGGAGACGGGGCTTGAGCTGCCGGATGGAGAGACCGGCGAGTTCGTGGCGCGCGGCTATAATATAATGAAGGGCTACTATAAGATGCCGGAAGCAACCGCGGCGGCAATAGACAAGGACGGATGGCTGCACACGGGAGACCTGGCCTGCCGCACACCGGAGGGGAATTACAGAATAACAGGGCGTCTTAAGGATATGATAATCCGAGGCGGAGAGAATATTTACCCGAAGGAACTTGAAGAATTTCTCTACACTCACCCCAAGGTCAAAGACGTGCAGGTTATAGGCGTACCAGACGAGGATCTCGGAGAGGAGATAGTGGCCTGTGTCATAATGAAAGAGAACGAGACAGCCACGGAGGATGAGATAAAGGCATTTTTCCGCGCAAATATGGCGCGCCACAAGTGCCCCAAGTATATCGACTTTACGGATGAATTCCCGATGAACGTCGCAGGTAAGATTCTGAAATATAAGATGCGTGAACATGCGGTTGAGAAATTCGGACTGCAAAAAGCCGCAAGTATCAAAACAGCATAAGGATACAGCCCAACCCGTCTATAATCAGGCGGGGTTTTTTCATGGACAAAAGTGATTTTAAAAGCAACTCTGTTGCATAAAATTACTTATAACGCTAAAATATGGCGCAAGACGGTATTCGCACGAAGAAAGGGAGAGATGATTTTATGAAGCTTTTCAGAAACATCGCACTTTTGAGCGCGCTCATTTGCGCCATGGTTTTATCAGCACCGGTAAAGTCGTTTGCGGCAACGGAGCTTTCCGTGTTTGCGGCGGCTTCGATGACAGAGTCTATGAACAAGATCGCAGACATGTATAAGAAAGTAGCGCCCGATGTCAAGATAGTCTACAACTTCGATTCCAGCGGCACTCTTAAGACTCAGATAGAGCAGGGAGCGGAGTGTGACCTGTTTATATCGGCGGGACAGAAGCAGATGAACGGACTGGGAGATAAGTATATCGCAGACGGCACGAGATTTAATATCGTCTCCAATAAGGTCGTCATGGTAGTCCCCAAGGGGCACAACAAAAAGAAAATCTCTGATTTTAAAGATGTTATGACGGATAAGGTCGCCCTTATCGCTCTGGGAAATTCAGATGTCCCCGTAGGACAGTATTCAGTTGAGATATACAAGAACTTGGGTCTATGGGACGCACTTGAGAAAAGCGGCAAAGTGACTTACGCAAGCAACGTGAAGGAAGTTCTTTCTCAGACGGCGGCGGGAGCTGTGGACTGCGGAATCGTGTACAGCACAGATGCAGCGACATCGCCCAAGGTGGAAATAGTTGCCGACGCTCCGAAAGACAGCCACAAGCCGATAACGTACCCTGCTGCTGTTATGAAGAGTACGAAGAATCTTGAGGCGGCAAAGGCCTTTGCCGAATACCTCAAAGGAGACGCCGCATCGGATGTGTTTAAAAAGATAGGATTTTCAATTCCAAAGAGATAAGCATTCTTCTGTCTGAGTTTTAATTCTCTGCCGACAGGAAACTGTCGGCAGTATTTTAATGGAGGCGCGGTTGTTTTATGGATTTTTTCCCTTTGTACAATTCGCTGAGAGTTGCGGCTGTTTCGACTGTCATAACTTTTTTCACGGGCATTTTTGCCGCATATTACATAGCAAAAACTCCGCGCGCAGTAAAGGGCGCGCTTGACTGTCTGCTTACACTGCCGCTTGTGCTTCCGCCTACGGTGGTCGGCTTTTTCCTTCTCAAATCCATAGGGCCGTTAAGCCCTGTCGGTTCATTCGTTCTCGACGTGTTCGGATTTAGAATGACTATGACATGGTACTCCGCAATATTCGCTTCATCCGTTGTGGCGTTTCCCATCATGTACCGCACGGTACGCGGCGCATTTGAGGCGTTTGATAAGAATCTCATCTATTCCGCACAGACTCTCGGAATGTCGGACTCATTCATTTTTTGGCGTGTAATAATGCCGAACTGCAAACAGGGTATCCTTGCAGGAACGGTTTTGGCTTTTGCGCGCGCTCTGGGCGAGTACGGAGCGACGAGCATGATAACGGGGTACATTCCCGGCAGAACCGCCACAATTTCAACTACCGTATATCAGCTATGGCGTGAGGGCAATGACGCTCTGGCATATAAGTGGGTGTTCGTTAATCTGGCAATTTCATTTGTAGTCCTTATCACCGTAAACCTTTTGGAGAACAAGTACAGAGAACCCAAGGGCACGGCTCAGGACGCACTTACAGAAAGTTTTTAGGTTAAGAAAATGTCTTTATATGTAAAAATAAGAAAATTGCTGGGAAGCTTTATGCTTGACGTAGAGTTTGAGGCGGAGAATGAAATTTTGGCCCTTTTCGGCTCGTCAGGCTGCGGCAAGAGTATGACACTCAAGTGTATCGCGGGAGTTGAGAAGCCGGATGAAGGAATAATCACGGCGGACGGGCGCACACTTTTTGATTCCAAACAGGGCATTTGTCTGCCTCCGCAGAAAAGAAATATAGGGCTCCTATTTCAGCATTATGCACTCTTTCCCAATATGACTGTTGCGGAAAATATCAGCTCGGTACTGCGTCTCAGAAGGGATATCTGCATAGAGAGAGAGCTTGAGTCGATAATGGAAACATTTTACATAAAGGGGCTGGAAGAGCACCACCCGTCCCAGTTGTCCGGCGGGCAGCAGCAAAGGGTGGCTCTGGCGAGAATGCTTGCCGGAGCGCCTAAGGTTATAATGCTCGATGAACCGATTTCCGCTCTCGACAGTTGTCTGCGCTGGCAGCTCGGCGAAGAGCTTTTAAGACATCTGAAAAACTTCAAGGGGACTGCGATATACGTGTCGCACGACAGAGACGAGGTTTTCCGCATGTGTAAAAGGGTCTGCATGATACATAAGGGAAAATCCGAACCTCTTCGCAAAGTAAGAGATTTTTTCGACGCACCCGGAACTCTTGCATCTTCCAGACTTTCCGGCTGCAAGAATCACTCCCGCGCCCGCAAGCTATCCGAGAATACAATCTTTGCGGAGGATTGGGGATGCACTTTGCGCTGCGGCAAGCATGTAGATGATAATGTCGCCTTTGTGGGCATAAGAGCCCATTTTCTGAGACCGTTTGCCGTTGGCGGAGCAAATAATATTCCATGCAGGATAGAGTCGATAAAAGAGGATTTATTCTCGTCCATTGTTATCGCCATACCTGAATCAGCCCCAAAATCGGAGCACGCCCCGATAAGAGCCGAGTGTTCAAAAGACATTGCCGCAGGGCTTAAAGAGGGGGATGCTATAACTCTCTCAGTGTCCGAATCCGACGTTATGCCGCTTTTTTAAAAGGAAGCTACGGCAGCCTCCCACAGGTATACAGACGCTACTGTTCCGTAAGGAGAGTAGCGTTTTCTGTATTTTTCAAACAGGGCTTTATCAAGCTCGTTTATGCCGTACAGATTCATCATACCCTTTCTTATCGCATAGTCCCCGAAGCTTACGACGTCGCGTCTGCAAAGCGAGAATATGAGCGTCATTTCGACAGTCCATATTCCGATACCTTTAATAGGCAGAAGAACATCGGCAACTTCAGAATCAGACATCACGTGCAGCTTATCTAAGTTGAGAGCGCCGCTGCAAACGGAATCGCAAAGACCTTTGATGTATGACACCTTTCTCATGGATATCCCGATGCTTTGCAGCTCTCCGTCGGATACGCTGCGGAGCATGTCCGGAGTAATATCAGGGAATTTTTCTCTCATTCTCCACACAACAGTTGCTGCTGCTTTGTTGGATATCTGCTGAGTGACGATTGAGCGCACCAGGAAGAAGAAAACATCCGGATTCACCTCACGCTCGACAAAGCCGCGCCGCTCAATAAATTTGCCCAGTTTTTTATCCTTTTTGGAGAGAAATTCTATTTCCTCCGCTCCGTATTCAATTACCTGCATTTGCACGTTCCAGTTCGAGAAGGAAAATTTTTACGTCAAGCCCGCCGCCGAAGCCGACAAGGCTGCCATCCGCTCCTATAACGCGGTGACACGGAACTATTATCGCTATCGGGTTTCTGTTATTTGCCATGCCCACTGCGCGGCATGCTTTGGGACTGCCTGCGGCTGCGGCTATATCCTTATAGCTTCTGGTCTCTCCGTAAGGAATATCGCAAAGTGCGCGCCAGCAGCGAACCTGAAAATCCGTCCCTTTAAAAGCCAGAGGCAAGTCAAAAGAGCGGCGGCGTCCTTCAAAATACTCCGCAAGCTGCAAGCTCGCCGATTTCAACAGACTGCTCTCACAAAAATTCAGTTCACCCGAAGGGACGGAACCTCTCTCAAAGTGAAGGTCCGTGATACTTCCGTTCTCTTCGCCCACACCTATCTTGCCTATGCCGTCGAATGTGTAATAAAAATAATTTTTCACACAGCTCACCCCAAATACAATCTCATTTTCGCCAACTATACACTATACTATCGGTATACGCCACACGATAAAGGAGGAAAATAAATGAGAGTTTTCGTCGCAGGAGCATCCGGTAATGTGGGCAGAACCATAATTCGAAGTATGAGTGAGTATGACGGTTTTGAACTTGTCGGAGGCTGGTGCAGGCAGGCGGGTTCGGATCTCGGAGTTTTGGCCGGAATAACACCGATAGGCATAGCGGCAACCGACAATTTGGCGGAAGGGCTCAGAGCATCATCCCCCGATATCGTAATAGATTTCTCGGCGGCTCCTGCTCTTGAAAGCAATATGCAGGAATATCTTGCTCAAAGCCTCAACGTGGTAATAGGCACGACAGGGCTGACCGACGCACAGTATGAACCATACGCCGAAGCAGTCGCAAAGCATGGTCTGAGGTGGGCTGCGATAGCGAATTACGGGCTCGGCATAAGCTTTGCCGAGGACTTTATAAGAACGGTAAAGGAACATTACCCATACGTGAGCATCATCGACAGACACCACGAGAATATGGCAAACGCTCCCAGCGGAACGGCAGCGGGGCTCGCAAAGGCAGCCGAAGGCAAAAAAGGCGGGATTGCAAGCAGGGAGAGCTACCCCGGAGTTCTTGCGGGGAATATATGCGGCACACAGGTCATAGCCCAGAGAATGCCCTGGCCCGGGCCGTACTCGGAGCATGAGATAATGCTCGGACGCAAGGACGAAATTATAAAAATCACTGTAACGGACTACACAAGCGATATCTACATGGACGGCGTCTTTCTGACGGCGGGAACACTTCCGCTCATGCCGCCCGGTACGTTTGCAAGGTCTCTCTCCGAAGTACGCAAATATTCATAGCAAAAATGCGGTCCGAGCTAGGCTCAGACCGCATTTTCATAAAGTCGGCGTCAAATTGTTACGATAAGAACACGGAGCGGCGCTTATTTCCCGCTCGGTGCGCCAAAGCGCTTCGGATCGTTCTCCGTTTCCTAGAACAGTTTTTTCTTCCAAAGCAGGAAGGTAGCCACTATCGTTGAGCATAGAGCACAGAAACCCACTATATAGAACCCCATGGGGTGAGATTCCCAAGGCACGGGCACGTTCATGCCGAAGAAGCTCGCAATCATTGTAGGTATTGCCATTACTATGGTGACAGAGGCAAGAAATTTCATAACGATGTTCAGGTTGTTGGATATGACAGATGCAAACGCGTCCATCATTCCCGCCAAAACGTCCGTCTGTATCTGAGCCATCTCTATTGACTGGTCATATTCGACACGAACATCGTCCAGCAAATCCTCGTCCTCCTCACGGAGTTTTATAAGGTGTTTTACCTGAATATTTGAACAGAGGCGCATCAGCCTCTCGACTACGACCCTGTTTGAACGCAGAGACATCGAGTAGTACGTGAGTCCCTTTTGAAGGTCCAACAACTGGAAGAGCTCCTGATTTTTCATAGACTTGCGCAAATCCTGCTCAATCTTGTCCGACTTTCTGGTCATCTGACGGAGGTCTTTCAAAAACAGCATTGCGGAACGGTACAGGAACTGAAAAAGAAATCTTGTTCTCTTATAAGTGCAGAAATAACGGTACCGGCTTGCCGTATAATTTTGCAGAATCTCGTTGTATTCCTGGCAAATAGTGACAATATAATCCGGTGTAACGATAATGCCGAGCGGCAGCGTATCATATGAACCGCCAAATTCTTCATGGTTGACAGGCACATTGATAAGAATGAGTATCTGATTATCCTCTATTTCTATACGCGAGGACTCTTCGGGGTCGAGAGCGGCGCGGACAAAGTCCTGCGGGGAATCCGTAACCCTCTCTACGAGCAGCAGCTCCTCCGCCGTTGGGCGGACAAGGCTCATCCACGCACCCGGCTCTATTGTTTCAGGGGTGAGTTCGTGCAATCCGTCTTCAAATGTCTTTGTAATTTTCAGCATAAAAAATTTCCTCCCGCGACACACGCCGACACGAGATGCACAGCTCGCAAAAAACAATCACGAACATGCGCGCCAACCACATACGAAAAGGTCGTGAAGCTGACCCTCGACACAGCGTGTGCAAAATACTAAATCCAAAAAGGGAGTGAGGAAGTATAAGAAATGTATCTCCACACCCGAACATCGCCGGGTGCGGTGAAGCAGCCCGGACTAGCCTAAACTACACAAGTGCCCTACAGGTTCAGGACTGGGACTTGGACTATCCATAGACTGCTCCTCTCTTCGGGGGCTACCCGACTACAGTATCTTCATCGTTAAAGTTTAGTCTGCAACTTTTATATGTCAATAGGCAAATCAAACTCTCGTGAAAAAAATCATGCACACCGCAAATTACACTCGGCATGCACAATTTTTAACAGAGTTCCTTATTTATTTAAATATATGTTTTCAAAATCCTCAAGCGGTATAGGTTTATTGACGAGATAGCCCTGTATGCAGTCACAGCCTAATTCTTTGAGCTTCTTGAGCTGAATCTCAGCTTCTACTCCTTCTGCCACAACCTCTATGTGATACTTCTCGCACAGAGATATTACGCTTGAGATAATGGCCTCGTTCATCTCGTTTGACACTACGTGGTCGATCAGACTCTTATCGAGCTTGAGCACCGAAAACTTGAGCCACGATAGTATTGCAAGGTTTGAATATTTCGCGCCGAAGTCGTCGAGCGAAAGTCTGTAGCCCGCCTTTAGCAGATTATTGCCTATCCTCTGTATTGTCTCGGTCTCAAGGTCGCCCAAACTCTCCGTAATCTCTATCTCAACCATTTCATTCGGCACGTTGTACTTTTCCGATATTTTCAGCATATTCTCGATAATTCCGGGCTCCAGCATTGTGGAGCGTGAGAAGTTCAATGATATCGGCATTAGACGCCTGCCCATATCCTGCCACCTTTTAAGTATCCGGAGCACCTCCTCAAACATGAAGAAGTCTATATATCTAACGAGCCCGGCCTCTTCAAGAATGGGAATAAAACGTCCTGGCGGGATCACGCCCTGCTCAGGGTGAACTATCCTGACAAGAGCTTCGGCGCCACACAGACGCATGGTATCGGTGCTAACCTTGGGCTGGAGATATGCTACACAGTAGCCTTTTTCTATATACTCCATAAGACCCGCCAATGTTTTGCTCTTCTCCGCCTCTTTCTTTGCCTTGATACGTCCGCCGCGCTCACGTTTATCGGCTGTGAGCATTTCATCGCTCTTTACTATAAGGTCGTCGAGCGAGCTTACCGTATCGCTCCACGCACTGCCTATGGATATGTCATATTTTGTCACACGTGCAAAAGTGTTACGAACTTCCGTCAGGTTCCTATTGAAACTCTCTTTGGATATATCGGGAAGCAGCACAAGGAACATACCGCCTCCGTAACGATAGACCGAATCCTTACCGAAGAAGTTGCGCAGTCGCTTAGCTGTATCGCTTACGACATCGTCGCCATAGCTGTTGCCATACCTGCTGTTAAGGTCTTTGAGCCCGTTTACGTCGGCCAGCATCACACCCAGTGAAGAAAGAGACTCCGGGTGCGTCTCCGCAGCGTACTCGACAAAACTGTTTCTTGAAAGCACGCCGGAAAGGATATCATAACGGCTTGTGTACATACGATGCTCGTCACTGCGTCTCTTTATCAGTTCGCTCATCATAAAATATGACAGAGTGCTGAGCACGTTTATCTGGTCAAATCCAATAGACGGGTTGTCAACCCCGACAAAGCCCGTAACAATAGAGTTTGTCACATACGGAACGACAAAGAGGCTTTGGATATTCTGATCGGCGAGAATCTTGCGTTCTGTTTCCACAAGTCCGGCAAGATCTTTTATTACAAGCACTTTCTTCTCCTGATACGCTTTCATAAAGCTTGGCACAGCATCAAGAGGAACGCCCTTCAACTCGTTAATCTGAGGGGTTATCCCATTTCCGCACCACTCGTATGTGTTATCCAGAGCCTTATTTTTCTCGTCGACTTCAAGGATATAAGCCCTTTCCGCTCCGTAGTACTCCCCTATCTTAGCGAGCACACCATCCATTGCATCCTTTGGGCTATTGCCTGAAAGCAATATCTCAGCACACGATATAAAGAGGTATGCGGAACAGGAATCAGTTACCGCAGCAGCAGCGCTGAGTGACACGGAATCCTCCGCGGCATGAGGTATCAGTTCAACGTTGTCATGCTCCATCTCATAACTATCCTTGTAGTGCTGCACAAACGGCTTTAAGAGATTAGCTCTTTCTGCCGCAGATGAGGCAATCGTTATTAGCCTCTCAAAATCTGCATTTCTGGCAGAAAGAATGGCAACACCGGCCTTATAAGCGGCATACTGGTCGGCGTTTGTTGTAAAAAACGACGGAGTGTTAAGGACTTGCAGTACATACTCAATTGAATCCCGCACCCACTTTTCTGACTCTACATCGTCCATGAACAGCACAATGCTATCGTCGGCAAGACGAGCTGTTGCATAGCGGTTGGTAAAGGTGTACCTCACCTTTCTGTTAATCGAGAGCATAAGCCTGTCAACGGACGCAGGCCCCAGACGTTCTATTATCTCTGCAAGGTTGACAACCTTAAACACAACTGCCGCACAAAGGGCATCTTGGTTTTTCAGCCCCTTTATCGTAGCGTCAGCTATGGACTTAACCGTCTTTCTGTTGTAGAAAGAGCAGGTCGCGTCAAATTCTGCCTTGAACGGCAGAGTAAGCTCTCTTTTCTTTCTGTCGTCCACGTTGCGGATATAGACAAAGCAATACAAATCGCCGTTAGTCGGGTTTGTAAGTATTTGGACACTCGCCGAGACCCAAAATATGTTGACTCCATCCGGACAGAACCTGTACTCATTATAGATCCAGTCCTTGCCGCTGTTATAGGCATCGATCAGAGCATTCTTCGAATATTTGCCGCTGTAGTCTTTCAGGTCATCTTTGCTTGACAGATACTTTGCTGCTGCATTATATAATTCTGTATAAGACTTATACTCCCTGTTGAAAAAATCACTGTCCCTGGTCTCCACAAAGGTCACAGTGTCTTTAGAAAGATTCGCTCTGAAAATAAACACCATATCATGCTTCATCAGCAGGTGAAGTTTCTCCTCCTGCTCAAAACGGAGACGCGCATCGGCAATATTTTCAAGTTCCTCGCTGATTCCGACGGCCTTATAGGGCACGTTGTTCTCATCGCACAGCACACGGTAGGAGAGTCTCACCAAGGCAAATGACCCATTTATCCGCTTCGCCTTGACTATAATGCTGCCTTCCGGTTTGCCATTATATATACCATTATAAAAGTCACTGAAGGATTGAGCCGAATCAGGGTGTATAAAACCTGATGCAATCATAGAATCAGGCACATCCTCCAGTGTAACGGAATCAAGCTTGTACTTTGAAAGTGTCCCTACAGACAGAGTGAGCTTATGAGCCTTTATATCTATTTCAAAAGTTTCGAGCGCGCTCATCTCAAATATGTACGCCAACTGCGCCCGAACGACCAAATCTGAATTTTCCTCTTCTTTATTTTTGTCAAAGAGGGCTATCGTACTCCTTTGAGACTGAATATTCTGGGCTGTGCCGTAGGCCTTGAGAGGCCGTCCGTCCTCGTCAAACGTATTCGTATACTTGACACGATACCACACGCCGTTCGTAAGTTTCACATCCATAGAGGCCTCAGGCGCGCCGCTCTTAAGATCCTCGTGCAGCTTCCGGTACTCATCATACTGCTCAGGGGCTATCAATTTAAATTCAAACCATGCTTCGGGATAATTCTCTATAATAGGCGGGATTCCCATCTCTTCCTGAAGGCTCCGGCACTGCAAAGAGGTGTTGGCACGCATATCATAATCCCAATAATAAATCGACGCATGGTCAACAACAGCCGCGAACATAGCAGCCTGCCTATCGAGTATATCTCCTCTGTCATTTGAATCTCGTCCTCCGGCAATGCAACAGGTCACACTAACGCCCCCTTTCCCATCGGGAGAATATCCTAAAACCTTCGCTATACGCTCTTCTCCAAATCGTGTCACGATAGGTATTTCAAAAAGTCTGTCAATCGCTCCTGCCGCAGCAGAAGCCGTTATTTTCGCCTTGATCAGCTCTCTATTGCTCGGTTTCAAACAGGACATAAAACTATGTTCAGCTTCGTCACTAAAAATATTATAGTAACATTTATTTGCATAGAGAACCGTAAAATTATCATCTGTACAGAACGTAACGAGAGCAATTCGCTCGGAAGCATCAAGCTGCTTCGCAATCTCATTTGAGTAGACACAATTCATGCAGACAGGAGATATATCCGGGCTGTACAGAGATATTTCATCAGATATTTTTTTACCGCCGCAAGCACAGAGTTTGCGTTCTTTCTTCGCATCACTCGCAGTATCGGCTTTGCACGTTCCGCACTGAGGTATCCCGCCGTTCTCCTCCGACTCGGAATAAAACTCGTACCTTGAACGACCGTGGTTCTTGGCCGAATACAGAGCTACGTCGGCTGCCTTGTACAATTCCGAGAATGAGCTTCCGTCTCTTGGATAGACGGATATTCCTATACTTCCGGATACAACAAAATCCTCTGCCACCCTTATTTTCATCAGGCTGCACAAAGACGCGGCCTTTTTTGCGATAACTGCGTCATGCGGAATATTTTTAAGACAAACCACAAACTCATCTCCGCCTATGCGCCCGATAAGGTCGCCTGAGCGCAAAACAGCCTTCAGTGAAGCAGACATATCAATCAGCAGCTTATCTCCCGCAAGATGCCCGTAAGAATCGTTAACATGCTTGAAATTATCAAGGTCTATCATAAAAACTGCGTGCTGCAGCAGGGGAGACTCTTTTATCAGCAAATCAACCCTCTCCGCAAAAGAGCTGCGGTTCAGCACACCGGTCAAAGAATCCTCATGAATGCGCTCCTCTTTGTAAAGCATTTCAAGCTTTTTCTCATGGTTATCCTCAAAAATTAAAAACGCCTTGACATCGTGAGTATCCGGAGATTCCACCATTCTAATCATTAAATGTATCCACCTGAAACCGTCTGAATTATCACTGACCAGACGAAAATCGAAAGTTTCCTCAAAAGTCCCCGAATAAAATACCGTAAAAAGACGCTCCCTGTTTAATATCTTTACATAGTTTTCGACATCGTCCCTGTAGATATTTTTCTCCGCGCACTTTGCTGTAATCAAATTAAACGTGTCGTCAGCAGCAATATCAGGCAATATATTAAGCTCCCCGTTTACGCTTTCCAACACATCATGTGTCAAGTTATACTCATAAACGATAATTTTATCCTTAGGCAGTTTAGAAACACTCTGCTGCCAAAGTTCATACCGAATCTCTCTCTTTCTCTGCTCCGTAATATCAGAGAAAGAGATTACCGCCTGCAGCGGCCTTCCCAAGTTATCATTTATAACGGTAAAGTCACATTTATAAAATAAAGAAGCATCAGACGCAGCAGGTTTCATCTTGATAACGGACGAACCATGGTGCTCTCCCCTTGCTATTGCGGCATAGAAATTGCGCCACTCATCCACGCTCTCCGGTTCTATAATTCCTGCTGCTATGCTGCTTTCAGGCACATTGCCGATAGCTTCATCCGCACCTAAAATACAGTGAGAAGCATAATCCTGATACACTGTTTTTGTTTTGATGTCATAGCGGACTACTTGCTTCCCGCTCTGCTCCGTAGCTATTCTGAACTTCTCCTCGCTCACCCGCAGGCGAGCCTCCTCCATCTCCAGAATCTCCCTGTTACATGATTCCCACCTGAGAACCAGCAGAATTATTAACAGCATAGAAACTACTATTACACAGAATAGGACCATCGGCAGAACGGAAGCATTCCGCACAGCATCGTCTACAACCTCACCTGCTACACCGTTAATAAGAAACCAATCATTTATGGTAAGCGGTTCATAGACGACATATCTGCTGAATCCGTCGATTGAAAATTTATAAACACCGCGGCGCCCCTCTTTGAAATTTTGTTTCATCTCTTTCACAGTTTCGTCGCCCTTAGGCACAGTTTTGGAGTAGCCCGTCAATACATTGTTTATTCCGTAAAGCGGCATACCCTTGCCGAACATATAAACGTCGGAATCACTGTCTAATATAATCTCACCCTTTGAATCGCAGATATAAGACGCGCCCTTGTTTACAAAAGATTTAGGCACAAGCAGATCTCTCAGCATTCTATCATTGTAGCTGCCGTATATAATACCTACTGTGTGCCTGTTTATTATAAGAGGCACGGCTATTATGAAGCGGGGCTGCTTCTCAAGTTTCCCGCTTAAAATTTTTTCAATCGCACGCTGACCTGAAATAGCCTTGCGAAAATAGTCTCTATCGCCAACGTAAACTTCGCGCCCGTTATTGAGATAACCATGTCCATCCGCTTTAACAAATCCTATGTGCAAAAAGGATGAAGTGTGAAGCAAACTGTTCATACGCGCAAGCATAGCCTGCTTATCGGCATACTCTGAAGCAGAAAGAGATTCTGCAAACGTATAAAGCACGGCAAACTGACCGTCTACCTTCGCCTTCAGCGTGATACTCCGTTCCTTTGCCGAATCGGAGAGTCTTTCACTGGTCAGTGCGGACGCACGTTCAACAGCATCATGCCTATAATAAAGTACAGAGAGTAGGGTAATCACTCCCATAGAAATGAGAACTAACCAAAAAACATTTCTGCCATCACGCCTCATGACACGCCTCCAAAAAGTCCTCAATTTTATGGTAAAAAACCAATCGATACATACTCTTACCCAACACAGCATAGTCCGACAAAAAAACATTTCAACAAATTAAACATTTCTAATACTAGCAGAACCAACAGCTCAGCACAAGCAATTTTATTACATTCAATAAATTATTCCTAATAAAATTGAAAAATAATTCACACAGCGAGTGACAAAATAAAAATAGAGATATTTATTTAACATTATAAGAAAACAAGCCCAAAACAGAAAACCACAATAACAACGCAGCACAAAAAAGCCCTAGAAAACGTATATAAATACGTCCAGAGGACTCTTTCAAACGCTGCAAAGTCAGCAGGGCGTATACGCAGCTCCGGCAAGCTAAATCGAGGCGGAGACGTCCCGATAACGAAGCAACACGAAGAAAGAGCCCTCGAAGGCGTATTCTCATACGTCAAGAGGACTCTTTCAAACGCTGCAAAGTCAGCGGGGCATATATGCAGCTCCGGCAAGCTAAATCGAGGCGGAGACGCCCCGATAACGAAGCAACACGAAGAAAGAGCCCTCGAAGGCGTATTCTCATACGTC
>CAZBYL010000039.1:0-24773 GCA_964496275.1 uncultured Synergistaceae bacterium | reverse complement strand
TGAGAGAGAACAAAGGGACGGACAGACTCTCCCCATGCAGGCTGAGGCGCTTCGCAGGTATAGCTTTTTTCTACGTATGCGCGAAGCGCGAACCTTCCGCGCGCATCGGCCGTAAGAGTAAAATTATCCGCCGAAAGACGGGCAAGCATCAGCGAAGTATCCGCAGACACCTCCTTCTCCCCCTTTTCGTGGATATTCACCATGTTCAGAGCAGCCAAATCAAGATTGTTACCGGAGAAAGAAAATTCGACGAACACGCGCCGCCCATACTCCCCAAATTCCACAGCCGCTTCCTCTCCAGCAAACACCGCAGCGAGATATGAGGAAAACTCCTCCGCAGCCATTCTCAAGCGTGCCGAGTCTCCCTTAAGCAGCCCATTCTCCAAACTCCAAGCATCCGCAAGAGCAAGGATAGCGCCGACGTAAGTCGGGCTTATGCCGAAATTTAATTTTAAAATACTCATCGTAGTTTCAAACCCCTTCCGCCTCATATCTTGCCGGGCCGAATACAATAATTTTTTTATAAAAAACACCAATAAGAAATTCCTGTTGAAGAGCGCGGTCACAGTGTAATTATAACTTAGCAGACCCTGTTTTTGCAGAGAGATTTTGGCTGTTTGCTGAATGTAATTTAACCGAGGATTAGGTCGTTCTGAGGGACAGTAACCGCGGCTGAGAGTTCACCTATTATCACGGGTTCCGTCTGCATTATGTGCAGACCTTCAATAAATAAAAAGCCGCGTCCCTGCATTAAGCATGAACGCGGTTTTTTGCTCTTATGTATCTTCCTTCCGGTTCTATCTTCCCGCCAGTCTTACTGTTTCCATGGCGTCTTTGGCGTAGAAGTCAGCGCCTGTGTAGGCGGCTAGGGCGTCTGTTAGGACGGCTCCGCCTACTATTACTGTTGTGTCGGGGCAATTTTGTCTTATTAGTTCTATCGTTTTTTTCATGCTTGCCACTGTCGTCGTCATGAGCGCGCTTAGGCCTGCGATTTTGGCTCCGCTCTCTTTTATCGCGGAGACTACTTTTTCCGGCGGTACGTCACGTCCGAGGTCTATTACGTCGAAGTTGTAGTTTTCCATTATTACTTTTACTATGTTTTTGCCTATGTCGTGTATATCTCCGTGAACTGTTGCCAACACTACTTTTTTACGTTCTTTGCCGCTGTCCGCGCCCTCTTTTGTCAGTTCTTTTTGCAGAGCCTCAAATGAGGCTTTTGCTGCTTCCGCAGATTTTATGAGCTGGGGAAGGAATATTTTCTGTTTTTCGTAGTCGATGCCAACCGAGTCGAGCGCAGGGACTATTTCGGTCTCTATTATTTCAAGCGGTTTTTTGTCGGCGAGCATACGTTCCGTGGCTTCCTGAGCCGCTTTTTTCAGACCTTTGGCTATGGCGTTTGAGAGAGTCATTTCTTCGGAGGGGGCTGCCTTGCAGACTTCCGATGCCGCTGAGAATTTTTCTATGTAGGCTTCTGAATTTATGTCTTTTCCCATTAGTACGCGGTATGCCGCTATCGTCTCCGACATGCCGCCGTCGCCGGGGTTGATTATGGGAGCGTCCAAGCCCTGAGTGAGAGCCATTGCGAGCATTGTTCTGTTGATGATGGGGCGGGAGGGGAGTCCGAATGATACGTTGCTTACTCCGAGCACAGTTTTGAGTCCGAGTTTTTCTTTTACGAGACGCACGGCTTTGAGCGTTTCGGCCGCTTGGCTCTGCTGCGCAGAGGCTGTCATGACAAGGCAGTCGATGAGCACGTCCTCTTTTTTTATGCCGATTTTCAGGGCTGCGTTTAGTATTTTTTCGGCTATTGCAAGGCGCGCTTCCGCAGTTTCCGGAATTCCGTCGTCATCGAGTGTCAATCCGAGAACTGCCGTGCCGTATTTTTTCACTATGGGGAGGATTGTTTCAAGTGATTCTTTTTTGCCGTTTACGGAGTTTATAAGGGGTTTGCCGTTGTATATTCGTGCCGCTCTTTCGAGTGCCATAGGGTTTGATGAGTCTAGCTGCAATGGCAGGTCGGTTATTGCCTGGAGTTCTTTTACGGCGGATGAGAGTGTTTCCGCTTCGTCTATGTCGGGCAGTCCCATGTTGACGTCGAGAGCGTGCGCTCCCTGTTCTTCCTGACGTATGGCTTCGCGCAGTATGAAGTCCATGTCATGAGCCCTTATCGCCGCTTGGAGTGTTTTTTTGCCTGTCGGGTTGAGCCGTTCACCTATTATTGTGACGTCCTCTCCGAAGAATAGGGATTTTGACGGGGAGCATATGCAGGTTCTTGCCCTGTTGTTCCTTTCGTCTCTTTTAACCCCTTCAAGTGCGGTTTTGACCATCTTTATGTATTCGGGATTTGTTCCGCAGCAGCCTCCCACTATGGAGACTCCCGCTTTTACGAAATCTTTTATGTATGACGCAAATTCGCTTGGCGTGATGTCATATTTTGTCTCTCCGTCAACAATGATGGGGAGTCCCGCGTTTGGCTGGACGATGACGGGAATGGTGGCGGAGGCGAGTATTCTTTCTACTATGGGTACGAGCTGTTTGGGGCCTAGCGAGCAGTTTACTCCGAGCGCGTCTACTCCGAGAGCTTCGAGTGTCATTACCATGGATTCAACCGTTGCGCCGAAGAAGGTTGTTCCGTTTTCCTCAAAGCTCATTGTGGCGAGTATCGGCAGACTTGAGTTTTCTTTCGCGGCAATTACTGCGGCTTTTATCTCATAGAGATCCGTGAATGTTTCAAGGGATATCATGTCCGCTCCCGCCGCGTCTCCGGCTCGAACTATCTCTGCAAATACTTCAACCGCTTCATCAAAGGAGAGGTCGCCCGAGGGCTCCATTACTTTTCCGCATGGGCCTATGTCGAGCGCGGCGAATTTTCCTTCGTATGAGGACGCTGCTTTTTTTGCGATTTTAACCGCCGCCGTCACGATGTCGGATAGGCTTACTCCCGCTTTTTCGGCTTTGTATCTGTTGGCGCCGAAGGTGTTTGCGAGTACGGTGTCCGCCCCTGCTTCGAGGTATTCTCTGTGGATGGATTCTATACTGTCGGGAGATGTCAGGTTGAGCATCTCCGGTATTCCTCCGAGTTTGAGACCTCTGTTCTGGAGCATTGTGCCCATTGCTCCGTCAAAAATCATTACGTTTCTGTTTTTATTCGTGAACTCCACAATAAAGCCCCCTCTTTCTGTAAAGGCAGGAGTCCGAGGCCGCACAGGAAGCGCAGCTCCTTTCGCGGCGGCACGGCCTGTCCGATTTTCCTATTATTGCAGTTACCGATTTTATTGGTACGAGCATGTATGATTCGGTCGTCCCAAGTCCGATACGCCGCCCCGCGTCGAGAAATGTGATTATGTGCGAAGATGTTTCAAGCGGCAGGTCTCCGTAGCCGGGGCTGAATCTCATTGTCATATATGCGTCTTTTTCGAGTTCTTCCGATATCTTTACTTCTGTATTGTCGCATATAGCATCCGCCATCGCCGATGCTATGGCGTCTATGATAACAGCGTCCGCCATGCTCTCTTTTCCCGTGCGTGCTATCAGTCTGTCTGCCTGAGCTCCCAGCGTGGCCGCCATAAGGTATGCCGTGGTGCAGTTTTCGAGAGTTCGTGCAAGGGATGTGCTTTTTGCAGAGAAAGCGCCGAAGTCTATAATGTCTCCGCTGACCGTTACGGGAGTCTTTGCGTAAATGCTTTTGGGCGTACAGACCGAGCGGAGCCTTGTATAGAGCAGGTCTGTCCTCTGTGCAAAGTCGTCGTCCTCAATGAGAGTTTCGGCGCCTAGAAGGCGGCGCGCTTCGTTTTGCAGATAGCGCGGTATTTTTTCTGTATCAGCCACGTTTTACCCTTAGGGAGTAGAGTATTCCCCTTATGTTCTCGGATATGCGTTTAGCGATGTCCGGCTGGTTCATTGTGTATAGGTGTATACCGTCTACGCCGTTTGCGAGAAGGTCAACTATCTGAGCTGTGGCATAGGCTATTCCCGCTTCCTTCATCGCCATGCTGTTGTGTCCGTACGCCTTGATTATATTCTGGACTTTGTCCGGTACGGATGCGCCGCACATCGAGACCATTCTTGTTATCTGAGCCGGCGAGGTTATCGGCATGATTCCGGCAATAATGGGAATCGTTATTCCCCTTGCACGCGCCATATCTCTGAAATTGTAGAAGAGTTCGTTTTCAAAGAATAGCTGCGATATGAGGAAGTCCGCTCCGCAGTCCGCTTTTTGGCGAAGTCTGTTCAGATCTTCGTCCATAGAGTATGCCTCTATGTGTTTTTCCGGGTAGCAGGCGGCGAATATTTTGAAGTCGTAGCTTGCTTTTATAAATGAAATAAGGTCGGAGGCATATTTGAAGTCGGAAGTTGTGCCCTCCTCGGAGATATCTCCGCGCAGAGCAAGTATGTTTTTTATGCCTTTGTCTTTCAGACGGGTCAGTATCCCGGCCATTTGCTCTCTTGTACAGCCGACGCAGGTGAGGTGTGCTACAGCGGGAATATTGTAGCTGTTCTGTATTTCGGAAGCTATTTCCACAGTGTTGTCGCGGCTTGTTCCGCCCGCTCCGTATGTTACGCTTATGAGGTCGGGCGCAAGGCTTGCCAAAGCGTCTACTGTTGAGAATATGGAATCAAGGCCGTTTTGGCCTTTTGGGGGGAATATTTCAAATGTTAATGTGGGGCGCTTGGTCTCAAGAAAATCCTTCATTATAATCTCTCCTCTTCCGGTCTAAAGGCTGAGTCTATATATCGAGATAACGCTCCACCAAGGCGGCCGCGCCGTCCTCGTCATTTGTTCCTGTTACCTCGTCCGCGAAAGTTTTTAGCTCTTCAGCGGCGTTTCCCATAGCGACTCCTACTCCTGCCCATTCTATCATTTCTTTGTCGTTAGCGGCATCTCCTATAGCCATAATATCGTCCCTTGCTATGCCTGCGCTTTTGGCGGCTATTTCGATTCCCTTTGCTTTGTTGACGTTCGGGTGCACCATCTCTATGAAGGCTCCCCACGATGTTGCGGTGTAGAGTCTGCTTGAAAAGCGCTCTTTTGTCTCGTTGGCCATGCTTTCAAAGTCTTCGTTTTTGCCTGAGATGCCGAGAAGTTTCGTGGAATCTACGCTCATGTTCCAAAAATTTTCTCCGAGGCTCACGGGGTGTATGCCCGATATTTTTTCATAAAATTTAGCGCGGGTGTCTTCGCCGTCCAGGACATAGAGATTGTCCTCATGATATATCTGAAGATACCAGCCCCGCTCTTTGTAGAAGTTCATCACTTCTGCGGTCAATTCTTTCCCAATGCCGAGCTCATACAGTTTCTCGCCCGAGTTGGGTCTTCTGACCACGGCTCCGTTGTAAAAGACGCAGGGAAAGTCCGTGCCTATTTCTCGAATGAAGGGCAGCGCCGACGGATACATGCGCCCCGTTGCTATCATAACTTTTATTCCGCTCTTTATCGCTCTTTGCAGTGCAGACTTTGTGCGGGGCGTCATCTCGCTTTTGCTGTTCAGCAGAGTGCCGTCCATGTCCAGCGCTATAAGCTTGGGTCTGCGGCTCATAAAGCAAAAACCATAAGTGAGATCAGTTCACCTGCTACAGATACGGCTCCGAGCACGTCCCCGCTAACTCCTCCGAGCCTTTCGTTCATTCTTCCAGCCGCGCAGAAGGCGAAGAGAGAGACCAATATGATGGAAAGAATCCACTCAAACGGTGCAAAGGGAAGGAATATTAGCGCGCATACCGCTGCGGTAAAAAGTTCGTAACCCTCAAAGCCGTCCACCCAGCCCTTTGCCATTCCGACAGGCCACGGATATTTTCCGCGGAATGCAGCAACGCAAGAGCCGAAGCGTCCCACCGCTCCCGCAACCATGAGAGCCGCCGCTTCCTGATGCTGCCCCAGCGATAGCAGCAGCCCCGTCCACAGGCCGAAAGCAATGATGAGAGAGATTACTCCGTAAGAGCCCATTCTGCTGTCCTTCATCACTTCGCGCAGATCGTCCCCTCTCTTGCCCGAGCCTATGCCGTCCCATAAATCCCCCCATCCGTCCAGATGGAGAGACCAGCCTGCCATAGCGTAGAAAGCGGCTCCTATCCATACGGAACCTATCTGACCTATGCCGAGCAGGTTTACTGCCGTGATGACGACTCCGGTAAGAAAACCCAGTATCCCGCCCGCCAGAGGTATCAAAGTGAGGATTTTTTTGCCCTCCGGCATAGTGTCCGGCCAAAGTTTTTTCGGAAGGGGAATTCTTGTGACGAGCGTCCATATTACTACGAATCGAGCAATAAAATCGAATTTGAATCCGGGACTTTTAACTTCGTTTTCCAGTTTCCTGGCATATTTCTCAAAAATATCTTTCATGATAAAGACGACCTTTCTTATGTCTGATACTCTGCTTAAAAACTATACCTCAGGTCCCCGGCCTTTTACCCAAAGAGGGCAGCCGGCAACAACAAGGGCGACTCTGTCCGCCTTTGCCGCGCATATCTGATTCATGCGTCCCTGCATGTCTCTGAATCTTCTGCTCATTAAGTATTCGGGAACAAGTCCGAACCCGACTTCGTTGCTTACGATTATTAAGTGGGTATTCTCACGCGGTGAGGCGCAAAGTCTTTCCGTAAGAGCACGAATCTCAAGCTCCCTTGAGAACCACTCCTCTTCGTTTCCCCTCTCCGCGCAGGTGTCTTCGAGAAAGAGCCTTGTGAGCCACATGGTAAGGCAGTCCATGAGCAAAACCCCGCGCATGGAGGATATCGCATCGGGAAGAGTTTCGGGCGCGCCTTCCCAAGTTCCCCATTCTGAGGGGCGCCTGCTTCTGTGTATCGCTATTCTTTTTTCCATCTCGGCATCTTTGCATTCTGCCGTGGCAATGTAGGTGACGTGCTCTTTGCCGTGCAAGGCGATCTCTTCCGCAAAAGTGCTTTTTCCGCTTCTTGCGCCTCCCAAAATCAGTGTAATCTCAGCCATGATTTATCTCCTATATTCCGAAATCTATATTTTTTAAAATATTTTCCAATGTCTGCTCGAGAACCTGTCCCTGCATACCGTCGGGAGTTTTGGAACTTCCGGGGCCTACCGGGATTTCAAATTTTAGCTTAAATGTCGTGTTGCCGTCCAGCTCGTCGTCCTTCGGATCTCCGGGTGTGGTGGGGATGACGCTTTTTCCGCCGGATTTATTGTGGACGGCTTTGTCAACCTTGATGTTGGAGAAAGTGGGTGAATCCACGGTTCCTCCTATATTCATGGTGATAAAGCTGAAATCGCTCTTTGCAAAGCCCGAGAGAACTCCGCCCAGGACACCCTTGAGTATAGCAGATTTGTCTATTGCTCCCGAAGCGAGGTCCACGCCTGTATTGAGCACTCCCTGCATAGCTCCCAGAAGGGCGTTCAGAGCTCTTATATTGACCTTTCCCATTGCAAACATGCTTATGGTTCTCTTCGGGGTTATCATTCCGTCCAGCATCACATATCTGTATACAGGGTCTCCGTCCGGAGCCGTGGCCTGGCTTCCCGGCAGAAGGGTGAAGTAGCCTCCGTCGTACGTGAAGGTCGTCTTTATGGATTCAAAGCGCAATGGCTTGCCGGATGTATATTTCTTTGCCGCTTCAACAGCCTCAAAGCCGGAAATCTCTCCCTTGCGCATAAAGAGGACTCCGCCGCCCTTGATTGTGCTGAGACGCCCCGTTTCTCCTTCTCCCCTCAGTTTGAGGTCTCCCGTGCCTGTCACGCTTCCTTTGAGGTTCGGGAAAGCCTGCTTTGCCGTGGTGTCTATGTCCACGCTCAGAGCCGTTATGTTTCCGCCCCAGAAGCTCTCATTCATGTCGATGGCGACTCCGCCTTTAAGCGTTCCGCCGTTCATGTCCGCCTTTACGTCTTCCATAAAGGCGTATCCGTCCGAGATAAAGAACGGCGCGTTTATGTTTTTCAGTTCGACTCCCATAAATTTCATGCGCTGAGACGAGAATGTTCCCTTGCCTTCAAAACCTCCGACTTTTCCGCTTCCGTGAAGGTTGAACTTCACCCTGCCGCCGAGTCCGGCGCGGAATTTGTCGGGCAAATAGGCGCCGAACTGTCTGATATCCACAGCTACACCCTTTGCGTCAAGGGTGGAATTCCACTCTCCGTTCTTTTTAAACATCTTTGCGCTTCCGAAAATTTTTCCGCCGCTCAATTTCGCGTCAGCCTTGGCGATACGAATCTCCGTCATGGAACCGCTGAAATCCACATCGACCATCGGGAGCAAAAATCCTCTGTATCGGAGTGGGGCAAGAGTGCCTTTGCCTGAAAATTCAGGATCTTTTGCCGTGCCGGATATAGCGACGTCAGCCTTTATAAGCCCCTGAATACCGCGCACCGACGGGAGATACTTTCTGAGAGCCTCATACATGTTAATGTTCTTTGACGAGATGTTTATATCAAGCGCGGCTTCGCTCGAGGGGCGTCCTTTTGCGGCAAGCTTGACAGTGCCCTTTATCACGTTTTCGCCGCGCAGGAAATTTACGGACATGCGTTCTATGTTCACCGATTCTGTCGTCCCGCTTATAGTTCCGCTCACACGGTTGGTCTTAAAGGTTGTCCAACGCGGCGAAGCGTCGCTTATGACAGCCTTCCACTTTATGCCGTTGCCGCTGTTTCCTGCTGTAATATCAAGAGTACATTTTCCGTCCATGTCTTCCTTTGTGCGTAAAATTCCGTTTAATGCGGAAAGGTCAACTCCGTTTACTCTGCCCGAGAGCGACCAAGGTGTCTGCGCTGATTTGGGAGCAAGAAGCACTTCACACTTCAGCGCGGCCGAGCCGTCATACGCGGCGATTCGCATAGGTGACAGAGTAAGCTTACCGCCGCCGTATGTTATATCCGCGGCGAAACGGTCAACCCTCATGTCCATAAAGCGTCCGCCGCCCGCTCTGACCTCGGCTTTAACCGACGGAGCCGCAGCCGTGCCCTTCACAGACCATGAGCCGGATGCGTTAGCTTCCACGTTCATGCTCTTAAAAAAGGCAAGCATGGAGTATAGATTTTTTATATCAGCATTCTTAAATTTTCCTGACAGGTCAAGCGCGGTGTCGTACTCGGTGAGAATAACTTTTCCAGAAGCTGACAGAGAGGCGTCCTTCCACACGGCATCGAGCGCAGGTATATTCAGCTCCCCGTCTTTTATGCCGTAGTATGCGGAGCCCTTCAGGTTTTTTACTGTTCCAACCTTTTCCGCGAAAACTTGGGGAGACGATACTTCCGCATACAACTTCCAGTTTCCGGTGACGCCCTTGAGCGCGGCGGAAGTTTTGAAAACTCCGTTCATATTATATTTTTTAAGAGCCGGCACGGATGCTCCTACCTCTGCAAGAGACATCTCTCCTGCCGTGAGTTTGAGGTCTGTCTCTGTGTTTTTGGCGAAACTGCACTTGCCTGTAAGCGATATCTTCTGCCCGTTGTGCATCGCGGAGAAATCCACAGTGCCTGACGGAGTTCCGTTGAATTTTGCATATCCGGATAGACCTTTGAACTTCATCTTGTTGTAGTTTATGTCGGACGGAGATATCTCAACATTTCCGACCAGAGCGTTCAGAGGCCCTTTCAAATCCGCACTGAGCGAGGTTATCATTCCGCTCAGGAAGAGAGACCTGCTGCGCACATCGTCGCCGAATTTATCCGTCCAATCCGAAAAACGCAAATTTTTCACGCTCATCCTAAGTGTGAGCTGCGGTACATCGACACGCCTGTCCAGAATGAAGTGACCTTGAAGCAGAGAGTCAAATACATGTCCCTCTCCGAGCTCGACATCGATGAGCCCCTTGTCGTAACTCCATTTTGCATCTATGCCCGACAGAGGGATTCCCTGAATAACAGCTTCTGAGAGAGTTCCCTTGCCATCTGCTGTCATCTCCTTCCCGAAGCCCTTTACTGAGCCGGATGCGGAAAGGTGTCCGCTTACGCCGTAGGTTTTCACGTTAGGCAGAAGGTCGGCAGCTTCGTACAGATCGAGAGCCTTTGTTTCAAATTTGAAGTCGTAAGAGGGGTACACTGCGCCCGAAACGTAGAGAGAACCTTTCTTGAGTGTGGATGAGAAATTGTCGAGAGTCCAGTTCCCGTTCTCTTTCTTTATGATGCCTGATGCGGAGAAGTCTTTTTCCTTCATGGAGCCCTTGATGTGTATCTTAAACCACTCAGAACCGTCAAGCTTTATCGTTCCTTTAGAAATAGCCGCGTCGCCCCATTTAGATTTTACGTTCCATTGGGATATTTCAACCTTATCTATGGGAATATCCGACGGGGCTGAGGTTTTTTTGCTCTTCTTAGGTACAAGCTTATTCAGATTGTCGTATGTGGAATTGAGTCCGTTTATCTCCATGAGAGAGAGTCTCGGAGAATTTTTGATCAGACTTATGAGTGAAAGCTTTATCCCGACTTCTTCAACTTTAACAAGCTGTTTACCGGAGCGTTCCAGCGACACAGCTCCGGTTTTGAAACCTACAAACGGGTTGCCGGACAGGGAATCTGTCTTGATAGTCGCGTTCAGTTCTTTTTGCAGAGCCGCGTTGAGCTGCTCAAGAACCATTGCACCGAGGAAGTCAACCTGAGTCAGAACCGCGAGACCCACGCAGAGGAAAGCTATTAAGACAGCGCCGGTAAGAGTTATTTTTTTACCTTTTTTCAAAAAAATTCCACCCTGTAGAGAAGGTTTCAGAAGAAAAATACCCTCTGATTGCCAAAATATAAACGTAAATATTTTATCATGCAAGGGCAAAAGTCTGTATCCGTGTACTGTGCTATGTAAAATTACATTTGCGGCATGTCATTTATAATGTTTGTATAATATATAATGGAAGCGCTAATATTTGGGGTTTCGGAGGTGCGCCGATGAGCTGTTTCTCTCTTTCTGCGGCGGATAAAGAGCTGCTGCCGAATATGTGTATGTCGTTCTTTTCGGGTTTGCGGAGTATGTTGGGCAGTATAAAATGCAGAATAGGTCTTGCTATGCTTATTGTGTGGACCTTAAGCCATGCAGTGCAATTTTCTTTGTATCCGGTGTACAGAAATCTTTACAACGCGGCTGTGTATGACGAGGGCGGATACCTCATGATGGCCGCTATGTGGCTTGTGCTCAACAATGCTTGCCGCGCCGTGTTTTTATACAGCGGTTGGTTTATCTTTTCAGACGGAGCAGCGGATTCTTTCGGCTGCAAGCGTTTGGCGTGGATGCTTCCGCTCTTTGCCATTCCCATAAGCTATCTCAGTACGAGCTTTTTCCACTTCCCTTCTGTACCTCACTTTGGAGTTCCAGCAATCCTTACTCTGATCAGCGTATGGATTCTGCAATACGCCTCAAACGACGTGACGAGGGGCGGCTATAAATTTCTCGTGCAGGTGATGCTTGTATTCTCAATACAGTGGCTTGATTTAATTCCGCTTCTCACACCATACGGCTTTGGCTGGGGAGAGCTCAGTGCGGCCACAAAGAACGAAGCCCTTCTCATGGAGCGGGACTCGCTACTAAACATGCTCTGCGGGCTTGGCTTTACGTCGAACGCGGCTGTCGCTCTGCTGCTTACCAGACTATTTGTAAGTTATGAAAAGCAGATAAAACAGCTCACGCTTCTGCGCACTCGTGAACGTGAACTTAACAAACTCAGGCAGGAGCAGTCCAGAGCACGTCTTTATCAGGAAATGCAGTATCTTGTTCACGACCTTAAAAGACCTCTTACCACGATGCTGGGGCTTTCCGACCTTCTCTCCCTATCTTCCGACGCAACCACGGCGGAGCACGGAAGAGCCATTCTCACATCGGCCGAAAAAATGGACAAGATGATATCGGAGATAAGGAACCCCGAGGCGGTGCGCGATGTTTCCTTCGGAGAACTCATTGACTACACGATGTCTCAGGTGCGCGCAATGCCGTGGGGGGCGGATGTTTCGGTGGATTGCGGCAAAGAGGATTACTCCCTGCGCCTCCGCATAAACTTAATCAGATTTTCCCGCGTGCTGGTCAATCTGCTTGACAATGCACACCATGCGACGGAGAATCTTGCAAACCCGAGGATAGTGCTTAGCAGCGGAAGCGACGCGGCGGGGCTTTTTATATACATAGACGACAACGGCTGCGGTTTTTCCTCCCCTGATGACGGGAGTGTATCCGCGTGGGGATCGTCGGGACTCGGGCTCGTATTTGCAAGGAAAGCCGCGTATGGCAGCGGCGGGACGATAGAACATATCAATCTTCCCGACGGTGGAGTGCGCTGCACCGTTTGGCTGCCTGCCGCATGAGAGGAGAAAGTTAATGAACGTATCGCTCGGAATAGTTGATGACGATGAAAATATTCTGTACACGGTGAAAGCCATGGCTGATTCTCTCGGATGGCCCATTGTTGCGACCTCCGACCCCGAGGACGTGTTTTCCTGGGTGAGAGAAAGAAAAATAGATATCCTTCTTGTGGATTTTCACATGCCACGCATGAACGGCCTGGAAGTTATACGAAAGTGCCGCCATATTTCTCAAAAAACCGTGATACTTGCTCTCACCATCGAAGAAAATCTTGATATAGCGAGAGAATTACTGCTTGCCGGGGCTGATGATTTCGTATCGAAACCTGTTCGCTTTGCGGACTTTTCGGCAAGAATATCTCTTCACGCCGAGCTTGCAAAGTACAGGTGCGATGCGAACTGGAACGAACGGGGCAAAGGTCTTTCCGAAGAAACATCACGGCGCGTGTACAAGATTTTTGAGGAACACCCAAAAGGACTTACAGTCTCCGAAGCATCGGAGATACTTGGGCTGGCTTATCCCACAGCGCACAGGTATCTCGAACACCTTGTCAAGAAGGGGCAGCTTCATAGAAAAACAGAGAACGAAGACGGAAAGAGCGGACGCCCGAGAAATATATATTGCAAAACAGGAAGCGCCAAGAGAGAATAAAGAGAGAAAATATAGACTAAAGCCCCCTTGCTGATAGACTTATTTCACATAAAAGCTGAGTAAAAATTCAGCTTATTCTGAAATTGTGGGAGGGCTTTTTATGAAATTGAAAGCATTTGTACTCGCGATGTTTGTGTTTTTTGCAGGTGCCGCGTGCGCCGGTGCGGCCGAAGTTGCCGTCACCTCCATCGGACAGAGCTCCGACGGTATGATGGTAAGGGTCATTCTCAAATCCCTTAAAATTCCCGCCGATTTTGACGCTGTGATGAAGCCCGATGCTCTCAAAGATCAGAAGGTGCTTATCGCAGTCGTAGGCGGAAGCTCAAAGGGACTCGGAGCCGCGGGAATCAACAAAGAGGACGAAATGAAACGCGGAGTCGAACTCTGCAAAGCTGCCGAAAAGAAAGGCGTCAAAATTCTTATGATGCACATCGGCGGTGAGGGACGCAGAGGAACTCTTTCGGACTTCTTCATCACAAACGCAATCCCCAAGGGAGACGCGCTCATTCTCGTAGACGGAGCCAACAAGGACAAACTCTTTGACGGTCTCGTAAAAGCGAAGAAGGCAAAAATCTACACAGCCCCCAACGTCAACGGAACAAAAGAACCCCTCAAAACCGTTCTTGCCGGCTGGGGCGTATCCGCAAAGTAGGCTGTCATGGAATGGTTCTGGCCGGAAGGGTTCTATACCCTTCTGATGATCGGAGTATTCGCTTTCGGAGCTTTCGCGTGGAACCTTCCCATAGCCGTAGCTATGGCGATGGCAACCATAGTCGGCGCTCTGGCGGCGGGAGAGGGCGTTCCGATACGCCATCTTGTCGAGGGCGAATTCGGTTACATAAACACCATACTTGTAATAGCCACAGCAATGATGTTTATGAAGGTCGTTCTCAAAACGGGCATGCTTGATTCCATGTCCGCCTGGATGATACGTAAATTCAGACGTTTCCCCGCTCTTCTGAGTTTGGGAATAATGTTTATCATAATGGTTCCCGGCATGATAACGGGTTCGTCCACCGCAGCCGTGCTCACCACCGGCGCGCTTGTTTCGCCCGTTCTTGTCACACTCGGCATGTCCAAAGTCAGAACGGCTGCGGCTGTATCCATGGGCGCGCTTCTCGGAATGATAGCGCCTCCCGTAAGCATACCGGCAATGATAATCTGCGCCGGTGTTGACATACCCTATGTCGGTTTTGCGATTCCTCTTCTCATCTGCACAATGCCGCTTGCGGTGCTTTTTGCTCTGACCATGATTTACCCCTATATCCGCAAGTTCTCGGATGAGAAGGCGCTTGAAGAGCAGCTTGTCAAAATGTCAAAGCACCCTTTGACATTCAGATTGGTTCTGCCGGTAATCGTTTTGGTCGCTCTCTTTGCAGCAGACCAATTTTTGGCGGCATACTGGCCCGGAATGGGAATGCCCTTGATATTCCTTCTCTCGGCGCTGTCAGGGCTTTTGTCGGGAATAAAATGGAATGTCGTTGAGACCGCTACGGAAGCAGTCGACGATGCTCTTCCCGTACTGGGAATACTCATGGGAGTCGGTATGTTCATACAGATAATGACCCTTATCGGAGTTCAGGGATACGTGGTCGTTTCCGCACTGAGCCTGCCTTCTTGGATACTCTATGCCGGTATCGCGATTTCGATGCCGCTCTTCGGAGCTGTTTCGTCATTCGGTTCCGCTTCCGTGCTGGGGGTCCCTTTCCTTTTGGCTCTGCTCAAGTTCAACTCGATAATTGTCGCTTCCGCTCTCAGCCTTATCGCATCGCTCGGAGACCTCATGCCGCCTACGGCTCTTGCCGGTATCTTTGCCGCTCAGGTCGTCGGTGAGGACAACTATTTTAAAGTCCTGAAGATATGCCTCATTCCCGGCATCATTCTGGCTCTCTGGGGCATAGCGGTAATACTTATGAGCAGCGGCATCGCCAAATTTCTGTTCTAAAGGAGGAACATGCAAATGACACTTGTATATCGGCTGATATTGCTTCTTGTTATGGTTTTTGTCGTGCGCTGCATGTTCCGTGAGCGTTCATTCTGGAAACAGGTCACAGCCGCTATGGTATTGATACCGATGGTTTTGCGCCTGTTGATGCTTAAGTAAGGAGGCGCGCCGTGGAATATCGTGTAAAAGGAAACAAATATACGGCAATTCTCCTCTGCGTTTTTGTCGCGGTAATATGCTTCTTGAGCGCCCGCTCTTTTCTGGAGATGAAAAAGCCCGATGTCCTTGTTCCGGCCTCAGGCTTTAAGCAGCACATGCTCTCCGAATGGGAGCCTGGGCTTAAAGGCACAAACGCCGATACCCCCGTCTACATTCAGGACGGAGAGAAACCGGGCGGAACGGTATATATTCAGGGAGGCATACACGCCAACGAACCTGCCGGTTTTATGGCCGCTATCATGTTTCTTGAAAGGGCTCAGGTCAAGCAGGGGCGTCTTATCGTTGTGCCTTTCGTCAGCATGTCCGCAAGGACCCACAACTCTCCGCAGGACGCGGCTCCTCAATCCTTTAAGATAGAGCAGCCGGACGGAAAGTTCCGCGTATTCAAATTCGGTTCGCGTGCCACCAACCCAATAGACCAGTGGCCTGACCCCGATATCTACATTCACCGTCCTTCGAAGCAAAAGCTCGACGGTTCGTCCAGAAGCAACATGAACAGGGCGTTTCCTGGAAGCCTGAACGACGGAATAACACAGAGGGCAGGCTATGCCGTCATGCAGCTTCTGAAAAAGGAACATGTGAACCTTGCGTTTGACCTGCACGAAGCTTCGCCGGAATACCCTGTAGTCAACGCGATGGTCGCTCACGAAAATGCCTCCGAGCTTGCCGCCATGGTCTGCATGGAACTCGAAGGCAGGGGAATACCGATGCGTTTGGAACCGTCGCCCGTAAATCTTCGCGGTCTCAGCCACAGAGAGTGGGGAGACTACGTGCCGGGGCTTATGGCTCTTCTTATGGAATCAGGCAACCCCTCACAGGGACGTCTGCGCGGACGCACGGACGAAGCTCTTGTCCTGACAGGCAAAGACAAAGCATATAAAAAAGCGTCAAAAATGGGACTTCTCTTCATACCTTATGAGGGAGACCAGCCCATCGCACTTCGCACCGCACGCCACGTTACCGCTACAAAGATAGCTATGGACACTCTCGGTATGCTTGTCGAGGGCAAGGACGTAATCGTTGAAAATATCCCGACCTACGAGGATATCAAAGACAAAGGAATAGGTCCCTGGCTCAAGACGGTCAATTGATTCCTATATATCTTCGTTTTTTACTTCAATAGTTTCCATATCGGAATAATCCGATAAATATAAATTAGGAGGGAAAAGAAATGAAGAAACTGTTAGCAGGTATTATTTTTGTTATGTTTATTGCGGTAACGTCCGGATGTTCCTTTGCTGGAACGAACGACAAAGAAGTCTACTCGAAGCACGGAATGGTATCATCTGCACATATTTTGGCATCTAAGGCTGGTGTTGAAATAATGCAGAAAGGTGGTAATGCCGTTGATGCCGCAGTTGCAACATCTTTGGCTCTTAGTGTTGTTGAAGGGCATTTCACTGGGATAGGCGGCGGAGGTTTTATGACAATTAGAGACGCGAAAACAGGCAAGGTTACTTTTATAGACTACAGAGAGATGGCGCCTGCTGCATCGACGAAAGATATGTTTGCGTCAGAAAAAGCCAAAAAGGAAAAATGGAAAACTTATCATGGAAAAGCTGCGGGGACACCGGGATGGGTTGCAGGTATGTTCTATGCATTGGAAAAATATGGGACAATGTCATTTGCCCAAGTTGCAGAACCTGCAATAAAAATGGCTAAATCAGGATGGAAAGTTGAACCAAATCAAGCAAAATGGTATGAAGAGATGAGTCTTCCTGTCATCGACAACTACGAAACGAAAGATTTGCCATTTTTCAACGGTGAATTTCCATACAAAACCGGAGAACATATTGTACGTGCAGATCTCGCCCGTACGTATGAGTTACTTGCCCAAAAAGGACCGTCTGTGTTTTATAACGGAGTGATTGGTGAAGCATTTGTTAAGGAAGTTCGTCGCCTTGGAGGTATCATGACGATGGATGACTTGAAAAATTATAAATTGTACGAAAGAGAGCCATCTTTCGGGACATATCATGACTACAAAATATATTCTGCTCCTCCTGCATCAAGCGGAGGTACTCATATTGTTCAAGTCCTGAACATTCTTGAAAACTTCCCCATGAAAAAATATGCACCTGATTCCGCGGAAAGACAGCATATTACGGCAGAAGCCATTCGGCTAATGTTTGCTGACAGAGAAAAGTATATGGCTGATTCGGATTATATAAAGGTTCCTTTGAAAGGATTAGTTGATAAAGGTTATGCTAAAAAAATAGCTAAGCAAATTAGTGAGAAGCAGACGTTGCAGTCTGTAAAGCCAGGCAATCCATGGGACTATGAGGATAAGAAAGTTGTAAATTATTTTGGTGGACAAACAGGAATTGGTTCAAGTACATCGCATTTTTCAGTTGCTGATGTTGCTGGGAATATCGTAGCATGCACAAATACGCATAACTATGCAGCCGGATTTGTACCTGGCTACGGCATCGTTATAAACAATGAAATGGATGATTTTTCTGATAATCCGAATAGTGCTAATGCGCCTGAACCCGGTAAAAGGCCCCTTTTAAGTATGTCGCCAAGTATTATTTTGACGCCGGAAGGAAAGCCATTTATGACTGTTGGAAGTGCCGGTGGTTGGAGAATCCTCAGCGCCCTTGTCCAGATAATTACTAATGTAATTGATTACGACATGAATATGGCTGAAGCGATAAACTATCCAAGGCTCTTTACGTATAGCTCTGGCGGTAAACCAGCTGCTTATATTGTAGAAGATAAGATGCCAGAAAAGACTTTAGAAGCCCTTAAAAAAATTGGCGAAAAAGTTGATGTTAGAGCCTTTGGGGATTATTTTGGAACATCACAGGGTATCCTCTACAAAAATTCACAAATGAACGGCGGAGCGGACAGTCGTCGTCTCGGTGTTCCCGTAGGTTTCTAAGTTTCTGATTCGTAATAAGTCAAAAGCGCGGCGGTTTTCTTACGCTGCGCTTTTGCTGTATTATTGCACTGTATTGGGGGGATCGTTATGGAAAGAGCGCCTATAAGGCTGTGTGTCACAGGCAGCAGGGGCAAGAGCGGCGTCGTTCGCCTGCTCCATGCCGCAATCTGTGCGTGCGGGCTTGACTGCCGTTCCAGAATCACGGGCGTTGTGCCGAGAGAACTGACTCCTTGCGGCGAGATTCCGATTCTGCGCCATGCAGGCGCTCACGTCCGCGAGATGGAGTGGTGGCTTTCGCGCGTGCCTTCAAACGTCCAGGCTGTAGTAATGGAAAACAGCGCCGTCTCTCCCGATTTGCAGCCGTTATGCCCCGATATCCTTAAACCCACCTTTACGATACTTACAAATGTCCGCAAAGATCACAGCTCCGCCTGGGGCAGTGACGAGAACTCGGTGATCAAAGCTCTTGCCTGCGGATTGCCGCCGGGCGGAGCCGTTATCCTGCCCGAAGAGATATCAACCGCCCCCGCTCTTCTGTACGAGGCACAAAAGCGCGCTATAACACTCATTCCCGTTGCGGAAGATAAAAATCTGCCGCACCCTCTGTCCATAAATATCCCGTTGGCTCTTGAAGCCTGCTCGCGCCATTTTCTGAACAGAGAAGTTTGTTTGCACGCAATGACGGCACTTTCACCCGATATAGCGGACTCCGCAGTTATCAATGTCGGTGCCGGAACCTTGGCATTTGCTTTTTCTGTAAACGACATGCAGAGTACCGAAGAATACTTTGCGTCGCTCGGCTGGAACCGCAAAGAGACTGTCTTGCTGTACAACCACAGACGCGACAGAATGGACAGGCTTGCATCCTTCTCTCCGTGGTTCGCACTTGAATGGCGCGCAAAATATGTAATAGGCGACAGTCCGTTTTACGGCGGAATGTCAAATTTTTATATCAAACTTGAGGATATAAATGAACTTGCTCATTTTATCGATAAAAACGGGCGTGTATTCGGCTGCGGAAACGCAGTCTACGGTTTGCCGCTAAGGCTAAAACTCGCTCTGGAAAAGGGGAGAACTGTGCTGTGACGGATAATATAACCCTTACTCTTGCTTTGGGTATTGCTCTCTCCATGCTTTGGGAAAAACGCACGGGCTTTGCGTCGGGCGGGCTGATTGCTCCCGGCGTTGCGGCTCTCACGCTATACGACCCGTACAGACTCTTGTCCGGTTTGGGGCTCTCTTTTGCGGTATGGGTAATTATAGAATTGCTGTCACGGCGTTTTACGATGTACGGCAGACAGAGAATAGGCTCGGCTATGCTGATTGCCCTCGGGCTCCGTGTGCTGATGGGACAATTTTCGCCGGATCCGTTCTGGTTCGGCTGGGTCGTGCCCGGGCTCATTGCAGCGGACATACAGAGGCAGGGCATTGTTGAAACTGTGGCATCGCTTCTTATCGTGGCTGTCACTGCGGCGTTTGCTATGGAAATAATTTACTATGTTACTTCATTTTCGGCGGTGCTGTGATGGATATAAATTCACTGGAACTTTATCAGAAAAAAATGAGGAATATAAAATACAGAACGCGTACTCTGCTTACGGCGGCGGCTGTCATCATGGCTCTACTTTGGATTTTCAGCGGCAGCGGCGTTGCGAAGTCTGAACGGGAACTGTGGCGCTCCGTACGCTCTGCCGAAGATGCCTTGTGGAGTTGGCGGACATCAGCGACAAAGGTGACGGACGATATTTCAGACCCGAACAGAACCGGGCTCATAGGCACGGAGTGGAGTCCTCTGAGCACCACTCTCGGCGCGCTTCCCGCGAAAAGAACCGCCTGCGACCCACGTTGGGCGATAGTAATGTCGCGCTGGCTTGACTCGCTCGGAGTGGAAAAGGGTGATCCGGTCGTTCTGCTCTCATCTTCCTCATTTCCGGGACTTATTCTGAATACACTTACCGCACTTGAGGCAAGAGGCGCAGATGTCACGATGGTGCTTTCTCTGGGCTCATCGACCTGGGGCGCAAATGACCCGAGCAACGCATGGCCCGTAGTCTCCTCCTTTCTCCGCACAAAGGGGTTCATTCGCACAAAGGCGAATTTCTACACACCGGGCGGGGATAACGAGACAGGAATGGGGCTCAGTCCCGAGGCAATGGAATGGATGCGTGATGCCGCACGCAGGGACGGCACTCCCTTTATCGTCAAAAAATCCCTTGAAGAAGTCATAAATTGGAAAATGTCGCTTATCGGTGAAAAACACCCCAAAGTTGTCATAAGCATAGGCGGTTCGAATGCAAACTTGGGCGATGACGAAGCTATATTAAAACTCAAACCGGGACTCACTAAAGACATAAATACATACGGAGGCGACGGAGTCATAGGAAGGGCGATTCGGAAAGGCTATCCCGTGATACACATGCTGAATCTGAGAGAGCTGTCGGCAAAAGAGGGTATCCCGTTTGACAGCGAACCCTCGCCGTTTTTCAAAAGCCCCCGCACGGTCGCCGCAGCGCTGATCGCTCTCTTCATCTTTGCCGCAATACTTATATTTTCAAAAAGATGGGAAATGATGGAATGAGGCCGTTTCTTTGCATAAATATGGGATAAATGAATTATAATCTACATGTAATTCGTGTTGTTTCATAACAAACGGAGGTGGCGCAATGCCTATATGGGAGATAATAGGACCCGTTATGATAGGCCCTTCGTCGAGCCACACAGCCGGGGCTGTCCGCCTTGGACGCATGGTTCGTCTCTGTTGGGGCAAAGATATAAAAAAAGCTGATATCTACATGAGAGGAAGCTTTGCCACGACCGGCGAGGGACACGGGACTGATAAAGCGCTGCTTGCGGGGCTTCTCGGTTTTGCACCGGATGACCCCGCCGTGCGCGACGGAATCAAACTTGCCCGTGAGCGCGGACTGGACTTTGCCTTTCACGTTGAGGATGTCGAGGGAGCTCACCCAAACTCGGCGAGAATCGTAATCACCGACGGAGAGCGTACGATGGAAGCTGTCGGCGCGTCTGTCGGCGGCGGCGCGGTGGAGCTTCAGGAGCTTGACGGCTTCACAGTCGGAATATCGGGCGCTCTGCCTGCGATAATAATACTGAACAGAGACGTTCAGGGCGTAGTCAGTTCCGTAACATCCTTCCTATCCTCACACAAAATAAACATTGCTACAATGAAACTGCACCGCAGCTCAAGGGGCGGGTATGCGACGATGGTTCTGGAACTCGACAGCGTAGGCGAACCTGTGACACTGGAAGAGTTAAAAGCGGTGCACCCTGGTATAGTCAGGGTCATGGCAATACCGGGGGTGGAATAATGAGATCTCTGAAAGAAATAATAACCTTTGCCGAAGAAAAAAAACTCTCACTGCCCAATGCGATTCTTGCTATAGATGCGGAGGCGGCGGGGGTATCCGAAGCCGATATAAGAGCGGCGATAAGAGATAGAATGTCCGACATGGAGCGCTCCGTGACCGAAGCGGCGGCAAACAAAGAAGAGGGTAAACTTGTCTCCGCAACAGGCGCTATGCTTCGTCAGCACTCTCTGTCCGACAACAGACTGTGCGGAAACTTTGTCCTCAGGGCAAGCACTATCGCGCTCGAAGTCGCGACATACAATGCTACTATGGGACGCATTGTTGCGGCTCCGACAGCGGGAAGCTGCGGAATACTTCCCGGACTGCTCTTCTCATGGAAAGAATTTCACGGAGGAGAGGACGCGGACGAAAAACTCACCGATGCTCTTATAGTGGCAGGTGCGATAGGCGAAGTGATAGCTGCCAGAGCAACCCTGGCCGGAGCCGAAGGCGGCTGTCAGGCTGAATGCGGCGCTGCTGCGGCAATGGGAGCCGGTGCTCTTACCTACATCCAGGGCGGCAGCAACGAAGCCGTGGCAAACGGAGTCGCTATAGCAATAAAATCCATTCTCGGCCTTGTATGCGACCCGGTAGGAGGACTTGTCGAAGCTCCCTGCATAAAACGCAACGGAACTCTGACAGCCCTAGGAGCCCTCTCCGCAGACATGGCGCTTGCCGGAATAAAATCCATAATCCCCGTGGACGAAGTGATAGACTCCATGTCCAGAGTAGGAAAAGCAATCCCCCCCTCACTGAGAGAAACCTCACTGGGCGGCCTCGCAGTAACTCCGACGGCAAAAGAGCTCGTGAAGAACCTGAAAACGAAAAAATAGCAAAACAGCGTCAAAGTCCGTTGGCTCTGTCGATGTTTAGTATGCGGTTTCTGATTTGCTGCGGCACAGTTAGTATTTTCGTAATGCCGCGCAGAAATGTAACTTTAAGAACAAAACAGCAAAAGAGAGCTCCTTTATAAGGGCTCTCTTTTGTCTTATTTCAGTCATAAAGCACAGCTCGGCGGTGAATGTTTGCCGCAACGGTATATGAATTTATAAAATTTAATGTCCCGCGCCCAAGTAGGCTTCTTTTACTCCCGGGTTTTGCATCAGTTCTGATGCCGTTCCGTATATGCCGATTCTGCCTGTTTCCAGAACGTAGCCTCTGTCAGATATTTTGAGCGAGGCCAAGGCGTTCTGCTCAACCAAGAGGATTGTAAGTCCTTTTTCTTTGTTGAGGCTGCGCAGAACCTCAAAGACCTGTGCAGTCAGTTTGGGCATCAGTCCCATAGATACTTCGTCAACGAATACCAGTCTTGGGTTTGATACAAGCGCCCTTGCTATAGCGAGCTGCTGCTGTTCGCCTCCGGAAAGCGTCGTTGCGGATTGTTTGCTTCTTTCGCTCAGGATAGGAAAGAGCGTGTATATGGCGTCAAGTTCCTTGCGGAGGGCGCCGGCGTTGCCGTATACTCCCATAAGCAGGTTCTCGTATACGCTAAGCTGCGGGAAGCATCTTGCACGCTCCGGAACCATGCGGATTCCAAGCGCCGCTCTTTTGTGCGCAGGCAGGTGTGTGATATCCTGCCCGTCAAATGTGATGGAGCCGGATTTTACGCTCTGGAGTCCCATAAGTGCGCGCAGAGTCGTAGTTTTCCCCGCTCCGTTCGCTCCGATTATCGACACAAGCTCTCCTGCGTCTATGCCGAAACTTATGCCGTGTACGGCCTCTATATCTCCGTAGGAGACGCGAATATCCTTAGCCTCAAGCAACATTGCTCTCATCTCCCTTGCCAAGATATGCCTCTATAACGTCGGGATTTGCCGACACCTCGGACGGAGTTCCTTCCGCGAGTTTGTGACCATGGTCGAGAACGACTATCCTGTCCGAAAGTCCCATCGCAACCCTCATGTTGTGTTCTATAAGGAGAATGGATACTCCGCTCTCTCTTATCGTGCGGATGAGCTCTTCAATCACCGTGATTTCCTCATGGCGCAGTCCGGAGAAACACTCGTCCAAAAGCAGGAGGCGAGGGTTGAGAGCCATAGCCCTTGCGATTTCGAGCTTTCTGAGGTTTCCGAGAGGGAGCATTCCCGACTTTGTATCCGCTTCGTGCAGGAGTCCTACGGTTTCAAGAATCTTCATAGCGCGTTCGCGGCTTTCGTTCGTTTTCCAGAATTTCCAAGAATTTATGAAACTTCCGTAATTGTGCATTCCGAGAGCAACGATAACATTCTCGGTGACGGTGAGTCCCGAAAATGGTTTTACGACCTGGAAAGTTCTGCCCACTCCGAGAGCTGCCATTTTGTGCGGCGGCATACCGTCGGTTCTCTTGCCGTCAAGGTATATCTCGCCGTATGTCGGCTTGTAGACGCCGGATATCATGTTGAAACATGTCGTCTTTCCCGCTCCGTTAGGCCCGAGCAGTCCGAGTATTTCCCTGTCGTGGATGTCAAAACTGACGTCGTCGACAGCCTTCAGACCGCCGAAGTGGATTGATAGATTTTTTATCGATACGAGGACATTACTCAACTTTTCCGCCCCCATTTCTGTCTTTCTTCTTCATGAGATTTTTAACCGATAGTATTGTGGAACCGCCGAGTATTCCTCCCGGCATGAAGCGGATCATGAGAAGCAGAAGCGCCGCATAGAGGAACATTCTGTAGTCTACAAGAGGTCTGAAAATTTCGGGCAGCATGCCGAGCACTATAGCTCCCAGAACGGGGCCCCAGAAGGTTCCGAGTCCTCCTGCCACGACGATCGAAAGCAGTGTGACGGAGAATGGGAACGTGAATGAGTCCGCGCTGATAAACCTCATGTAATGTGCGTAAAGGGCGCCTGCGAGTCCGGCCATTACAGTTCCTAAAACAAACGCTGTGAGCTTTGCCTTAACGGGAGAGACTCCCATGCTGGATGCCGCGGTTTCCTCTTCCCTCACCGCAAAGCAGGAGAGTCCCGCCCATGAGCTGGTGAAGAACTTGCATATAATCAGCACGAGCACCAACGCGGCAATGCAAAGGTACATGAAAGCGTCGCCCTTGAGCGCGTGTCCCAACAGCCTGACACGCGGAATTCCTCCGATCCCGAGTGCGCCTCCGAGTGCCGGTGTGTATTGGAATACCGCAACGACGATAAAATTTATGCCTATTGTCGTAATGGCGAGGAAGTCATTCTTTACTCGGAGACTGGGAAGCCCGCAAAGCAGTCCGACAATGCCGACGATAAGCAGTGATATCGGCAGAGCCTGCCAGAAAGACATGCCTCCGACGGTTGTCAGCATCGCGTTTGAGTAAGCGCCGATGCCAACAAAGGCGGCATGTCCCAGCGAAATCTGCCCTGCGTTTCCGACAATTACATTAAGTCCGCAGGCCGCAATTGCCTGGATAATTATCTGTGTTGCAACATTTATCATATAGCTGCTCATGACACTGTTCCCCCTAACGCTTTCCCATGAGTCCCGTAGGACGCCACATAAG
>CAZBYL010000038.1:0-25235 GCA_964496275.1 uncultured Synergistaceae bacterium | reverse complement strand
AGGAAGCTGACGACGAAGACATTATTGGCATCTCCAAACGCCTCATAGCGCAAAATAGGGAAGCTTACAAGATTCTCGCGCAATGAAAATCATAACGAAACGCCAAATTATCATACTGCACTCCATCTGATAAATGAAACAGGCGGTATCCCCGGCATACGTGATGAAAGTCTCCTTGAGTCCGCACTTGCAGCGCCTTTCGCCGGATTCGGCGAAGAAGAAATTTACCCCACTCTCTGCGCGAAAGCAGCTCGACTCGGATAAGGGCTTGTGAAAAAGCACCCTCATCCGTCATTGGAAAAATTACCCAATGCCACCTTCTAGGTGTAACAACCAGCCGATTCGCACAAATCACAAGAGCGGTGATTTGGCTCTCTGGCCGCCCCTAGGGAAGGCTTTAAAAGCACCGTTTAGCATACGGTAAGTTTGTTTTTGACCGTAGTTTTTTTTGAATTTCTTCAGTTTGCAAAACATTCAAGCACAAGAATAGCTTCTAGTGTGTCCAATTTATACAGGCCGGTGCTGTGCAGGTCCGCTGTTTTCAGTGAATACTGATTTTTATGTAATTTTAAGGTTTATAATGGATAAACTATATTAGCTTTTCTTTCTGTTTATGGGGAGGACTGTTTTGTGTGAATATTGATTATTATGTTTTTTCCGGTACGGGGAACACTTTGCTGATTGCGTCTCATGTTGCCGAGAGAATAGGCAGGATGGGGCATGATGTTGTTTTTCACAGTATTAGTGCGCCTGTTGACCCTGATTCAGATTCTATTGTCGGTGTTGCCTTTCCTATAGCGTTTTTTTCGACTTATCCTGTCGTTCTCGATTTTTTTGATAGGCTCCCTGAGGGGAATCACAGAAAAATTTTTATGACCGGTACAATGGGTGGTTTGGGAATGGGGCTTGAGGCTTGGTTTAGAAAACTTGTCGTCGGGAAGGGGTATGTCCCGATTGCTTCCGAACTTTTTGTTATGCCGGGAAATTATAATAATAAGTCTGCTGATAGAACCGCGAATGATGAGGTTGTTTCAAAAGCTCTCATGAAGGCAGACCTTTTTGCGGCTTCGATTATGAACGGTATTTCCGAATGGAAGAGCGGAAGCACGATTGTGCCGTCGCTTTGGCATAAGTTTGTCTCAAGCGGTCTTGCGCTGCGGCTTTTTTACCGTATGTATCCTATTCAGGTGTGTAATGACAGGTGTGTTATGTGTATGAGGTGCGCCGATGCGTGCCCGGTTGGCGCGTTTGATTGCAGCGGAGATTATCCGAAGATAGTTCCTTCAAAATGTCAGTGCTGCCAGAGGTGTGCCGGATTTTGTCCTGTCGGGGCAATTACCGTTCCCGGTAAGGCTGTTGTGCCGTACCGCGCTGTTGATTTTGACGAGTTTCGTGAGCTGTTGGACCTTTAGCCGATAAGGCATCGGATTTCTTCTTTATCTTCCTCGCTTAGAACTTTTATTCCGTTGTCTGCAAGCAGACTTGCGGTGATTCCTGCTCCCTGTATTTTTTGCCCTGTAAAGGATCCGTCGTATATTGTTTTTGATCCGCAGGATGGGCTGCGTTCTTTCAGCACCGCATGAGTGCAGCCGAGCATTTGAGCCAGACGAAGGGTTTCTTCCGCTCCCTTGCCGAATTCGTCTGTCTTGTCTGTCCCGTCTTTGCCCATTACTTTGCCGTTTTTTATTTCGCACGGCGGACGGGGAACCGATAGGCCGCCGAGTTGTTCGGGACATACGGGGATTATGCAGTTTTTTTCGTTCAGTTTAAGCACTTCGGCGTCTAATGCGCCGCCGCCGCAGTATCTGCAATTCAGCCCCAACAGACATGCGCTTACCAGTATTTTCATTCCACGTATTCCGCTTCCGAGATGAGTTGGTTTATGATGTCAACGTCTGCGGGGCAGAAGGCGTATTTGTCCAGTTCGCATACGGGAACCCATGCTAGGTCATTGTGAGCGAGCATCATGACGCTGCCTGATGTTATTTCCGCAAGGTAAAAGGAAAAGTAGTAGTCGTTCTCGGGGTATCTGTATTTTTTGTTTGCGTACAACCCCGTAATTTTAACTTTGACTCCCAGTTCTTCAACGCATTCACGCACAAGGCACTCTTCGGGAGTTTCTCCCTCTTCCTGCTTTCCGCCGGGGAATTCCCAGAGGTACGCGCAGCTTCCCCCGCTTTTGCGTTGGCATATAAGTATGTCTCCGTCTTGATTTTTTATAACTGCAGCACTGACCTTAACCATTTTCCTTTTTTCACCTGCTTATTTTTTTTGTACTTTAAAGCGGTTTCATGAGATATAAATCATATATTATTTTCGCCAGCAACACCGCGAGCACTGCCATCATCATAGGGCGTATGAATTTTGCGCCTTTTGTGAGCGCGCAGTGAGATCCGCAGTAGTTTCCGGCAAGGCAGCAGAGCGCGGCCGGTATCGCTACTTTGTATATTATAGCCCCTGCCATCGCAAATGTAAGCATCGATGCTATGTTAGAGGAGAGGTTAAGTATTTTTGCGTTGCCCGACGCTTTTTTCAGGTCGTATTTCATTGCCATCGAGAATGCGATAATGGCGAATGTGCCTGTGCCGGGGCCGAAGAGTCCGTCGTATCCTCCGATGAAGAAGCCTATGACAATAGCAAGAAAGATTGCATGTTTTTTGTCTATTTGCGAGGATAAGTCTTTTTCGCCGAAGTCTTTTTTCAGCGACATCAGGACGGCGACCGCAGGAAGCAGGAATATAAGCATGGTTTTTATTGTTTGGCCGCTTAGCATAAGGGCCGTTTTAGTTCCGAGCGCGGATCCGGCAAAGGATGAAACCGCCGCTATTGCAGCCGATTTTATGTCAATCGCCCCGTTTTTCCAAAACTTGAATACAGTGAGAGTTGTTCCGCATGAGCTTGAGAATTTGTTGCAGCCTAAAGCAATGTGAGCCGGCATTCCTGTGAACATGTATGCCGGTATGGATATTGTTCCGCCGCCGCCCGATGCGGCGTCAACAAATCCGGCAAGTCCCACCATGAAGCATATAAATATTAAAGAGGGGAGAGTTATAGAAAAAGTTGTTTCCAAAAAGATGTCTCCTTCATTTGTACTGTGTGTTCGTTGATACCCGCAAAGTATACCACGTAAAACAGCCCCGCCGCAGGCCGGAGGGGCTGTTTGTGTTTTGGGGGAAGTTAGATTTTTCCTACAGCTTCTTTTATTCTTCTCATGCCCTCTTCTATGTGGTCGTAGGAGCGGCAGTATGCCAGACGAATGTGTCCGGGGTATCCGAATACTTCTCCGGGTACGGTTGAGACGCCTGCTTCTTCCAGAAGCCATGAGCAAAATTTAAAACCGTCCATTTTGAGTTTTGTTATTCTCGGGAATGCGTAGAATGCTCCGGACGGTACGACGTGCTCAAATCCTTCTGTCTGTCCGAGCCAGTTCATGACCATGTCACGGCGGCGTTTGTATTCGCTGACCATAGTTTTTACGTCATCGCCCGCACTTTTGAATGCTTCAACTACTCCTGCCTGAGCAAAAGATGTTGCGCAGGTGGTGAGGTTTTGGTGGCATTTGTTTGCGTATGGGCGCATTTCGGGCGGGCAGACTATCCAGCCTATTCTCCAGCCTGTCATGGACCATGTTTTTGAAGCCGCAGCTACGGTAATCGTGCGTTCTGCCATGCCTGGGAGGCTTGCTATGCTGATGTGTTCGCCTTCGTAGAGGAATTTTTCATAGCATTCGTCTGAAATTACCCATATATCGCGCTCAATCGCAAGTCTTGCAATGTCCTCAAGGTCTTTTCTTGTGAGGACGGAGCCGCTCGGGTTGTTTGGGGTGTTGATGAGGATAGCCTTTGTTTTTGGCGTTAGGGCTTTTTCCAGTTCGCTTACTTCAAGGCGGAATCCGTTTTCCATTCTTGTCGGGACTTCTACTATCTTTGCTCCGACAATTGCCAGCTCATCCGCGTATGCGGAGAAATATGGGGTCGGGATGATTATTTCGTCACCCGGCTCAAGAAGAGTGAGGAAGGATGCGGTGAGTCCTTCCATAGCTCCGACGGTTATCACGACGTTTCTGTTTGCGTCTACGTCCATGTTGTTTTCGCGTCTGTATTTTTCCGCGACTGCGGACCTTAATTCGAAAGTCCCTGCCATGTCGGTGTAGTGGACGTTTCCTGCATCGAGAGCCGCTATTGCGGCTTTTTTTGCGCACAGCGGCGAATCAAAGTCCGGACGCCCTATTTCCATGTGAATGATGCTTCTGCCCTGAGCTTCCAGTTCTTCGGCTCGTCCCAGTATTTCCCTGATGCCTCCGGACATTTTGATGGAGGACATTCTGCTGTTTGGAAATTTAACTCTTGTCGCCATCTGTACCACCTCGTGTAATGTTTTTCTTGCGTTTCTTTTTTTCTGTGACATGTTTTGCGATCGGCGCGTCTGCCTCTTCTGCCCGTATTGATTCGAATATTCTTCGTTCAACATTGTTGAGATGTTCCTGCATTGCCGATGCGGCTCTGTCGGGCATCTTCAGCTTTATTCCGTTTAGAATTTTTTTGTGTTCCTTGATCGCCTCTTCTATAATATCACCAAGTGTGTTGCTGAGGGCAAGATATAGTGATATTTTGTATCCGATTTGACCGATAAATTCTTCCAGCACTTTGTTTGAAGAAGTTTTTGCTATGTAATTGTGAAACATTCTGTCTACGGAGGATATTATCAAACTGTCTCTTATTTTGAGAGCCTCTTCTTCTTCCCAGACGAGGTGTTCTATTCTGCTTATGTCCTCCGCAGATGCGAACAGCGCCGCTTGTTCGCACGCGGCAACTTCCAACAGTTTGCGTGTGAACAGAGTATCTTTCAGAGCTTCTTTGGAAATCTTGGGTATTCTCAATGTTCTGTCTTTGCCTTTTTCGAGGTATCCTTCGGAAGTAAGCTGCGTCAAGGCTTTTCGCAGAGGGGTTCTGCTGACTTGAAGCGTGTCCGATAGGTCTTCTTCGAGTAAAGCGGAGCCGGGGCGCATTTCTCCGCGAAGTATTTTGTTTCTCAGCGAGTAGTAGACGCTTTCTGCAAGGCTTGTTCCCATTTCAGGCATTTGAAAAATCTCTCCCTTGTGGTATCGGCAAAATCAGCGGCGCTTCGTGGAGAACAGAAAAGGTCAGACTGTGATTATATTCCAGTAATCGGTCTATTGCAACTTGAAGGCTGCTGCATAGTTTAAAACCGGTTAAAGATGCGATTTCGTCAGAATATCGGCTGTCGCTTATGAATGTTACGGATGCTTTATTTTTGACTATCCGAGTGACGTAAGCTGCGGCTGCGGCCAGTCCGCAGGAATCATGCCTGTGCATGTATGTCAGCAGAGTTTCCATGTCTGCGCCTATAAGCTCCGCAAATATTTTGTGCGGCCCTATTCCGTCTTTCAAAGATGCCGTCACTATGATGCTGCCGCCTTTTTTTACCGCATTTTCAGCAGCGTAGAGAGCTTTGCCGGCCTGCCACAGGTCTGATTCTTCCGGCCAAGCCTGAGCGATAACGACATCCGCAGGAGGCACAGGCACGGCCATCAGCGATAAGGCTTTTTGCACGGCGGCTTTGTGCGCTTTTTCGGGAGTGTCTGCGAAAATATCTGTCAGAGTTCCCTCCCCGTCGCAAATGCACTGTATCAGGAAAGTGAGTCCCGCCATTTTTGCGGCTGACATTATTTCGTCGATTGCCATGTTATTTGCATTGCCGAGCGTAAGCGAGCTGTCATAGTATGGCAGCCAGTGTGTCCTCGTGATGGTCTTAGGACCGCTCACGCCGGGGATTATTATTTTGCCCCCGCCGGACCAGCCGCAATATCTGTGAGGAAAAACGCTGCCGATGCCTATTATACATTTGTATTCGGAGAGTAACGGGTTCACTTCCACCGGAATTCCTGTTGCTGTTGTGCCTATTTGTTTGAGTTTTGTGGTCCAATCGTGGTTTGCCCACCTGATTTTTCCATACAGCTTTGCCCCTATTTTTGACAGAACCTCATCGTCCGTCATGCGTCTGTGCGAACCATTGGCAAATAGTATAAACTGGTCTTTTATTTCTATTCCATAATGTTCCAAATATTTTGTAACAGTGGGAAGTATTTTTGATGTGGGTGTCGGGCGAGTGATGTCGTCGCAAATAATTAGAGCCTTATCGGAAGAGCTTATAAGCTCTCTGAAAGATTGCGATTCCAGCGAGCTTATAAGTTTTTTATTTGTGTACTCAAATGAACTGTTTGTATTCTTGTTGTCCGTGCGTTTTACTATTTTAAGCAGATTGGCGCAAGGTATGGACCCCGTGTATTCTTTCTCTCCTCCTGCAAATACAAAAGGCGTGCTGTGCATATTTTTTACCTGAGCAGCCAGACCAGAGCCATGCTGATTGAAGGCACGTATGTGAAGAGCATCAAACACCCTATCATGACCAAAATCATGGGAATGATGGCTTTTGACAGGCGAACCATGCTTACGCCGGATACTGCGGAAGCTACGAATAGATTCGCTCCGTAAGGCGGTGTGACAAATCCCGTGGCCAGAGCTACGGTCATTACGAGCCCGAAATGCACAGGGTCTATGCCGACTTTGACCACTATTGGCAGCAGTATCGGAGTTAGGATTATCATCGAAGATATGTTGTCCACAAAGCAGCCCACAATCAGGAGCAGTATGTTAATGATGAGAAGCACCATTATCGGGTTTGACGAAATTGACAGTATCCAGTCGCATATCTTTACAGGAACCTGTTCCATTGCGAGGAATGCGGCAAACGACATTGAGAGTCCTATCATGAATGTCGTCGCTCCGTTTACGAGAACAGCGTCTTTGAATGCGTCGTATGTGGTTTTGAAGTCCAATTCTCTGTAGATAAATTTCCCTATCAGCAGCGCGTACACCGATGCGACAACCGCCGCTTCCGTCGGTGTGAAAATTCCTCCGTATATTCCGCCGAGAATAATTACAGGAACCATAAGAGCCCAGCACGCGTCCTTAAAAGCAGCCGCTACGGATATATTTCTTGCCGAACGGGGGTAATTTCTCTTTTTTGCGGTTCTGTATGAGAGAACCATTAGGGCTATCCCTATAATAATGCCGGGGATAATTCCAGATATGAACATCTCTCCGACTGAAACACCGGACACGACTCCGTATATGACGAACGGAATGGAGGGTGGAATTATTACCCCGATAGATCCGGCCGCAGCAGTCAGTGCAGCGGAGAAGTCGTCATCATACATTTTTTGCTTCATCGCCGGAATCATAAATGACCCTATTGCCGATACCGTGGCAGGACCCGAACCGGAAATTGCGGCAAAAAACATACATGCCGTGACAGTTACCATCGCAAGTCCGCCCATTACAGCCCCGACCATTGCGTCTGCCAGAGCCACGAGGCGTTTGGATATGCCGCCGTAGCTCATGAGTGAGCCTGCCAGCATGAAGAACGGTATAGCGAGAAGAGGGAAGGAGTCAAGCGCAGCAAAGGCGTTTTGCGCTATCATTATAAGCGGAACCGAATTTGTATACACCAAGGTTATCGCTGTGGCAAAACCCAAGGAAATGCCGATGGGAACAGAGCAGAGAAGCAGCAATGTCATTGATCCGAAAAGGACAAAAATTTCCATTCTACATTGCCTCCTTCCTGCCCAGAAGCTTGGCTACTCTTGCTATTTCAGTGACCAATCTTATGGACATCAGTGTGCAGCCTACGGGCACTGATGCGTATGCGTATGCCATAGGTATTCTCATTGCCGGAGAGACCTGTCCCCTGTGGAAGAGCAGCGAGGTCAGCTCTGTGCCTTTGTATGCAAGGAATATGCTGAAGCCGAGCCAAAGTGTGAGCGCAAAGAGTTCAAATATATTCTTTTTGAAATCGTCTTTCAAAAGTTCCTGAACAACTTCTATTCTCAGGTGGCGGCGTTCTTTCACGGCGTAGCTGGCGCCTACCCATATTTGCCAAAGGAATAAATATCTTGCAAGCTCCTCGCTCCAAGAGAGGGAGTTGCTGAATATGTAGCGCATTACCACCTGAGTAAAAACAAGCGCGACGGAGAACATCATACTATAGACCAGTAAATATTCCTCAAAGTGGTCCCATAGTTTTTTCAACATAAATCTTCACCCCTTGAATAGAGTATCGATAGAAAGCCCCTGTGAAGGGGCTTTCTATATTAAAACGAGAGTATGTTACTTTTTCTTTGCAAGATCTATAAGCTCCTGCCCGCCCTTTACTGACTTTGCGAATTCGGCATAGACCGGCGCTGTTGCTTTTGCAAATGCGCTCTTCTGTTCAGCTGTGAGTTCGTTTACCTTCATGCCGCTCTTTTTGAGAGCCGTAACCATGTCTTTGTCCTGCTGGTCAGAAATCTTGCGCTGCTCTGTTCTGTAGAGTATTGACGCATCTTGCAGCACCTTCTGCAAATCCTTCGGAAGTCCGTTAAACCATGCGTCATTCACAAGCAGTACTGTTGCTGCATAAACATGCCCCGTGAGAGAGCAGTATTTCTGGACTTCATAGAATTTTGACGTGTAGATAAGCGGAATCGGGTTTTCCTGCGCGTCCACAGTCTTCTGCTGAAGGGCAGTGTAAAGCTCGCCGAAGCTCATCGGTGTGGGGTTTGCCCCGAGAGCTCTGAATGTTGCCATGTGTATGGGATTTTCCATGGTACGAATTTTGAGGCCCGAAAGGTCCGCAGGTTTTGTAATTGGCCCTCTGTTGTTTGTTACCATTCTGAATCCATTTTCCGCGTAGGCCAAATTCTTGAGCCCGAGCGCGGGCAGCAGGGTGTTAAGTTTGTTGCCTAAAGCACCGTCCAGAGCTTTGTACACTTCCTTCTTTGAGTTAAAGAGGAACGGAAGGTCGAAAACCTGGAATTTGGGCTCAAAGCCTGAGAGCACGGCAACTGCAGGAATCGTCATGTGTATTGTGCCGAGTCCGACTGCTTCTATGGCTTGGCGGTCGCCTCCGAGCTGTCCGTTGGGGTATAGTTCAACAACTATTTTGCCCTTTGAATGTTTTTCAACATAGGGCTTGAAATATTTGACGGCGGCAATGTGAGTTGACTGCGTTTCGGGCACAACGTAGGCAAGCTTCATCTTTATCGGAGCGGCTTCGGTATTTCCTACCATCATGGTTATTGCGGCAAGCATTGCGAATGCAAAAATTATTGTCTTTTTCATCAAAAACTTTCCTCCTTTAAGTATGTGTATGTGATATGTGCTGCTGACTCTGTGACGGAATGGAGATATGGCCTTTGCTGACAGTGTCTTAGATACCCCCTCACTCGGTAGTTTTGTGTTGTATTCAATAGAATTGCTTTGGATTGCTTAAAATGATGTTTGGTTTAGTATGCCAATAATATCATAATTTTTTACAAAAGCAATAGTTTGTATCCTGAAAATTTAGATAGACATTTTTGAAAATTCCGTGTATTATTGCGAAATAATACAATGATTCATTTTTATTACATTGGATACAATAAATTGAAGTTATCTAAAAAGACAAAATCTATTTTAAATAATTGAATTTTCATAAATATTTTTATTGTTTTTAAAATATATTTTGCAGAAGAGGGAGGAGTTTTTTGTGAGGATTGCCGTTCTTGTAAAACAGGTGCCTGATTCGGATGAAGTCAAAATGGATCCCGAGAAGGGAACTATGATAAGAGAGGGTGCAGGCAATATCGTCAACCCTCTTGACCTTAATGCGATTGAGGCGGCTTTGGTTTTGTCCGGAGAGTATGGCGGCGATGTCACCGTGTTTTCCATGGGCCCGCCGCAGGCTGATATTGCTCTCAGAGAGGCTCTGGCTCTCGGCGCCGACAGAGCTGTTCTGATTTCCGACCGATTTTTCGCCGGAGCCGACAGTTGGGCTACCGCGCTTGTTTTAGCGAAAAGCATTGAGAAGGAGGGACCCTTTGACCTGATTTTGGCCGGAGAAAAAGCAACAGACGGTGAGACAGGCCAGGTCGGTCCGGAGGTCGCCGCAATGCTGAATGTTCCCTTTGCAACGTATGTGAGCGCATTTTCGGCAGACGGTGATTATGTGACTGTCAGAAGAACGGTTGAGGAGGGCTGCGAGGTGCAGCGAATAAAGACTCCATGTCTTCTGACCGTTTTGAATAACATAAACGAACCGATGATGCCCACTCTCGGAGGCAAAAAGCGTGCCAGAAGAGCCGAGATATGTAAGTTTACGGCAGAAGATTTGAAGCTTGATAGGAGCTGTGTAGGGTTATCCGGATCTCCGACAAGAGTCGTAAGCATAAGTCACCCTAAAATTTCCCGCCACGGAGAATTTTACAGCGGAAGAGATTTGGAACGCGGAATCGGCAGAGTAGTTGAAACGCTTAAAGAATTGGCAATTATATGAGGAGGGGGAAGTATGCTTAGGAGCGAAACGTCTGTCTCCGGTGTTTGGGTGTGCGGAGAGGTGCGCGGCGATAAGATACACAGCGTAACTTTTGAGCTTATCGGCAAGGCTCGCGAGCTTGCGGATAAGAAGAATACATCTGTGACGTGCCTTATTTTCTGTGATGAGCTTTCAGACTCTCCGGAAGATGTTTTTTGCCGAGGAGCCGATAATTTAATATTGGTGAAGAATAATAAACTAAGATATTTTAATCAGGATATTTATTCCGGGCTTTTGAGTCATCTTATAAGAGAGTTTCTTCCCGAAATAGTTCTGGCGCCTGCCACAACCGCGGGCAGAACATATCTTCCCGCAGCGGCGGCCATGGTGCATACTGGGCTGACCGCCGACTGCACGGGGCTTGATATAGATTCGGAGACGGGATTGCTTCTGCAAACACGCCCCGCAATCGGCGGCAATGTTATAGCGACAATCAAAACTCCCGAGTATGTTCCTCAGATGTCCACGGTGCGTCCCAAAACTTTTGCAATGCCGGCTTTCTCCGAGCGTTCGGGAAAGGTTATAGAACCTGAGATACCTTCCTCTATTTTTGACAGCCGCGTTGAGGTTGTCGCGATGGAGTATACAGGCGGAGACGAGTCAAATATTAACGATAAAGAAGTCATCATCTCAGGCGGAAAGGGACTTAAAAGGCCTGAAAACTTTGCGATGCTGCGTGAGCTTGCCGAGCTTCTTGACGGGGGTGTCGGAGCCTCGCGCCCGACCGTCGAAGCAAAGTGGATATCATATCCGCATCAGGTCGGTTTGTCCGGTAAAGTTGTGGCGCCGAAGTTTTATCTTGCCGCCGGCATTTCCGGAGCTGTTCAGCATCTTGCGGGAATGCAGACTGCGCACAAAATCGTAGCTGTTAATAAGGACCCCGACGCCCCTATTTTCCGTGTTGCCGATATCGCTCTGTGCGGCGATGCTGCGGATGTGATTCCAAAAATTACGGCGCGTATTCGCGAGGAGGTTAAGTAGATGAAAGCCAACTTCTCTTACGAGCCTGTTACTCGTGCTGTTGTTGAAGATCTGATAAAGATTTTCGGACAGTCGGGTGTATCTGTTGACTCTGAGAAAATTGATTCTTACTCTAAGGACGAAGTCGCCCTGCATTTGTGGAGTAAAAAGTACAGCGCAGAAGTCGTCTGTTTTGCCGAGAATACGGAACAGGTTTCCGCCCTGATGAAGTATGCAAATCTTCACCGCATCCCGGTTACGCCGCGCGGAGCCGGAACAGGACTTTCCGGCGGGGCTGTTCCCGCCTGCAAGGGCATAGAGCTCTCTCTCGAGCGAATGAACAGAATTCTTGAGTTTGATAAGGATAACCTCACAGTTACGACGGAGCCCGGTGTTGTTACAGCGGAAATAAACAAAATGGCGATAGACCACGGCCTTATGTATGCTGGAGATCCGTGCAGCGGAGACGCTTCGTTTATCGGAGGCAATGTTGCGGAGAATGCAGGCGGCAATAAGGTTGTAAAGTATGGAGCGACGGGGAATCATGTCCTTGGTATGGAGGTCGTTCTTCCCGACGGTTCCGTCACATGGTTCGGTGGAAAGAGACGCAAGGATGTAACCGGTTATGATTTTGCCCACCTCATGGTTGGTTCCGAGGGGACTTTGGGGATTATTACCAAAATTATTCTGAAACTGCTGCCCCTTTCTTCCTTTGTGGTTGACCTGCTTGTTCCTTTCCCTGATGTTCCGAGCGCGATGGCGGCTGTGCCTAATATTGTTACAAAGGGCAAAGTGATTCCCAGCTCTATCGAGTTTATGGACCGACCGTCGATGCTTCTTACCGAAAAATATTTGCAGACGAAGTATCCCTATTCAGAAAAATCTCAAGCGAATTTAATTTTTCAGTATGAGGGCAACAATAGGGAGCGGCTTGAAGATGAGATAGAAGCAATCGGAGATATCTGTATGGAGTGCGGCGCTCTTGAGGTCTTCGTCGCGGACAACCGCACTACAAGAGATAAGCTTTGGAAAGGGCGCAAAAGTGTGGCGGAAGCCGTATGGTCGTTTGCTCCGGTTCAGATAACAAACGAGGATGTCGTCGTACCCGCAAGTGAGATTCCCGAATTTATGAACGAACTTGCAAGGCTCTGCGCCGAGCGCGGATTGGGATACGCTTCCTATGGGCATTTGGGAGACGGAAATATGCACGTTACCATATATCTGGACGGCGAGAACAGCGGTTGGCATGAGATAATAGAGGGTGCGCGCATTGAGCTCTACGGCATAGTCAAAAGGCTTGGCGGAACTCTGACGGGAGAGCATGGAGTCGGGCTGAAGCGTCTTGAATATGTCCCGCTCTTTCTTGATGAAGCTCAGATAGATTTGATCCGAAGGGTCAAACTTGCTTTTGACCCCAACAATATTTTAAATCCCGGCAAAATCGTACCTTGGAATTAAGAATTGTGGTGTTAGTGCGGTAGGTTAGCAAAAAAACGGACAGTCCCGAATGGATTTTCAGGCTTGTCCGTTTTTTCCTATCTAAAATCAGCTTACTTCTTATTTTTGCATCTTGCCATCAGGTAGGCGTCCGTGTATTTGTCGTTTTCCATTTTCGCCCAGTCTTGGGCTATCCCTTCGACTTTGAATCCGGCGGACTTGCATAGTTTTAGACCGCTGACGTTTTCGGTCGGTATTTCAACTTCAATTCTTTCAAGCATGAGTTCTTTGTCCGCAAGTTCGAGAACTGAACCGAGAAGGGCTCTGCCTATGCCCTGTCCCTGCCATTTTGGCGAGACTATTATTTTGAGCGTGGCCGTTCTTCTCAAAAATATCTGACGGTCTACGGAGAGCAAGAGAGCCGCACAAATTTCAGCAGGCGGAGTCTCTGTCTCTATTACCATGAGGTGGTCAAAATCCGTGAGCTCCGAGATGAGTTTTTCAGAATCGATGAAGTCAACATAGGACATGTTTGTCTGTCCGCCTGTAAGGGATATTTCTTTTGCCATGCTGCTTATCTGTCCTGCGTCTTCGATTTCAGCCGGTCTTATAAGCATTTATTCAGCCTCCCTGCCGACGCGGGCGTACAGGTATTCGTCAACGAATACTCCGTCTTTTACCGCAGCGTGTTTTCTCGTAGCTTCCCGCTCAAATCCAAATTTTTTGTAAAGATTTATAGCCCTGTCGTTGTCTACGAGAACCATAAGCTCAACCCTGTGTAAGCGGAGGGTGTTGTCAGCATCGTCCAATATTTTCTCCATCAAAGCGCTGCCTATGCCTCTGCCGTGAAATTCAGTGGATACCATTATAGCTATTGATGCGCAGTGTTCTTTGTTTGTGCTGCGTTTTGCTACCATAACCGCAAGCCCGACGACGCAGCCGTTTTCTTCCGCCACATAGGCTCTGTCTCTTTCTGTGAGAGACTTTATGAATTTTTCTGTTACTTCGTTTCTTTCGCTTGTAAGAGCAATAACACCCTCTCTTACCCCGTTTTCCCTTCTTATTTGCGCGATATGCCGCGAGTCCGCCGCCGAAGCCGGTCTTATTTGCAAGTGCCAGCACCTCCGAAAGGTAGTTACATTCTCGTTATAGTATATATCATTTGTCGAATAATAAAAATCGTGACTTTAACTTTTTGTTCAGTATTCCTCGCTTGACATTATGGAAATATAATTTATTATTTAAAATAATTTTAAAGTAGTAGTTAGCTCGTTAATTTCTCGGAGGTGTTTCGTTATGGTAATAGGAAAGAAAATGGAAGCAAGCATCAACGGTCAGATTCAGGCTGAGTTCCAGTCTTCGTATCTGTATCTTTCAATGGCTGCGTGGTTTGACGCTCACGACCTTCCCGGCTGTGCTCATTGGATGAAGAAGCAGGCTGAGGAGGAGTGGGGACATGGAATGAGGCTGTACCATTACCTTGTTTCGCGCGGCGGAACCGTTGTCCTTGGCGGTATTGACAAGCCTTGCTCGGATTGGGGAAGCGCAACAGAGGTGTTTACGGAAGTTCTTGCACACGAGGAGCTCGTGACTTCCCTTATTTACGCGATGGCTGACCTTGCTGATGCAGAGCACGACCTTGCCACAAAGAGTATGCTCAAGTGGTTTATAGATGAGCAGGTTGAGGAAGAAGAGGATGCCACGGCAATTCTTGTGAAGTTTAAGAAGCTCGGCGAAACTCCCATCTCTCTTACGATGCTTGACAAGGAGCTCGGCGCCAGAGCTTAAGATTTGCGCATGATGTATAATGTTGGGGCATCCTTGTTTGTTGGGGTGCCCTTTTATTTCGTTCAGGGGGTGTTACTGTGGAAAGTAAAATTGATATGAAGGCTCTTTTCAGCATGACTTATGGTATGTATGTCGTCTCTACCGTACTTGACGGCAAGCTAAACGGGCAGATTGCAAATGCGGCTATGCAGATTACCGGTGAGCCTCCTTGCGTTGCCGTTTGTCTGAATAAACAGAACCTTACCACGGAGATGCTTGTGAAGAGCGCTGTTTTCGGTGTTTCTGTTTTGGAGCTTGATGTGCCTATGACCTTTTTGGGACAGTTCGGCTTTAAGTGCGGACGCAATATTGATAAGTATTGCAATGTGAATTATTACACAGGTGAGACAGGTGTGCCGATTGTAACCGACTGGACTATCTCGACCTTTGAAGCTAAGGTTGTCCACACTCTTGACCTTCCGACACATGTGCTGTTTGTGGGTGAAGTTTTGTCATCGAAGTTTATCAAGGAAGCAGCTCCTTTGACGTATGCCGATTATCATACCGTAAAGAAGGGAAAATCTCCCAAGACCGCGCCGACTTTCGGATTTAATGCGATGAAGTAGGGCAGTGGGTATATTATCGGGAGATACGGCTCTTGCCGAAAGCCGCGTAATTTTTGAGAGGCTTTATGAAGATTATAATAAGCGTATTTATGTGTCGCCTGACCCTTTGCAGTTTCTGTACGCTTATGACGACCCTTTGGACAGGGAAGTCGTCGCTCTTATAGCGTCTTCTCTGGCGTATGGTAAGGTGGCGCAGATTTTAAAAAGTGTCGAACGCGTTTTGGCTGTCCTGGGCTCTAACCCTGCCGAGTATCTTGTTCAGGCGGAACGGCGGGAGCTTTCGTGCGCCCTTTCGGGTTTTGTTCACCGTTTTACCGACGAGGAATCTATCGTGTGCTTTCTTATGTGCATAAAGGGCATTTTGAGTCGGAACGGAAGTCTGGAGGAGCTTTTCCTTTCGCACTACAGCGGCGATATGCGGAGAGCTGTGGAGGGCTTTTCTTCGGAGCTTATGGCTTGCGAGGGTGTCGGCGATATGTTTCTTTTGCCCCGTCCGTCAAAGGGGAGCGCCTGCAAGCGTCTTGCACTTTTTCTTCGCTGGATGGTGCGCTGCGATGAGGTTGACCCGGGCGGATGGAGCCGTGTGAGTCCGGCGTCTCTTTTTGTGCCGCTTGACACTCACATGTTTCAGATTTGTTCGGGGCTTGGTCTGTGTACCAGAAAGAGTGCGGACGGCCGTGCTGCGATGGAGATAACCGAGAATTTCAAAAAGGTTTGCCCCGATGACCCGGTGCGCTATGATTTCGCTATGACGAGGTTCGGTATTCGCAGTGAGATGACTCACGAGGAGCTTTTTGCGCGCTGGAGAGAGTCTTGATTGTATATGTGTTATAATACACGCTCTTGCTGCGGTTTTTACTTTACTTGGGATAAGGGGGCGGAGCTATGACGTCTATTCTTCCGTATTGGGATCAAAATATAGATTTGGATATTGTGCCGTGGCTTCCATACGGTAAGGATTATTCCCCCGTTTCCGTAAATAAGATGATAAGCCCGATGCTGGGCAGCCTTGCGGGTTTGGCTTTTGAGATGGAGAGTGAGTTTCTCTATCTGAGAAGTTTTCAAAGCGGCAACGTCGGGACAATGGCGCGCCAGAACAATATAGATCCCGGACGCAACGGAGGTATTGAGTTCGGTTTTACCATGGTGTTTACTTACTCGGAGCCTATGGAGCACGCTCTTCTTCCTTTGATGGGAAGTTTTCCGGCATTGAAGGCAGGGCTGACTCTTTGCGGTATCTGGAGCAGCGGAGTTCTCATAGACGAGTGCAAAGTTATAGCTCTTGTGAGCGAGGACCCTTTCTTTAACGAGACTCTCTGTTTTGCCGCTATGCAGAAGTCTTTTCAGCATTTTTCGGGCAGGAAGAAGTCCAATCTGTCATTTTTTGCCGAGAAGTTCGGATACAGACGATTCTCAATTTCGTATGAGACGGATAATGTTACGAGTATGCAAATTACTCAGGCGCTTTTTGATTTTGAGCTTGATTTTACAAATGAGGTCATCGGACCCGCGCCTGAACTCAAACTTCCTCCTTTGCCTACGATAGGAATGAAGTAAGCTTACACCGCAGGGTTTTTTAGCGTCCCTGCGGTTTTTTTATGCTACATAAGCATAGACCATTACATAGTGGCATGCTGTGCCGGCAATGACGAAGAGATGGAAAAGTTCGTGCGAGCCGAACCATGAGATGTTTATTCTGGGGCGTTCCAGTCCGTAGATGAAGGCTCCGATTGTGTATATTATTCCGCCTGCGGCAAGCCAGAATGTCCCGCCGGACGAGAGAGCCTTTGCAAGCGGTTTTATCTCGAATACCGACATCCACCCCATTGCGACATATAGTCCCGATGATATCCACTGAGGCGCGTTCATCCAGAAAATTTTCATCAGGAATCCCGCAAATGCAACGCCCCACGCGGATACGAGCAGTATCCACCCGGACGGCTTGTCAAGCGCCATTACGCACAGAGGCGTATATGTGCCGGCTATCAGAACGAATATTGCCATGTGGTCTATCTTGCGCATAAATAGTTTGAGCTTTTCTTTAGCTTCGTCAATCCAGTGGTATGTGGCGCTTGCTGTGTAGAGAAGCACCATGCTTATGCCAAAGGTCAGTACGGATGCGTTTCTGGCTCCCTCTCCCTTGGGCAATGAATGAATGAGCAGTACGACCGTTCCTGCCAGAGCGAGTATTGCTCCTGCAAGGTGAGTCAGCGAACTTGTTATTTCTTTTTTATCTTTGCTCAATTTTTTTAACCCCTTCCGGTGCGTCTTGGTTTCGGCGGAGCTTTTTTTATTGTGTACCACGGGAATTTTTCTGCCATTCCCGGTCTTCTCGGTATGCCGAGAGGCGTTTGGGCAATCTTATCCCATATAAGGAAATAACGCTTGATCTCACCGAGTGAGTACGGAGTGAGGTGAGGGGAAGAAAAGCCCAAATCTTTCCACTTGTTGCCGACGGTTTCCAGTTCTTCCGCCACCTTGGGGCCTTTGAAGCATATCGCACGCCCCTTTACACGCACGAACGGCGCGAGATATTCCGCGAGGATTCCCGATGAGCATACGGCTCTCGCAGTTGCCGCGTGGAATTTTTCCCTGTGCGTTTTCGCGTAGTCTTCGGATCTTGAGCAGACAACGGTCACGTTTTTCAGCCCGAGGGCTGCCGCCATTTTCTCAACGAGCGCGCACTTTCTTGTTATGCTGTCGAGAAGCGTGACTTCCAGTCCGGGGCGGCATATTGCCCATACTATGCCGGGCAGGCCGCCGCCTGTGCCTACGTCTATTATCTTACCCTCTTCCGGCAGAAGCGGCAGAGCCGATGCGCAGTCAACGATGTGGTCGTTCCACAAAATTTCGGTGTCCGACGGGCCGGTGAGTCTTGCCAACTCGTTTGCCGCCGAGAGTAATTCAGTGTAGCGGTGCAATGTTTCCTCGTTTTCGGAAAGTTCTTTTGATACTATTTCATTAAAATTTTCAATTTCCATGAAAAACACTCCAGACTACTGGGATAATTATCAATATACAAGTGTATAATAACTCAATAAAGCCGATGGCGGGAGGTCGAAATATGCAATCCTTTGAAAAGGGCACTAAAATTAAAAACGGCGTCATAAGTCTTATTGACCTTGCGGGAACGTGGAGGGAGATGGGACGTCAGTACGGCGGCCTGATGTCTTCGGAATTAAAACATGTTTACGAGATGGGCGTATGCTCGATGCTTGTCGATGCGGGCGGTCTTGAGCCCGATACGATAAAGAACAGAGCCGCCAAGTTTTATGCGAATTTCCCGTTCCGTCTGAAGGAGCTTATGCGCGGAATGGCAGAGACATCGGGGCTTACACTGGAGCAGATACAGCTTGTCAATGCGATGGAGCTGCTTGCTTCCTCAGCTCATACGCTGCAGCAGTGCACCGGTATAGCTGCGTGGGGGGATTATGCTGCCGAGACTCTTATTTACGGGCGTAATTATGACTGCGTGCCATGTTTTAAGGAGTTTGACTGCGACATCGTCGTCGCGGCGTACCACCCGTCCGACGGTTCGCTTGCTACTGCGACCATCGGTTATGCGGGAGAGGCTTATGTTGTAAACGGCATGAATGAAAAGGGAATTTTTATGGAGCTGAACAACGGGATGCCTTCAGGGGGAGCTTTGTGGTATGACAGCCGTGTTCCTTCCGTTGCAAAGCTTTTTGAATTTTTGATGGATGGCGCAACTCTTGACGAGATAGAGAGCTTTTTCCAGACTACGAAGTCAAACTTTGCGTACATAATAGGTGTGGCGGACGGTCAGACTGCCAGGTGTTACGAGTGGCCGGTGTTTGAGGTGAAGCGCCGTGAATCCCACTCAAGGCAGGGGCTTACAGTCTTGAGCAACCATTTTACCGAATTTTCATGGGGACTTCCGCGCCCCGACGATAAGGCGCATTGGATGACGCGCACAAGACGTCAGAATCTTCTCACCCTTGCAAAGCACTTAAAGGGCACAATAGATGCCCGCACGATGAAAAAAATGATGGATACCCGCATCGAAGATTTGGGAGCTACGACGGATATGACCCGTTATCAGCTTGTGGTTGTGCCCGAGCGTTATGAGATGTGGTTTAAAATTCCTGATGTTCAGGATTGGACGGCAATAGATATGAAGGCGCTGCTGCGCCCTAGGGAAGATTAAGTCGTTTTCAGGTTCGCAGTGAGAGGCCATTTCTGCTGTTACGCAGTAGAGGTGGTCTTTTTTGTAGGGTTGTGAATATTTCGCGGAGGTGTTCTTATGGGAAAGTATTATATAGGGTTTGATTGCGGAACAATGGGCACAAAGACCGCCATATACAGAATAGATTCGACAAGAATGGCGGAGGCTTACAGAGAGAATAAGATATCATACCCGCAGCCCGGTTGGGCGGAGATGGATCCCCGCGGTTTTGTACAGGCTGTCCGCGAGGGAGTTCGCGAATGTCTGCAAAAATCAGGGGTCAATCCGAGCGAGATACGCGCCATTTCCGCAAGCGGCATAATATGCGGTATTGTGGGTATCGACGAGGATTGGAATCCGGTAACGCCGTTTGTTCCGTATCTGGATAATAGAGCGCGTTCGGAGGCGGACTGGGTAAAGTCGAATGTAAAGCCTGTCTGGCTGAATGAGAGCGGCAATATTACGGTGGATGAGTTTATGCCGCCTATGATACTTCGCTGGTTCCTGAATCACTATAAAGGTTTCGGAGAGAAAGCTGTAAAAGTCGTCAACAACGGTCCGTTTGTTCTCGGAACTCTGGGAGGTCTCAGAGCGGAAGAGGCTTTTCTCGATTGGGCTACAATGTCCGGCTGGCTCATAGGCTATAACGTCCATGAGCGCAAGTGGTCGAAAACTCAGATGGACGCGCTTGGAATCCCGATGGAAATTTTGCCCCGTATTGTAAAACCGTGGGACGTTGTCGGGTATCTGTGCCCCGAAGAGGCCGAAAAAATGGGGCTGCCGTCAGGGATACCTATAGTTGCGGGAGCGGGAGACACTATGCAGTCGGCGATGGCGTCAGGCTTGCTTGAACCCGGGCAGAGCACGGATGTGGCAGGAACGGCTTCAATTTTTGCCGTGGCCGTACCGGGCATGGTTGAAAAAATATCAAAAACGCCGGGCATGATGCTTGCCGCCGGAACTTTGGAGGATTCATACTTCTATTGGAGCATGATACGTGCGGGCGGCCTTTCTTTGCGCTGGTTCCGCGATAATATAGCAGACAGGGCAGGCGATCCGTCATTCTACGCCGAAATGGACAGGCTTGCCGGCGAAGTTCCCGCAGGTTCCCGCGGAATACTTTTCTACCCCTATCTGCAAGGGGCGGGACCCGATCTTCCGGGAGCCTGCGGCTCGTTTCTCGGGCTCTTCGGCTCAAGCGACAGAGCGGCAATGTGGCGTTCTATACTTGAAGCGATTGCCTTTGAATACGCTCAAATGATACGGATTTACAGAGAATGCGGGATGCCTCTAAGCGAGATAATAGGTACGGAGGGCGGAAGCAAAAGCCCGCTGTGGACGCAGATAAAGGCCGATATCTTAGGAGGAGCGTACAATGTTCCTACAAGAAGCGAAGGCGGCCTTATGGCGGACGTTGCCGTTGCCGCTTACGGAGTTGGGGATATAGACAGCTTAAAGGATACGATGAAGGAGTGGGTTACGTTCAGAGGACGATTTGAACCGGATCCCAAGAGTCAGGCTGTTTATGCGAAAATCTTTGAGCAGAGGCAGAAGCTGCTTAGCGGGCCGTTAAAAGATGTCTTTTGCGCTCTTGATGATTTGCGCAGGGGGATTCTATAGCTTTAGCTCTTTAAAATTGTAGTTTGCATAAACGCAGGATAGTTGTCATAATATGTCCCGACAAGGGGCGATCCTAATGAAAGAACAACTGTTTGATATCTTATTCCGCTATGGTTTTTCGAAAGAGGAATTTGACAGCTGTGAACTGCACATGGCAGCCGAAAATCGCTTGGTGTTGTCCGTATTTAACACTGTCAGCACAGCCGTACTGATTGCCATGATTATATCCGAACATCATTCCTCATATGTCATTCCGTTCTCAGTTTTGGGGGTGATTTTCTTTACGCTTGGGCTGTTCTCCGCTTTTATGGGGGGAGAACAGCCTCGTGCAATGCGCTATGTGGCGTATGCCGATATGATGGTCTCGCTTTCATGTCAGGCTTATATCGGAACATACCTTACTGTTGATGCCGCCGCATCCTCCTTCTTCGTAATTTTGGCCGCACTCCCTGCTGTTTTTATAGCCCGCCCTCTGTATACGGCTCTTATTATGAGCGGGAATGTAGCTGTTTTTATTCACCTTTCTTTGATGCTTAAGGATTCTGCCGCAACTCTTACCGATATCCAAAACAGTATCGTTTACTTTATATGGGGCATTGGCGTGCACTACTTCATAGGCAAGATTCGTATCGGCGGAATACTTAATAATGTCAGGCTGGAACAAGTGTCCGGCAAGGCGATGGACGTGCTTGAAAACATCCCGTGCGGCATTGCCGTCATCGAGTATGGGCGCGATGGGCACAATGTATGCCCAACTTATTTCGGAGGAAGCTGGAGCGAAATTTTTCACTTCAATGAGGAAGAGAGCCTTGCCATGCTGCGTAATAACCCGTTCGACTTGGTGCATCCCGATGATAGAGATAGGGTGACCAAGGAGTTTTATCAAGGGCGGAACAGCAACGATTTCAGTGTCAGATCGTATCGTATGCGCTGCGGCGACGGAGGGTACAAGTGGGTTGATTCGGATTTAAAGCTAAAGGATACCTTTTCGGAGAAAAGGACATTCTACGCAATATTCAGAGATGTTTCTAAGGAAATAGAGCTGAGGCGCGAACTTGAAGAGTCGGAGCAGCGTTTTAAGGCGGCGGTAGACAATTCTGATGTCTATGTTTGGGAGTACGACATAATAAAAGGCATGGCCATGCAGTCTGATAAAGCTGTCGCTGTATTCGGTCTGCCTAAGACAATGGATGATTATCCCGAAAGTTTTTTAAGAACGGGAATGGTTGCCCCCGAATTCGAGGAAACCTACAGGGATCTTATAATGCGCATCAAAGCGGGGGAACAGAATGTTTCTGCAGAAATTGCCGTGTTGGACAAAGATAAAAATATCAGGTGGCACAGCATAAAGTGCAGAACCGAGTATAACGAGTTTGGATGTCCCATGCGTACTGTCGGTTGTTCACGTGATATTACCCAGCAAAAAGAACTTGAGTTTAAGTACCAAGAGCAGTTTGAGTACAGGAAGGTTCTGTCAAAAAATGCCGTGGCATCGCTTAAGATGAATCTTACACGCAACACTGTGTTTGAATCAGCCAGTGACAATCTTACTATGGTGGAGAGTCTCTCTGTTTCAACAGTAGATGAACTGCTGAGAGTGCTGGGGGGAAACATTGAAAACGAAGAGGCTCTCGAAGAATTTGCCGGTATAGACAGCTGCGCAAAATTGGTGAAGGTGTATTCTGACGGTGACAGGCACATAAGCCTGGAGCATTTTGACAGCAAGCTTAAGTGTTGGCTAAAGACTATGTTCGACTTTATAACTAACCCATTCACCAATGATATCGAGGTCTTTGTGACAGTCCTTGATATAAATGAAAAGCGGCAGGTACAGGAAATAGTTAATGCCGTCTCTTCTTTGTATTACGACTATATCGGCTGGATAAACCCGGAAAGCGGAGAGTATAACCTCTTTGCTCAGGGAGTAGGCAAATCAGTGGTGCCTCCGATGCATGGGCGCAATTATGAAGAAACTGCCGCAGACTACGCAAGTAAATATGTACACGAAGAGGATAGACATCTTGCTTTGGAAGGCATGAAGATAGAACGCGTAAAACAAGAACTTTCTCACGGCCAAGTATACGAAATAGTCTTAAGGTGTATTGATAGCGACGGCTCGGTCGGCATAAAAAAAGTCTCTTTCTCCTATCTCAGCAAACACAAGGAACCGCTGCTTCTCATCACGAGGAGTGACGTAACTGCGCTTGTCAGGGCAGATAAAGAAAAGAAGGAGCTGCTTGCAATTGCTCTCTCTTCTGCGGAACAGGCAAGCCGTGCAAAATCCGCGTTTTTATCGAGAATGAGCCATGAGATGAGAACGCCTATGAACGCAATAATAGGGCTGACTTCGCTTGCCGCTTCAGACACTGACAAACCATCTGCCGTAGCAGATACCCTTTTTAAAATAAACGCTTCGGCAAAGTATCTTCTGATGCTTATAAACGATATATTGGATATGTCGCGTATAGAAAACGATATGCTCATTCTGTCCGATGCCGAGTTTGACCTGGATAAGTTTTTTTGCTCTATAAACAGCATCATAACGTCTCAGGCAGACTTAAAAGGCGTTGCTTATAACTTCTCTAAAGACGCTAAAATTGGGGGAAAATACATTGGTGATGCTGTGAAACTGCAGCAGGTCTTGATAAACGTAGCATCCAATGCCGTAAAGTTTACCCCGAAGGGCGGAACAGTATCCCTGTTTGCCGAGTATGTATGTCGCTGCGGCGATAGAGTTTCTCTGCGTTTTTCCGTCATAGATAACGGCGTTGGGATAGATGATGATTTTCTCCCGCACATTTTTGAACCATTTGCGCAGGAATCTCAGAAATCCACCTCCGCCTATGGCGGAACCGGGTTGGGGCTTGCGATAAGCAAAAATATCGTTGATCTTATGGGCGGGAAGATAGAGGCTCGCAGTGTCAAGGGTGAAGGTTCAGTCTTTTTGATAGAAGTGAAACTGCGCACGGCGGAAAAAGATTTCTTGCCGAATATGCCCGAGTCAGGCCGAGAAGAGATTCTAAATACCGGCGCTAAAGGCGCAGAGCCGGACTTTGATTTTTCAGGCAAAAGAGTCCTTCTTGTCGAGGATCAGCCATTAAATGTTGAAGTTGCCAGACGTCTTTTGGAGAAAAAAGGATTTATTGTTGATGTTGCGAGGAACGGACTTGAAGCGGTCACAAAATTTTCAAGTACGCAGGACTCTTTCTACGATGCTATTCTTATGGATGTAAGGATGCCTATAATGGACGGTCTCAGCGCAGCCAGGCGCATAAGAGATTTGAAAAAGAGCGGGAGCCGTGAAATACCTATAATTGCTATGACCGCTAATGTCTATGAAGATGACCTGAAAAAATCAAAAGAGAGTGGAATGAATGCCCACCTGGGTAAGCCGATAGAACCTGACGTTTTGTATAAAACACTCGCGGAGCAGCTTTCAAAGCCGACATTTTGATATATATTTTAAATATATTGGTTTTTTTACTTTTTTGTTCTAAATCTTTTCTGAAATGAACGAAAAAGAATATAAATTTATGATATATCTGTGAATACTGAATATTTCTATAACTTTCTGCGTAAAATATCTATTTATTCCTAAGTAAATTATGATATCTTACAGAAGCCAGCCCGGCTGGTAAAAATTCGTAGGGGGTTTTAGAATGCGCAAATTTGTAGTCTTTGCAGTTCTCGCGGTCATGTTATTAGCGACGCCTGTTTTTGCGGGCAGCACCATCAAAATCGGTGAAATCGCAACTGTTACCGGCGACTTTGCCGCATACGGTGTGGCAGAAGTTGAAGCAGTTAAGATGGCAGTCAAAGAAATCAATGCAAAAGGCGGCATTATGGGTAAGAAGGTTGAAGTTATAATGTACGACTGCCGTACACGTAACGAAGACATGGTCAATGCGGCTCGTCGTCTTTCCCAGCAGGACAAGGTTACGGCTGTAATCGGACCCAGCGGATCAGGACTCTGCATCGCAGCGGCACCCGTATTCAACTCAAGCAAAGTTCCTCACCTCGGAACCCTCCCGACAAACCCCAACGTAACGAAGGATGAAAAGGGCAAGGTAAGACCTTACAACTTCCGTATATGCTTCCTTGACCCATACCAGGGCAAGATGCTTGCCGTATTCGCAGCAAAAGACCTTAAAGTGAAGAAAGCCGGACTTCTTTATGACGTTTCCAGCGACTACTCACACGGTCTCCGTGAATTCTTCAAAAAGAAC
>CAZBYL010000037.1:0-25736 GCA_964496275.1 uncultured Synergistaceae bacterium | reverse complement strand
ACGACGGGACCGGCAAGGACGCAAAGCAGTATTGCTGCGGGAAAGAAGTAGCTCCATGCCATGTAGAGAACAGAGAAGAGCTGACGTTCTCCCTCTTCGTGTGATTTTACAGCTTCGCTTGCTCGTACCAAGTATATGGACATTGCAGCGCCCATGAACCCCATCGGCTGGCTGAATATCATCTGAGCATAGGTTATGGCAGAGACGTTTCCGACCGGGAGCGATGATGCGAAGTATCTGTCCACAAGCGTGTATATGAGCCCTGCCCCGCTCGATATGAGGCAGAAGAATATGTCTGACATTGTTTTTGAGCGCAGAGAGGGTGCAAGCTGCGAGGTTGGGCGCAGCGGTATTTCTCTCAATATGTACCACATCCCTGCCGCAAGAATGACGTATGCCACGCTTTGAAATGCTGGGAGCGCGTATTTGCCGATTATGGGGTAGAGCAGAAGAAGAGCGGGTATTGCAATGATATTTGCGAATGATGTTACAGTGTTTGGCACGGCGAATCTTTCTTTGTAGTTCGCCCACATAGAGAGTATTCCTATGCAAAGCATTGCCAACGAGCCGGGAAGTATGTATTTGACCATTTGCCCCGCGTATGCGATGCGTTCTTTGTCGAAGGTTCTTGCAAAGATTTTTATGAACTCTTCAGGAAATATGAGTGTCGCGGCTGATATGATAAGGCAAATGACGGCGACGTTCCTTATTATCCAGCCGATTAAATTTTCCGAGGTTTTTTTGTCATTTTGGACAAGCTTTGGGAGTATTGCCGATTCAAGAGTGCCCTGTATTGTACCGGTGATGAACCCTATCGCTCCGAAGGCTACGTAGAAGGAGTCTACGAATGCCGACGCGCCGAACAGGTACGCAACAAGCCACACTCTGCCGTATGCAAATATCCTGCTTGCTGCGGTGAGGGAGGTCGTTATGATCGTCGCGTTGCGTGCGCTGTGCTTCCCTAGCAGGAAGTGAAAGAAGTTTTTTATTTTAGTAATCATAAGAGTATTCTAGCACGGAAGAGGTGTTTTTGTTTGTATCAGCAGTACTTATCTTTCGTGTGACAGAATGGATATGCAAAAGCCCGAAACAGCGATGCCGGTTCGGGCTTTTGCATGTTGTTATTTTGGCATTTTTGGTTTTATCTATAATTCTTCCTGCAGGAGAAAGTCGGCAATGTGCATAGTTTTAATGCCTTTGTAGTTGCCTTCCGCAAATGGGTCTGTCCGCAGCACATACTTCGGGTAGTTGTCATTTATTTCAAGAAGTTTGTCGTACTCTCGTTTTTCCGTTTTCTCCGATGATATTTGCTGTGTTACTTGGACGTACAGTTTCTCATTTTGCCGTGCTGCGACAAAGTCAATTTCTCCGTTATGTGATTTGCCCACGTTTACATTGTATCCCCGCCTGCGCAGCTCAAGATAGACGATGTTTTCGAGGCTTGATGCTACAGAATCGTGTGTGTAGCCTAATACGCTGTAGCGGAGTGATGTGTCTGCGATATAGAATTTTTCTTGAGTTTTCAGCAACTCCTTTCCTTTTATGTCATATCTCTCGCAACGGTGCAGCAAGTATGCTTTTTCCAGTTTGTCCAGATAGCTGTATACGGTTTCGTTGTCAATGGAACGTTTTTCCGCTTTTAGGTAGTCGGATATGGATTTTGCGGAAAATGTACTGCCGATGTTATCAAAGACAAATTTTATAACTTTTGACAATTGATCAACTTTTCTTATGGAGCTGCGCCTTACGATGTCGGTAAATACAGTGGAGTTGTAGATGTCAAGAACAATGGAATATACTTCGTCCTGTGTATATTCACGAATCTGAGCAGCAGGAAATCCGCCCATTTTTACATAGTTTACAAGTTCTTCCTTCGGGTCTTTGGGCGTTTCATAGTTGCTTTTAAAAGTCAAAAATTCTCTGAAGGATAGTGTGTAAATGTGGAAGGAGATGTATCTGCCGGTTAGGTACGTGGATATTTCTGATGACAGCATTCGCGAGTTTGAGCCGGTTACATAAATATCAACATTGTAATCGGAAGCCAAAGTGTTAACGGCTTTCTCCCAATTTGCGACCTCTTGCACTTCGTCGAGAAATATGTATGTTTTCTCGGAGGAGGAGAGCTTTTCTCTTATTTTCTCAAACATCTCTTTTGCGGTGAGTTCTTCGTATTCAACTGAGTCGTAGCGAAAAGATAGAATATTTTCGGGACGTATGTTTTTTTCTGTTTTCAGTTTTTCCATAAGCAATTTCAGTATGGTAGTTTTGCCGCTTCGCCTTACTCCCGTCAAAATTTTTACGAAAGGAGTGCCGGCATACGACATAATTTTGTCTGTATATATCGGTCTGTCTATCATTTTCTCCACCTCACAAATTCAATGTGCAATATGTAAAATCCCCTTCTCTCTCTATATTATATCCGTAAGTACTTGATAAATCAATAGTTTTACTGATTATAATCGCAAAACTTTTAAAATTTATAAAATATTAGGGGTGTAGTATGAAGCGCGAGAGCACTGCCCGTAGATATAATTCTTAAAAAGGCAGAGCCTCATGGAGAGCGGCGGCAGAGAGAGCCGATTAGTTTGGGAATATCATTTGCGGAAGCAGTAAGGGCAGCGGAAAAGCCCGAAACAGCGATGCCGGTTCGGGCTTTTGTGTGTGTTTTATGATGTTTTTGTTGTGTATGTTCGTGGGTTACAGTTTCATATCCTGTTTTACTTCTCCGAATGCCTTTACTGCGTTGTCCAGGTCTTCCGTGGTGTGGCGTGCCGATACCTGAGTGCGGATTCTTGCTTTTCCCTTTGGTACTACGGGGAAGAAGAAGCCTGTAACGTATATTCCTTTTTCGAGGAGTCTTGCAGCAAATTCCGCTGCGACTTTTGCGTCGTAGAGCATTATGGGGACTATCGGATGTTCGCCGGGCAGGAGGTCGAAGCCCAACGCTTCCATTTTTTTGCGGAAGTATTTTGTGTTTTCGTGGACACGGTCTCTGTATTCCGTCGATTCCTCAAGCATTTTGAGGACTTCGAGAGACGCTCCCGCAATGGCCGGTGCAAGGGTGTTTGAGAAGAGGTATGGTCTGCTGCGCTGACGCAGAAGGTCCACTATCTCTTTTTTCGCGCTGACGTATCCGCCCGAGGCTCCGCCGAGCGCTTTGCCGAGCGTTCCCGTCATTATGTCCACTCGCCCCATGACACCGCAGAATTCCGGTGTGCCGCGCCCTTTGTCACCCATGAAGCCTACGGCGTGGCTGTCGTCCACCATTACCAGCGCGTCAAATTCATCGGCAAGGTCGCATATCCCCTTGAGGTTTGCGATGTATCCGTCCATGGAGAAGACTCCGTCCGTTACGATTATCTTAACGGGGCTGTCTTTTGCCTCTATAAGTTTTTCTCTGAGGTCTTCCATGTTGTTGTTTTTGTAGCGGTATTTCTTTGCTTTGCAGAGGCGGACACCGTCTATGATGCTTGCGTGGTTGAGTTCGTCGCTTATTATGGCGTCCTCTTCTCCGAGTAGCGGTTCAAAGACTCCGCCGTTTGCGTCAAAGCAGGATGAGTATAGTATGGTGTCTTCCATTCCGAGGAAACGGCTTATCGCCGCTTCGAGGTCTTTGTGTATCTGCTGTGTGCCGCAGATGAATCGCACCGACGCCATCCCGTATCCCCATTTGTCGTAGGCGTCTTTTGCGGCCTTTATTATTCTCGGATTGTCAGCCAGTCCGAGGTAGTTGTTCGCGCACATGTTTATTACGCCGCTCTTTGACGTTGTGTCTATTATGTCGCGCTGCGGCGTGGTGATGATGCGCTCCGATTTGTAGAGACCCTGCTCTTTTATGTCGTCTATGACAGAGGAAAATTTGGCTATTGCGGATTTCATTACGGAAGCCCTCCTAGAGGTTCTGCCAGTCGAGCACGACTTTGCCGGACTGACCTGTGTTCATTGCCTTGAAGCCCTCTTCAAAATCGCGCACGTCAAAACGGTGTGTGATAACCTTGCTTATGTCGAGTCCACTCTGGAGCATTGTCGTCATTTTGTACCATGTTTCGTACATTTCACGTCCGTATACGCCTTTTATCGTGAGGCCGTGGAAGATGACTTTGTCCCAGTCGATTACAGTACCCGGCTTTACAAGTCCGAGAAGGGCGATTTTGCCGCTGTTGTGCATCACGTCCACCATGCCAGAGAATGCCTGCGGGCTCCCCGACATTTCGAGTCCTACGTCGAATCCCTCTTTCATGTTGAGTTCTTTCATGACGTCTCTTAAATCTTCTTTTGTGGCGTTGACGACTCTTGTCGCTCCCATTTCCTTTGCCAGGGCGAGTCTGTACTCGTTAAGGTCGCTTACTACGACGTTGCGTGCTCCGACGTGTTTGCATATTGCCGCCGCCATCATGCCGATTGGGCCGGCTCCTGTTATCAGTACGTCCTCGCCTATAAGGTCGAATTGGAGAGCTGTGTGAGTTGCGTTTCCCAGCGGGTCGAAACATGAAATTATGTCATCCGATATGTCGGGTGCGCAGCGCCACACGTTCGTTGTCGGAATTGAGAGATACTGGGCGAACGCTCCGTCTCTGTTGACTCCCACACCGATTGTGTTGGGGCAGTAGTGGCGGCGTCCCGCAAGGCAGTTGCGGCACGCTCCGCATACGATGTGACCCTCGCCCGACACTCTTTCGCCTATTTGCCAGCCTTTTACCTGACTGCCGAGCTGAACAATTTCCCCGACGTATTCATGACCTATCGTCATAGGCGTTTTTATCGTCTTTTGCGACCATTCGTCCCAATTGTAGATGTGGAGATCCGTGCCGCATATAGATGTCTTTTTTATCTTTATGAGTACGTCATTGGCACCTACTTCGGGGATATCTACTTCACGCATCCAGAGTCCGACTTCCGGTTTTTCCTTGACAAGAGCAAGCATTTTCTTTGACAAAGCCATCACCTCATTAAAGGATTTCAATCCTTCGTTATTATATAACTTTTATCTGTTTTCATGCACATTAAAGTTTTTGTTTTGCTTTTGGCTTTTACAAAAACGCTATTTCCCGCCCGAGGCTTTAGTAATCATGTTTTCAATGTATCTTGATTTGAGCTGTGCCTGAGCAAGCGAGCGTTTTGCTCCCGGCAGTTTCAAAATGGCTGATAGTACTCCGCCGAGAAGTCTGTGGCTGAACATGACTTTGTTGTCAAATATGAGTTCCCGCAGCAGTCCGCGCTCTGTTGCCATCGCTACGATTCTGTGGGTCGTATCAAGGGGTGTTATCATTCTGTTGGGGCGAGGCTCGAGTATGAGAGCTTTTGCGGGGCAGTGCCTTATGCACACTCCGCAGCCGATACATTTTTCCGGTATTACTGACGCACGCCTTGTTTGCCCCTCGCCTGTCATTTCGATCGCGTTTACAGGGCATATCTTTGCACACTTTCCGCAGCCGATACAGGTGCCGCTCGATACTCTTGTTATGAAGTTTGAGCATATTGTCTGTGCAACGCCGAATCTCTTGATGGCAAGGAGGGCTTCGCAGCAGCAGGAGCAGCAGTTGCATATAAAGTTCACGTTTCTGCGCACGTTTTCACCAAACTGCACTAAGTTATGTTCGTATGCCAGAGCCAGGAGGTCTTTACATTCCGCTGCGTCTATTTCTCTTGCGTGTCCATGTTTTATCAAAGTTCCCGCCGTTGTGTTGAATGTCATGCAGATATCCATCGGAGCGTCGCATACGGTTCCCGCGTGAAGAGCTTTGTGGCGGCAATAGCACATGCTTACTCCGATGTGGGACGCAGTTTCTATCACGTTTGTCGCATGTTCGTAATCAAGCACGTGCAGAGCGTATTCGTCGGGTATTTGCGGCTCTTGGGCGAAAATTCTGCCGAGCTGGATATCTCCGTTGCAGACCAATTCGCGCATAAAATCCTCTTCCACTGAGATGTATTGGTGAAATAGTTCGCTCAGGGCTTTCTGGTCTATGTCGTCTCTGATGCGCATCAGTGAGAATTCGAAGAATCCGGCCATGGGAGGGGGAACCGCGTAAATTTGTTCTCCGTTTTGTTCTATGTCAACGAGTATTGCTCTTGATGCAAGTTCATCCAGAGCCTTTTGTGCGTCGCACTCGGACATTTTCCATATTTCCGCCGCCTGTTTTACGCTGAAAGGTTTTATGGGAAGCTGTGCCATCAGTCCCGCTTCCTGCTCTGTCATCAGTATTTTCAGTATGTCAAAGAGGAGTTTTGATGCGGGCGCTCCCTGCGGAAATTTGTTGAGTCTCTCCGTCAGTCTGGAGTAGGGTGAGCCGTGTGTGTGGTTGTGTGCCATGTTTATACCTCCGTATCCTGCCTCTGATTTGGCAGTTTCGAAGTGCGGCTGTTGCCATGCAATAGTCATAACGGGCTGCGCAAATCCCAGGTCGTTTCATAAAAACTATTTTCATTATACTACCGCTTGCGATAACGTAAACAGTATCAACAGTGCAATGATAAAATTGAGATCAATCAGATATAATATGTCGTATAGGTGTAAAATACACGGTATATATGTGCGAGGGGGCAATGTAAATGAACATTACAGTTACAAAAGAGGCGGATAGTACGACTCTCCGTTTTGATGGCAGGCTTGATACGTCCACGTCACCTAAGCTGGAGGAAGAACTCGTCAATGTGCTGAAAGATGCTAAGGAAGTTATATTCGATTTTGAAAAGCTTGAATATCTTTCCTCCGCCGGACTGCGGGTTATTCTGAGCACACACAAAAAACTTAAAGCCGCGGGAGGCGCTCTTACCGTCGCCAATGTCAACGAGGTGATAAAGAACGTGTTTGACCTGACCGGCTTCAGCGACATTCTTCACATTGTCTAGCGCAGCAAAAACGAAGAACATGAAGCACATATTTCAGAAGTGGCTCTTTCTCTTCGTATTATTTGCTTTTGCCGTAACCTGCGGAGTGGTTTTCATAATACAGACCAAAGAAGCTGAGCTTACGGCAAAGGATATGATTCAGCTTCGCATTGACGACGCGAAAGCCGAGGTTGTGCGCAACACAAACAATCTGAACATTATCAGGATACAGAACCGTATGGATGCCATTGCAAAGGCTCACTGCTTTGCGGAGATTCTCGCAGCAGCTCCGGAAAAGGCTAATTTTGATGAGCTTCAGCGGCTTATGCGGATCCTCAATGTCGATGAGTTGGATGTAATCGATGCGAAGGGAATAATAACCGCCTCATCGGTGGCGAAGTATGTGGGTTATGATATGCATTCTGCGGAGCAGTCCGCCGAGTTTATGGCAATATTGGAAGACCCCGGGCAGGAAATTGTTCAGGAGCCGCGCTCAATAGGTTTTGATTCCGGCGTAAAGATGCAGTATGCCGGCGTAGCGCGCTTGGATACCAAGGGAGTTGTTCAGATCGGTTATCTTCCGCGCCGTTTGATGCGGGCGCTTGAGATGGCCGATATCGCAAGTGCGGCGGCAAAGTTCCGTATCGGGCGGAGCGGCGGTATTCTTCTGGCAAAAGATAATAAAATTGTGGCGAGCGAACCCGCGTTTTATATAGGCAAAAATATTGCCGAGATAGGTATTGCGCAGGAGGATTTGAGCTCAAAGAAACTTTTCGGCTCTTTTATGCAGGGTGAAGGTCAGCTCTGCATAGCTGAGCGTTACGGAGATATGTACATAATAGGCTATATGTCCGAGGCGGAAATCTATGCCGGACGCCAGTCTCGTATGCTGACTCTGACCATGTGTCTGTTGTTGATATTCATCGCCATATTTATACTTATTTCGCGTTTGGTGCAGAACGTAGTTATCAAGGGAATTGACGATATCAACGCGACGCTTGCCCTGATAACGGGCGGAGACCTTGACAGTATGGTGCAGGTGATGACCAATAAGGAGTTTGTCTCCCTATCCTGCGGCATCAATACGATGGTCGGCGCTCTTAAGAGCGCGATTGCCGAGGCGAAAGGGCGCATAGATGCGGAGCTTCAGGTTGCCAAAGCAATCCAGCATTCCGCGCTTCCCGAAAGAGACAGGCTGGCGCGCAACGGCATCGACTTTGAAATCAATGCGGAGATGTATACCGCTAAAGAGGTCGGAGGAGATTTTTATGACTTCTTCTTTGCGGATTCTGACCATCTTGTATTTACTGTGGCGGATGTCTCAGGTAAAGGTATTCCCGCAGCTCTGTTTATGATGAAGTGCAAGACACTTATAAACAGCATTGCCGAATCCGAGCACTCTCCTGCAGCGATTCTCACCGAAGCTAACGAGAGGCTGTGCGAAGGAAACGAAATGGAGATGTTCGTCACGGTGTGGCTCGGAATACTTGAGATAAGCAGCGGCCGTCTGAGATTTGCAAATGCGGGGCATAATCTGCCGCTTTTGGCCCGTTCCGGCGGATCTTTTGAATACCTCAGCGGAACATCAGGCCTTGTGCTTGGCGGAATGGAGGGCATTAAGTACAGAGAGTTTGAGCTTAATCTGGATTCCGGCGACGCTCTTTTCCTTTATACTGACGGGGTCACGGAAGCAGTTGACAGCGATGAAAACGCCTATGGCGAAGAGCGGCTTAAATCGGTTCTGGATACTTGCAGCGATATGGCCCCATCCGATTTGACGGAGAGTGTAAAAGACAATCTCGGCAGATTCACGAAAGGCGAACCGCAGTTTGACGACGTCACGCTTCTTGCTCTTCGTCTGTTGAGCCGTCCTGAAAAGGAGCTTACCGTTCCTGTCTCGATGGAGAGCTATGATAAAGTTCTGGCTTTTCTCGAAGATACTCTTACGGAACTGGGATGTCCGGAAAAAAACTTGACGGAGCTGAACATTGCAATGGACGAAATATTCTCCAACATAGTCGGATACAGCGGAGCCTCCGAAGCCGTTATTCGCTGCGGGGTGAGGGATAGGGCCGCTGTCGTGCGCATCTCCGACGACGGGCGTCCGTACGACCCTTTGCAAAACAAAGATCCCGATACCGCGCAGCCGGAGGAGGAGCGCGGCATAGGAGGACTTGGTATATTCATCGTCAAGAAGATTATGGACAGTGTTGTTTATGAGTATCGTGACGGCAGGAATATTTTAAACATGGAGAAGAAGTTTACCGAAGCGGGCAAAGAGGCAAATTGATGCAGTTACGGTGAGATACAGACATTCATGCCTGAGAGCGGCAAAGATGGTCTTTGTGACTCTTTGATTTGTTGTTTCTGAATATCCGCTTCATCTGATGTGGGAAGTGAACTGAACTCGGAGGAATTCGGCGCGCCTGCGAAATAAGACGCCGAGTTCTTCCGTTGAATTTTAAATGATACTGTATTAGGGGGAATTACTTTGGACGGGAATGTGCGTTCAGATATTGCGGTTGGTTCTGAGGTTGATATCGTGCTTAAGTGCGACCAGAGAACAGGGAAACTTACCCGTGGTACTGTTATGAAAATTTTAACGAAGAGCCCCACTCATCCGCACGGCATAAAGGTTATGCTGACGGACGGGCAGGTTGGGCGCGTGAAGGAAATACTATAGCCCCCTTACATGGATAAGGGGGCTTTGCCGTCTTTCTGTATTATTTACAGGTCAAGTTTCATGTCTCCGTTTTTGATCAGCCCTGTCTTTCTCATCAGCTCGGCTATTATCAAGGTTAAAACAGCGGGCAGCACAAAGTGCATCAGCCCTATCTGAAAGAATACGGACGGAGTGCTTCCCATGGCGTCTATTGCGCCGAATTGTCCCACGAAGCCGCTTGTTCCCATTCCCGCACCCGACGGTATGTTTTCCATTTTAAAAACAAGAGTGGATATCGGGCCCAGGATGAAGCTTGCTATTGTAGGAGGAGCCCATATCATAGGGTGACGCACTATGTTCGGCATTTGCAGCATAGAGGTTCCGATTCCCTGTGACAGCAGCCCTGAGACACCGTTTTCCTTGAAGCTCATTACCGCGAATCCGACCATCTGTGTGGAGCAGCCCACGCATGCAGCTCCCGCCGCAATGCCGGAGAGGTTCAGAGCCACGGCTATCGCTGCGCTTGAGATGGGAAGCGTAAGTATCATGCCCATTATTGCCGATACAATGGCTCCCATCGGCCCGGGCTGCAGCTCCGTGGCGTTCATGATTATTATGCCGAGTCCCGTCATCATTGCGCTGACCGTGGGGCCTGCTATTTTTGCCACTCCCATTCCTGCTATAACTGTGAGAGCGGGTGTGGCTATAATATCAATCTTTGTCTCTTTGGATACGATCTTGCCAACCTCGGCCGCAAACACTGCTCCGATGAACGCACCGACCGGCCCGCCCCACGTATTCCCTGCGAATCCGACTGCGACGCATGAGAATACAACCATTGCCGGTGCGCGTAAAGCTTGAGCTATCGCGACCGCTATCGCAGGTCCCACCATGGAACTTGCCAGTCCGCCGAATTCCACAAGCAGCGGAATTCCGGCCTTTGAGCCTATTGTTTTGAGTATCAGACCGGTTATGAGAGATGCGAAGAGCCCGACTCCCATAGCTCCGAGTGCGTCTACAAAGTACCGTTTGAAGGAAAATTCAACGCCCTTTCGCTTCAGAAAGGATTGGATAGTTCTGTTATTTTGTGTCAAGAGGAATAACTCCTTTATTTGATGTGTTTTGTTGCTCTGTTGCTTGGGGTGCATTGTAATGAAGAATTGCGTTTTGCACAAGGCTAAAATTTAAAGTTTTTGATAGTGAATCAGATTACTATCTAAAGTTTTTAATCTTTAACGGTTGATATCGGTTTATAAATGATATACTTTACAATAATCAGTCTACTTTTTAGGCGCAGGAGGAATGAGTATGCCTTTAGCGGGAATTCTGAACAATGTAATAGGGCCTGTCATGCCGGGCTCATCAAGTTCTCACACTGCCGGGCCGTACCATATAGGTCGGATTTGCAGAAGTATGATGGGGGAGGTTCCCGCTTCCGTCAGCTTCGTGTTTGAACCAGGTTCGTCTATTGCGGAGTGTTATCATGACCAGGGCAGCGACTTGGCTTTAGTGATGGGTATTTTGGATTTGCCTCTGACAGATCCGAGATTTAAGGACGCGCTCACTCTTTATCCCTCTTTTGACGTAAAGGTTGAATTTCTCAAGGAGAGTTTTGCCGAGTCATGCCATCCCAACAGCATAAAGATAAATGCCGTTATGAAGGGTGGCGGCAGATTCTCCGCTGTCGCAGATTCTACAGGCGGGGGAGGGCTTATTTTCCGCTATGTTGACGGCTGGGAGGTTGATATTACGGGAGACAGTTATGCCCTTATGGTCACTTCCGAGAACGGGGCGGTGTACGAAATCTTGTCTCCTCTCGGTTATGTCTGCGCCCGTGAACGGGACGGAGTATATTTCTTTCTCCTGAAAAGCCCTGTGCCGACAGAGGAATCTGTCCTGCAAAGTCTGCTGGGCAACCCCGATGTGCTCTCTGTGCGCCGCGCTCTTCCCGTCTTTTTCCCGATATGCGGCGAACCTATATTTTCATCGGGAGCTGAGATGATTTCTTATGCGCTGGAGAACGGCATAAGTCTTGCCGATGCCGCTCTCGAATATGAGTCGAAGCTGCTCTGTCTGCCCAAGGATGTTCTCAATGCCGAAATGGAGAGGCGGCTTGCCGTGATGGAGGCGTCGGTAAAGCTGGGCTTGTCAGAAGAGAGCCCGGGAATGCTGCTTTTGCACCCGACAGCAAGGAAAATCATGGATGCGGAGAGAGCCGGTAAACTTGCCTTGGGAGGCATACACACGAGAGCCGCGGCACGTGCCATGGCAGCCATGCAGGTGAACAGCGGCCAGGGAATAGTGTGCGCGGCTCCGACAGGCGGTTCGGCGGGAGTTTTGCCGGGGGTGCTTGTCACAATGCTTGAGGATATGAATATCCCCCGTGAGACGGTGGTTCGAAGCATGTGGGCCGCAGGTGCGGCAGGCTGGGTGCTCGCAGTGCGCGGAACTTTTGCCGCGGAGGTTTGCGGTTGTCAGGTTGAGATAGGCGCGGCGGGAGCCATGGGCGCCGCGGCTGTTGTCGAGGCCGCGGGCGGAGACGCAGCGCAGGCCTGCGACGCGGCCGCAATAATGTTTCAGAATGCTATGGGACTTGTTTGCGACCTGGTGCAGACCACTGTCGAAATTCCGTGCCACACAAGAAACGGCTCATTTGCATCGCAGGCTTTTATTTGCGCCGATATGGTTTTGGGCGGTTATGTAAATCCAATCCCGATAGACGAGACGGTCGATGCAGTCTATTCTACAGGGCAGATGCTTCCGCACGAGCTCAGATGCACCTCTTTGGGAGGTATTGCAGCCGCTCCCTGCGCCGTCCAGCTAAAAAAACTGCGTTAGCCGGTTTATAGCCCTACAGGATCCCGAAGAGAGGCGGCTTTCCTTCGTCGATCCTGTAGTTTCTGTAGTATAAAATAATGTCGCAGATTACGAGCGTCGTGTTGAAGGTGTATGGAATAAGCATGTAGGATGCGCCTTCTCCGACTATTACTTTTGCCATTCCGGCAATGTAGCCTATGAATATTATTACGAGGAAAAAGAGACTTTTTCCTTTTCTCGTTCTGCTCGTCCATGATTTGAGAAGGGAAGCGGGCCATGCCGCGGCAAAGCACACAAGCATTATTGCTTCCAGAATGTTGCTGAGCATTGAAGTATCACCTCTTTTTTATAAAACTGTTCTCTGAACTTCGTGAGCCGTGACGGGAAGCAGTTCCCATATTACCTCTTTCGAGTCTGTTACTTTTTCGAGAGCTTCAAAAGAGATTGTCCAGACTTCAAAGGGGTTGGCATTTTTTACAAGAGCTTCATTGAACGTTCCGAGCTCTTCCGCCAGCCTGACCGCATCCGCTTCGATGTCCGTTACGAACATGAGCCAAGATACGCTGTCCTGCTCCTGTGTATCCCTGTCCACATATCCTGGAATTACCATTCTCCGCAGAGTATTCAGCCAGAGGTGAAAGCGCCCTACAACTTCAAGATCTTCCGCAATGTCGTCTTTTGCGAAGAAGAAGAGGAATCTGTCCGTATTTATGATACGGTCTGGGTCGTTGGGGTGTCCCTTGAAGTCAGTGTAGTGTATAAAGTCGTAGCGGCTCAGGTATAGCAGGTCGGCCGTCAGAGTGTCTGTTTCGCTGCAGTTCTCCGCAATCCATGCCGCCAGTTTTTCGGGGGAGACGAGATCTGTCCTTCTGCTGTCAATCAAAGCATGCGGAAACTCTGCGTTCATTTTTTTGTAGATGGCTGAGTCTTCATAGAGCCAAGATATAGAGTTATTCAGAGATAGGAGCTCGTTTTTCTCAAGCTTCGGCCAGAACTTAAAGGATTTCCCCGTGTAAAATTCTTTTATTCCCCACCTCTGCGTGTGAGTTTTATCAAGCAGCATACGCAGTTTTGTCCGTTTTGCGTGTATTTCGGGTTTCTCAGAGACGCGTCCGGGAAGCTCGTCTATGTACAGTTCGTTTTTTACCTCAAGAAATTTTTCCGTACCCTTTTCGGTAAGGCTGTATATTCCGCCGTTATTATGCAGGAAAGCGGCTTTTTCGAGTTCTCCAAGCGCAGACGCATCTTCCCCGGCAAGGGCAAAGAGCTCTTTTGTCCAGCATGGGTTCTGTGTGTCAAACATTGTGAGTAAATTTTCGTACATAATTCCACCGACCTTCTTTTATTTATCCGAACCTTAATCCGCAGGATGCCGAGTATGATAATAACACGAAGGTTAAAAAAATCTATTGGGAATATTTCTCATAAAAAGAGAAACTCCCTTCGCCAAAAGCTCTCGCAATCGGCGCAGGGGGTTTTATTTCTTAGATATTACTTAGACAAGCTTGAAGGGTACTACAGCTTCGGGAGCCTGTACGCGGAAGGTGAAGCTCTCCGTGATAAAGAAGTTGACTTCCGTATTTGTGTGTGACTGGTAGCCTATCGAGAAGTCCTGTCCCACGATAAGTTCGCTGTCGCCGCCGCGGAGAGATACGAGCATAGATGTCTCGTACTGGCTTGAAAGCACTATCTTATTGCCGATAAGAGCCTCGACTCTCTTCTTGAGCGGGTACACTTTTGAAGAGGTCTGTATCTTTGTCCAGAGGGGCAGGCTGCATACGAGAAGGAAGGGACCCTCTACGTTGCGTGCGCTCATTGTCTGAACCGCCTGTGCAAGTGCGGAGATGATTGACTCGTCTTCGAGCTGCATCTCTATCGCTTCGTTGTCTGCTTCGAGTTCAAGGCCGAGGATTCCTGCATCTTCGAGTCCGGAGAAAATTGCTGTGTCCTCAAAGAGAGCAGCCTTGCGGGCGGCTTCCTGAACCGGTGTGAAATCCACTATCTTACAGCCGCGGCTGATGTCGTCAAGATCCCACATAGGCATTGTGAAGGGTACGCGGAATTCCACAAGGGGAAGAACTTCACGGACGCCGTAGTTTACTCCTTCGACGGGGGTCTCTTCGATAAGAGAAAGTGTGCCTTCGGGAACGGCATCATAGTTCCAGCCCATGGGGCCCTTTACGTCTACCGCTTTGCGTCCAGCAAGTGTTGATTTGAGGACTGATTTTGCCTGTTCGTCTATTTCCGACCATGCTGCCGGTACGATTGGTGCAAGTGATCTTTTGAGAATGTCCATAATTATATGTCTCCCTTCCCTGTATAACTTATAGTTTGCCTATGCCGAGGTCTGATGCGGAAGATTCGCTTTCTCCCGCAGCCGCTTCATGCGCTCCGAGAGGCGCCGAGGTGAAGAGGTAGTCGCGGAGTTCTTTGTCCCAGTTGTCCATGTTGCGGCGTACCCACTCCATAAGCATTGCTGCGTGCTCTTTTTCTTCGTCTCTGTTGTGTTCCATGATTCTCTTAAGTTCCGGATCTGTAGCCGTTGCTACTCTCTGATTGTAGTAGTCGACTGCCTCAAGTTCTTCTCTCAGGCTTGTCATTGCTCTTGTAATGTCAAGTGTTTTGGGATCCAGCTTATCGTAGGGTTCTGAATATGCCATGTCACAATCTCCTCTCAAGTTCATGTATCTAATTTAAAACCGTTTTAAATAACTGCTTTACACGAACCATTCTACAAAAATATCTCGGTCGTGCGTCAGCATTATTGCCTGTTGTGTTAGATTATACTATATACGTGTAATAATTCAGTTCTATGACGTTAGGCTTTTATACTTAAATTTATTTTGAGTTTCGGTCATTCTCACGTAAGTTTTTGCCTAGAGAGCTCTGTTTGGGGTAAAATATTCACGAGTGCGCAGAGAGTAAAATTGTCATCGACGGAGGTTTTAAAATGTCCGAATGTTCCTGTCATGAAATACTTGATTATGAATGCGAAGTAGTCCGTTCGGAAATGTTGAGTGAGCGTATTGCTTGGCTTACCGTGAAATGTCCCGAACTGTCATCTAAAGCTGTCCCGGGAAATTGTGTGATGGTTTTTGCCGCCGAGGGAACCGACCCTTTGCTTGGCAGACCTTTCGGCGTTGCGGATGCCGTTCCCGAGTCCGGTGAACTTTCAGTTTGTTATATGCTGCTGGGAAGAGGCACAGATTTTATGTCGCGTTTTCGCAAGGGAGCTATGGTGCGGCTGCGGGGATTTTTCGGGGTTCCCCTGCCCGTTCGCGGCAAAAAAATATATCTTACCGGCGGCGGAGTGGGCATAGCTATTTTTATGCTGTATAACAAAATATACAGGAGTGAGGTTGCCGGGCTTTATCTCGGTATACCCGGCAGAGGCACCGAAAAGTATGCCGAGGAGATACTGAAGCTTGCTCCGAATGCGAAGATATTTACTGACGACGGTTCTTTCGGAGACGGAGATTCCATGTTTAAAGCGCTTCCGAAGGAGCTCGGCGAGAATGAGGAAATATGGGCATGCGGCCCTCCGGGTTTTATCGGAGCAATGAAGAAGCACTGTGCGTCGCAGCCGGAAAAACTGATGATAGCCCCCGACAAGAGAATGGCCTGCGGTTACGGCGGCTGTATGGGGTGTGCTGTTGAGACAAAAGACGGAATGACGAGGCTTTGTGTGGATAAATCTCTTTTCAGATCCGACGAGGTGATATCAGAATGAGCGCAGATCTGTCAGTAAAGGTAGGAAGTATAGAACTCAGAACGCCTGTTATTCCTGCTTCAGGAGTTTGGCCGTACGAAGAGGAGTATTGGAACGGAGATAAAACTGAGGGGCTCGGGGCGGCATGCACAAAGGCGATAAGTCTGAATCCGAGGAAGGGAAATCCCGGAATTCGTATATGGGAGACTCCGTCCGGAGTTTTGAACAGTATAGGGCTCCAGAATGTCGGAGTCAGCGGCTTTATAGATAAATACCATCACGTTGTTTCCGCGGCAAAAATTCCCGCCGTAGCCAATGTGGTTATGGAGCGCGAGGAGGAGACTGCGGAGACTCTTTTGCGCCTGTGGGATGCGGGAGGTATGGCTGCCGCCGAGCTTAATATATCTTGTCCGAATGTTGACGGAGACGGGATGGCGTGGGGCATGGAGGCGTGCAGCGCGGCGAAGGCGGTTCGAGCCGCCCGCAAAGTGTGGAAGGGTGCGTTGTGGGTGAAGATGACCCCGCAGACGGCAGACCCATGCGGAGTGGCCAAGGCCATTGAAGCTGAAGGCGCCGACGCTGTGGTTTGCGCCAATACGTGGCTCGGAATGGGAATGGATATGTTCGCAGGACGCCCTGCGTTTGACAGGGTTGTCGCTGGGCTTTCGGGTCCGGCGATATTTCCTCTTGCGCTCAGGCTTGTGTGGCAGGTGTGCGGAGCCGTAAAAATTCCCGTTGTCGCTTGCGGCGGAGTTTCTTCCTCATCCGACTGTGTGGCGATGATGCTCGCGGGAGCGTCTGCCGTGGAGGTCGGCAGCGCATTTTTCCGAAATTTGACGGCGGGACGCGATATTTGCCGCGGCATACCGAAATTCTTGGAGCAGTATAATGCGGAATCTTTGCGCGAACTGGTGGGGCGAGGCAGAGAAAGGTAGAGGATACGGGCAAAAAAATGGTGTGCTAAACGGCTTGCGCATAGTATAATAGTTTGTTGCGGTGTATTGGATTTTTTGTCGTATCTTTTTGAATATTTTTGCAAGAGGGAGATTTTGATATGGATTCTTTGGGGAAGAGGGCTTTTGTTATAACGATAGACGGACCCGCCGGTGCCGGAAAGAGTACCGTGGCGCGTCTTGTGGCGGAAAAAGTCGGTCTTCCTTATCTTGATACCGGCGCGATATACAGAGCGATAGCATGGTGGCTGGATAGGCGCGGAATATCTCCGGCCGAAGGCGGGGCTGCTGCCTCGGCTCTTGCAGATTTTTCTATCCGACTCGACGGAGATTCGGTCTTTGTATGCGGTGAGAATGTTTCCTCTGAAATACGCACTCCCGAAGTTGATAAAATTGTCTCTCCTTATGCAGCGCTCAAGACAATACGTGATTTTCTTCTTAAGTTTCAGCGCGATCAGTCCGTAAACGGTCTTGTCGCGGATGGGCGTGATATGGGTACGGTTGTTTTTCCCGAAGCGGAACTTAAAATTTTTCTGACAGCCTCCGCAGAGGAGCGTGCTGCCAGACGCTGCAGAGAGCGTTCTTTACGGGGCGAGGATGTTTGCTATGACGATGTCCTGGCGGCTGTGAACGAGCGAGACAGATATGATATAAACAGAGAAGTTGCCCCCCTTCGTCCGGCTCTCGGCTGTGTGATATTGGACAGTACCGGTATGAGCGCGGAGGAGGTTGCTGGGGTTATTGCTTCGCTCGCTTCCGAATTTGAGGCGCAGAATAAACGGTGAGCAGACAGAACAGGACGATTGACCTCTCTATAAAGCCCAAAAAGGCTATTGTCGCGGGAGTGGATTTCGGTTCTTCCGACGATACGGAGGTGTCGCTTGACGAGCTTGTGATGCTTCTGGAGAATCTGAAAATTCCCACCGCGGCACGAGTCGTTCAGAATCGGCCGATGCCTGACCCGGCAAGTTTCATCGGTTCGGGCAAAGCTCTTGAGATAAAGGATTTTGCGTCGAAGTGCGGCGCGACATTGCTCGTTGTTGATGATTTTCTCAGCCCCACGCAAAAGAGCAATTTACAGAAAATAACGTCCTTACAGGTTTGGGACAGAGCTTTTGTTATAATGAAAATTTTTGAGAGCAGGGCTCACACCGCGGAGGCAAAGCTTCAAGTCGAGCTTGCTCAGTACCGATATGAGATCCCCAGCTTAAAGGGGCTCGGGCATCAGATGTCCCGCACGGGCGGCGGCATCGGCACGAGAGGCCCGGGGGAGACAGAGTTTGAGCGTCACAGGCGAAAGCTTGAACGGCGAATCAAGAGTATAACGGATAGGCTCGAAGAGGTTAGGAAGCGCAGGAGGGAGCGCAGGGACAAAAGACGCCGCGACGGAGTTCCGCTCGTGGCTCTTGTCGGCTATACGAACAGCGGCAAGTCCACGCTTCTTAAAGCCCTTTCTAAGGATGTTTCAATCCTCTCCGCGAATCAGCTTTTTTCTACGCTCGACACTGTTGTTCGGCGTATACAGTACAGGGATGGCGGCGGATTCTTGCTTTCCGATACTGTCGGTTTTATCAGGAAATTGCCTCCCGAGCTTGTGGCTGCGTTCAGAGCTACTCTCGAAGAGGTTTCCGGCGCGTCTCTTTTGCTGTTGATGCTTGATTCTTCAGATAAGGATCCTATTGAGAGTTTTGATATAGTTATTGAAACATTGAAGGAGCTTGAGGCGGATAAGCTGCCCAGGATAACCGTACTTAACAAGATTGACAAGACGTCGGGCTCTTTTGAGTACACGAGAGCGGAGCTTCGTTCGAGAGGTGAGGATACTGTCGCTCTGTCCGCTCTGACGGGAGAGGGTTTTGCCGAGCTTCTGACTAAGGTAAAGGATCGTCTCGGAGAGGAATCATACTCAAGCGGAAAGAGCGAGTATTGCGGTGATTGGGAAGCTTTTGACAGCGAAGTTTAAAGCCGACCCGTTTTTGTGTGCGGAACGGATCGTTGGCGTATTCGGATAGAAGGGTGTGGTTTGATGTATGTCAGCATGACCGGTTTTAGCAGAACGCAGCTCGAACAGCCGTGGGGAACTCTCAGTCTCGAGATTTCAAGCGTAAACCATCGCTATCAGGAAATATCGGTGCGTCTTCCGAGAGAGTTTGCCAGTTGGGAGCCGTGGTTTCACCAGAAGCTCAGAAAGTATTTCAGAAGGGGCAAGCTCCAGGCAAGAATGGAAGTGCTCTGGTCTCCCGCTTTTAAGATGGGGCGTATAAATAAAGATATCTTAAACTCATACTGCGAAGAGCTCCTTCAGGTTCAGCGCTCAATGGGACAGGCGCGTGAGCTTGAGCTTGAGAAGATTGTTTCTCTGCCGGGTGTTCTGGATCTTCCCAGACTTGAGGACGGAGAGGGTTCTGACGCTATTGAGTCTGTGTTTGACAAACTTATACATGACGGGGCGGAAAAGTGGCAGAGTATGAGGGCCCTCGAAGGCGAGCATCTGAAAGAAGAGATAATGGTTCATTTGGGCGAACTGGAGAGGCTGGCAGCCAAGATAGATAATCTTTGGCAGCCTGCGAGAGACGGCGCTTTTCAGGCATTAAAGAATAAGTTAAGCGAGACGATAGAATCTTTGGGCGAAAGGCTCGACGAAAACAGGTTTTTGCAGGAGATAGTTATACTCACGGACAAGTGGGATGTTTCCGAAGAGCTTGCGAGGCTTAAAAGCCACATATCGAAATTCCGCTCCACAGGCAGCGAGAATGAATCGTCCGGACGGAAGCTGGACTTTATTGTTCAGGAGATGAACAGGGAAGTCAACACTCTCGATTCAAAGATTGCCGATGCCGAAATCAGGTGGCTTGCTGTAGACTCAAAGGCAGCGCTTGAGCGAATTCGCGAACAGATACAGAATTTGGAGTAGCGGCGGATGGCTTATAAACTTGTTCATGTCGGTTTCGGCAACATGGTTGTAGCTGATAGGATAGTCTCAATAATCAGCCCCTCTTCCGCGCCTATCAAAAGGCTGAAGGAGGAAGCACGCGAGGCGGGACTTCTCGTTGACGTTACCCAGGGACGCAAAACCAGAGCTATTCTTGTGATGGACAGCAAGCATGTTATTCTCTCCGCGATTCAGCCCGAAACAATAGCGGGACGTTTTGAGGGAGAGGACGCCAAGGAAGAAAAAGAATGAGAGGACGTCTGTTTGTATTTTCCGGTCCGTCCGGAGTCGGCAAGGGGACGGTCTTAAAAAAGGCTCTGGCGTCTTTGGATAATATAGCTTATTCTGTATCCTGCACGACACGTGAGCCGCGGTGCGAGGATGTTGAAGGCAAAACTTATTATTTTATGAGTGAGCAGGATTTTATGAGTATGGCCGACAAAGGTCTGTTTCTGGAGTGGGCGAGGGTGCATGGAAATTGCTACGGAACCAGACAGGATATTGTAGAAAAGTATCTAAATCAGGGCATCGATATTGTGCTTGAGATAGATGTTCAGGGAGCCTTGCAGATAAAGGAGAAAATGCCCGAGGCTATAACAATTTTTGTCAGCCCGCCATCTCTTTGCGAGTTGGAACGGCGATTAAAGGGGCGTAATACGGAAACCCCCGAACAGGTTGAGCTGCGAATTGCAAACGCTAAAAAAGAAATGGACTCAGTCTGTTTTTATGATTATGTGATTACGAATAACACCGTGCAGCAGTCTGTAGCGGATTTTATAAAAATTGTAAGAAAATATAGGGAGGAAATAGAATGATTTACATGGATCTCGAAAAAATTTACAGGGAAAGAGACATTCCCAACAAGTATATACTCACCCTGGTTGTGGCTGCAAGGGCTCGTCAGCTCAGCGAGAGAAAGGGTGCACTCGCAGGTTATGAAGAGAAGTTTATTACGAAGGCAGTTGACGATATAACAGCGGGACGCATAACGTATGAAGTCATCGACAACGCCCACGTAAAAAAAGATGAACCTCTGGAAGTCGCATAGAAAAATACTCTTTGCCGTATCAGGCGGCATCGCCGCTTATAAGGCTCCCGATATTCTTCACGGCTGGATAAAAGCGGGCTGTGAGGTAGAGACAATACTCACGGAGTCTGCGGAAGAGTTTGTAAGTCCGCTTGTGCTCTCCACTTTGAGCAAAAGGCGGGTGTGGCGTGAAAGTGACTTTCTCTCGTCCGATTGGGGTTGGAAAATTCCCCATATAACACTCACGGATTGGGCCGATGTAATGGTTGTCGCTCCATGTACAGCCAATGTGCTCAGAATGTGTGCTGACGGGGATTCCTCAACTCTTCTCGGTGCGGCTGTGCTTGCGAATACGAAGCCATTGGTGCTATTTCCGGCGATGAATTCAAACATGCTGGAAAACCCCGCAACTGCAAAAAATATTAAGATTGCACAAGAGATGGGGCACACCGTTGTTGACCCTGATTCCGGTATGCTTGCCTGCGGGTATGAGGGGAAGGGGCGTCTTCCCTCAAATGACGTGATTTATGAGTATGTCTGGAAGGCTTTATCACCCAAGCGTGATATGTCAGGGCTGAAAGTGCTCGTCACGGCAGGTCCTACTCATGAGTATATAGACCCTGTGCGTTACATAAGCAACCCCAGCACCGGAAGGATGGGTTATGCTATTGCCAAGGCGGCATGGTACAGGGGGGCTGATGTTACCCTTGTTTCAGGTCCGTGCTCTATAACTCCGCCTCAGGGAGTCACGTTTGTCGGTGTGAAGTCTGCCGAGCAGATGTATGAGGCATGTATGAGAGAAACCGGCTCTGCCGATGTCATAATAAAGTCCGCTGCCGTAGGCGATTTCAGAGCCGAATCGGAGTCAGCTCAGAAAATTAAGCGCAAGAGCGGCGAGCCGTTTGAACTTAAATTGGTGCAGAATCACGATATCGCAGCGGAACTCGGCAAAGTTAAAAGACCCGGTCAGATTTTGGTCGGCTTCGCAGCAGAGACGCAGGATATTATTCAAAACGGTGAGAAGAAAATGGCATCGAAAAATCTGGATATGATAGCTGTAAACAACGTTCTTGCCAAGGGAGCCGGATTTGCGTCGGATACAAACACGATAACCTTAATATCACGCGGCGGAGCGAGACGGGATTTTTCAGGTTCAAAAGATGACGCGGCGGATGTTTTGCTGGACGAAATCATACAGAGAAGACAAAATTCTTAATGAGAAAAATATCAGTTGCCGTACCGGGTCCCTGGTGGACCCGGCTTTTATATCTGCACGAAGAGTCTCTTACTCCGGGAGTGAGGGTACTTGTCCCTCTGGGCAGGAGCTCGAGGGTAGGCCTTGTCGTAGAAAGCGACGGGGAGGACGAGGATGTTTCGGATGCCAAGCTGAAGCCCGTATCAAAGGTTCTCGATATCACACCTCCGCTGCCCCTGGATTTAAGAAAAACATTGGATTGGTTTGCCGAAACATGGTTTATCGGTGCGGGAACTGCGTCCAAGACATTGCTTCCGTCCTCCTTTTTCGATACGTGTGAGCTGCCGGCCGTGAGCGAGTGCGGCGCGAATAATCCGCCAGTACCCGTAAAATATGTGTATGAACAGTGTGACGCTGAAAGATTTGCGCGTTATTCGGATATGGCGGCAAATGTTTGCGGAGGTAAGATTTTTCTCTTTCCCGAGCCGGCAGCGGCAAAAAGATTTTGGAATCTTCTTCCCGATGAAATAAGAAACAGCGGCGCGCTGTGGCCTGCGTCCAATCCTTCAAAACAGTGGAAGCTCTGGCAGGCCGCGAGGGAGGGAGCTTTGAACCTTATCGTCGGCTCGCAGGCTGCGGCGTTTGTCCCGATGCGGAACCTTGCTCTGATTGTGATGGACGATGAGAGCAGCGGAGGCTGGCGCACACAGAGATACCCATACTTTCACCACAGACCTCTCGTTGCGGCCAGGAGCGAGTATGCGGGAGCTCAGCTTGTGCTGGGCGGGCGTATTCCGTCCTCGAAGGCTTATATGCAGGCGGGGGACGAAAGTGCCCCTTGCGTCTCTGCCGGGAAGAGACTTATATTTGTTGACTTGCATGACTCTTCCTCTTTTGACGTGGATGCGGTTCGTGATTCTGTCATGATAAGCAGACCTCTTGTCAGAGAGACAAAGGAAGCTCTTTCCGATGGAAATTGGGCGATGTGGATTCTTGACCGTAAGGGATACGCCGGTGAGATATATTGCAGCGAATGCGGCTTGCCCGTGCGCTGTCCGCGATGCGGAGGCGTTATGCGCTGGGAGGGGCGCGAGAACAGGCTTGCCTGTCTTGAATGCTCCGCGACTCTTCCCGTACCTGATAAATGCCCGTCGTGCGGAGGCCCCTTTCTTGAGGGCGTACGCCCGGGTCTTGAGGCTCTTGCTTCGCGCGCTTCGCGGCTTTTCGGCCGTGTCCGTGAGGATATAATACTTCTTCAAAATGACGGAGAGAGGGTTCCTTCCTGCAAAGTATTGATGAAGGAGCATCAAAAGGGCGGAATTATTATAGGGACTCGCAGGATACTTGCTATGACGGACGAACTTCCCGTGCGCACGGTGGGGTGGATAGATTCCGATTCGGAAGCGCGCCAGACCGAATATGACGCCAAGGCGAGAGCTTTTTCCATGATCTGGGAATCTCTGTGGCGGGGTAAGAATTCGGATATTAGAAGGATCGTTGTGCAAAGCAGGCGTCCCGAAAAGGGGTGGCAGAGCGGATTGTCCCGTGGATTTGCCCGGTTCTGGAAGAATGAGCTTAAGGAGAGAAAAGAGTGGGAACTGCCTCCATTTGTGCCCATGCTCAAGGTTACCATGCCGCATGGAACCGGTGGTGAACTCTCCGAACTTCTTGACAGAGACGGTATCTCTTATTGGGAATCTGAGAACTCTGCGGATGAGATATGGCTAAGAACAAAAAAATTTGCGCTGGTACGCAAATCTCTGTCTCCGTTTTTCCATATAAGAAATGTTAGAAGGGGATTTCCATCCGTGCGGCTGTTTCTTGATTAAGCGTTGCACAGCATGGCGCGGAAATTGTATAATGAATAAAATATGACTTGCGGATACGCTCCGCATCATAGAAAGAGCAGGTATAAACATGGCGATAGTTGCTATAGTCGGAAGACCCAACGTTGGTAAGTCTTCGATATTCAACAGAATTTTAGGGCACAGGGCGGCGATAGTCGACGACCAGCCCGGGGTTACGAGAGACAGGCTCTATGGGGAAACCGAGTGGGCCAGCAGGAAGTTTTACATCGTGGATACAGGCGGAATAATGTCCGCAACCGAACACCCGTTTATGGATCTGATCGCAAAGCAGGTGGATTTGGCGTTGGAGGAGAGCAGTGCCGTCATATTCGTGGTAGACGGAAGAGACGGAATTACTCCCATGGACGAAGAGATCGCAGTGAAGCTCCGTAAGAGCGGCAAACCGGTTGTGCTGGCAATGAATAAGCTTGACAGTACAAAACAGGAAGAGAACATGCTTTACGAAGCTTATGTGCTCGGTTTTGAAAGGGTCATAGCCACGAGCGCGGAGCATAATTCAGGGTTCAACGAGGTTATGGATGCGGTTGTCGAGCTTCTGCCCGAAGAAGATGATTTCGAGTCAGAAACCGACGATATACGAGTTACTCTTGTCGGAAGGCCTAATGTAGGCAAATCCAGCCTTCTAAACGCCCTTGCCGGAGAAGAGCGCTCTATGGTGAGTGACATGGCCGGAACCACTCGTGACGTCGTAGACTCGTTTGTGGAGATAGACGGAGTTAATTTCCGTTTTCTCGATACTGCGGGACTGCGCCGTAAAAGCAGAGTGAACACGGATATCGAATACTATTCGAACGTCAGAACATATCAGGCGATAGACAGATGTCATGTCGCCATGGTGCTTCTTGACGCGCAAGACCCCGTAACCGAACAGGACAAGCGTCTGATAGGGCAGGTGCTTGAACGCGGCAAGGGGCTCATCATTGTCGTGAACAAGTGGGATCTTGCCCCGAAAGAGAGTCTTATCGGAGATACAATGACGAAGCTGCTCATTGAAGAGCTGCCTTTTGCCAAACATGCGCCGCGTGTCTTTATTTCTGCGGTGTCAGGGCGCAGTCTGCATAAACTTCCCGAACTGATTCTGAAAGTGGAAGAGAATCGCCGCCGCAGGATAGCCACATCGGAACTTAACAGGCTTGTAAAAGAAGTTCTGATATTCGAGCGTATGCCGGGAGACGGAAAGGGGCACAACCTTAAGATCTACTACTGCACTCAGGCCGACGGAGCGCCCCCCGCGTTTATATTTTTTGTCAACAATTCCGAATTGTGTTCAAAATCATTTAAACGGCACCTCGAAAATTGCATAAGAGAAATGGCAGATTTCTCCGGAACACCGATAAAAATCTTCTTACGCAATAAGGAGTAGCCATTTTTACAAAATGGTCTTGACGTATATGCAAAAAGGCTGTAAAAACAGTAGTGAACTGCGTCGGCAGTGCAAATCTTGTTGGGAGGTGTAATTTAGTGACAAAAACAGATCTCGTAAATGCAGTAGCAAAGTCAGTTGAGGGTCTCACAAAGAAGAAGGCTGCAGAAGTTGTAGATGCCGTGTTCGATGGTATTTATGAATCCCTTAAAAAGGACGACAAAGTGCAGATCGTAGGATTCGGTACATTTGAAGTTCAGAAGAGAGCCGCTCGTCAGGGGCGCAACCCACAGGATCCCAAGAAAATAATTCAGATCCCCGCAAAGAGTGTCCCTGTTTTCCGTGCAGGTAAGGCTCTTAAAGAGGCAGTGGACGTTAA
>CAZBYL010000036.1:25687-26080 GCA_964496275.1 uncultured Synergistaceae bacterium | reverse complement strand
CTTTACTATTTCATTTTTTTATCTTGGACACGTGTGAATATATTTATAATTTTGATTATCGCTGCTTGTTTAGTTTTACCACATAGATACAATTTATTCAACCTGCGATGTTGTTACATCTCACTGTGTGATAGGTCTAAATATATATTTTTGCTTTTTCTTCACCTTTCAAGACTCTTAACGCCCCTAGCGTTAAAGCTTCAAGCTCGTCCTCACCCGGCACGATTTCAACGGGGGCAATGAATTTTATCCTTTCCGATACCATATCCATTAGAGTATCGGAGTAAGCCATGCCGCCGGTAAGTATCACGGCGTCCATATCCCCTTTAAGCACAGCGGCAAGCTCGCCTATGCCCTTGGCTATCTGGTATGCCATCGCCTCTACCACAGTCT
>CAZBYL010000036.1:0-25677 GCA_964496275.1 uncultured Synergistaceae bacterium | reverse complement strand
TTTTCAGCGCTTCCCTTACGTCTCTCGTTCCGAGGTACGCAAAGAGACCCCAGCCTGAGAGGATTTTCTTCCGCAGCTCTTCATGAGTGTATTTTCCGCTGAAGCAGAGGTCTATCAAAAGATCCGCGGGAAGCCCTCCCGCACGTTCGGGAGAGAAAGGGCCGTCCGCTTTTGCTCCTATGACATCGACAATCCGCCCGTTGATATGAGCTCCCATTGTTATTCCCGACCCGAGGTGGGCTACAACGAAACGGCATTCTTCATATTTTTTGCCGAGCTTGCCCGCCGCCTTACGCGCAACGGCCTTTTGGTTGAGTGCGTGAACCAAGCTCACACGCTCTATCTCAGGCGCACCCGAGATTCTTGCGATATCGGACATCTCATCAACTGACACTGGGTCTGTTATAAACGCGGGACACGAAAACTTTTCCGCGAATCGGGAGGCGATAAATGCACCGAGATTTGAAGCATGTTCTCCGCGCGGAGCTTTTTTCAGGTACTCTTTCATTGAGTCGTTGACAAAGTATGTTCCGCTCTCCATCGGGGCGAGCAGCCCTCCCCTTCCGACTACTGCCGCAAAATTTTCGGTCTCCCCCATTTCACAGAGAGCATTCCAAATCTGCTCATATCTGAAATCCAACTGATCCGTCACATTTTTGAAGGAAGCGCGCACGCTGTCGTCGATAGGGATGCTCAGGTCAAATATTTTTTTCTCGTCAACATAGCATGATATCTTTGTTGACGTGGAGCCGGGGTTTACGGCAAGTATTTTATACATTGCTTTCCATTCCCCTTGATACGATGCAGGCCAGCGCCATACTCATAAATTTTGCCTCCGCGCTGTCGGAGCGCGAGACAAGCACGATAGGAACCGCGGCTCCCAGAACAAGCCCCGCAATCTGCGCATGGCAGTAGTGTGTGAGTGTTTTGCAGTGGACATTGCCGCACTCTATGTTCGGCACGAGGGTCAAGTCAACCTTTCCCGCAATGACGCTGTTTATACCCTTGTGTTCCGCCGCTTTTTTTGATGCTACGACATCAAGAGCCATAGGTCCTTCCACAGTGCAGGTGCAGGGAAGATCGTCAAATTCTCCCTCTCTCCACGCTTCGGCTATTTTTGCCGCATCAACTGTAGACGGAATATTGGGGTCCACATTTTCGTTTGCGGCAAGACATGCGACATTGACATGCTCATATCCCATTGCATGTATCGCTTCCAGTGAATTTCTGAGTATTTTCTTTTTCTGCTCAAGGTCGGGAGCAACATTGAAGCCGCTGTCGGCACAGAAGGACAGGTGATTCTCCCCCGGGATTTCCATGACGGAGAGGTGGCTGAGGAGACGTCCGGTGCGAAGCCCATACTCTTTGTTCAGAACGGCCCGCAGGAAGTCCTGTGTGTTTACCAGCCCTTTGAGCAAAACGCTGCCACGTCCGTCACGTATTGCTTCCACAGCTAAAGCCGCCGCTTCCGCCGGAGTATCTGCGTTTATCACTTCTGATTTATCCGAAATTTTAACTTCTGAGAGCAGCGGCAATATCACTGACCGATCACCGACAAATATGGCTCCGCCCAGCCCTCTGCCCATCGCGAGCTTGACTGCCTCAATGCTTTCTCTGTCCGCCGCTGCGACAACGACCCTGCTGCCTGTGAGGCAGTCCGAGCAGTCCATTATTTGTATGAATCTCTTATACATTCGCATCCCTCCATTTTTATAGTTTTAAAGCCCTAAATGGTACGTTAACGGCAAAATTCAAACGGTTTATGCAATATTACATTGCATGATGTGTATATGATTATTATATATGATGAACAAAAAAGGACATTTGTATTTTTTGCATTTTTTACAGCATATTTTAGCGTATAATAGAGAGATAATTTTTAACAGCAAAGGGTTGTTTCCGGAATGAAAATGAGTAATACTGAGGCTCTCGAAAGGGCGCCTATCGGGCGTTTGCTGGTCAGGCTCTCGGCTCCGGCAATGGCCGGTATGTTTCTGATCTCTCTTTACAATGTGGTGGATGCTTTTTTTGTCGGACGAGGAATAGGCCCTATGGGAATAGCTTCCGTGTTTATTTCGTTTCCTGCCACTCTTGCAATAATGGCTGTGGCTCAGACTTTCGGAGTCGGAGGCGCTTCCGTTATTTCAAGAAAGCTCGGAGAGAAGCGCAAAGATATCGCGGAGAGCACTCTCGGCACGATGATAACAGCTGGAGCAATTTCCGGCGTGCTTATGGGCGTGGTGCTTGTCGCAGCCGCAAAGAGCATGATATCCGCCCTCGGAGGTTCCGGTGAGATACTGGGGCCCGCATCTTCTTATGCTTACATCATTTTTGCCGGCACTCCGTTTTTCACCCTTATGATGGTGATGAACAATCTCGTACGAGGTGAGGGAAATACAAGGCTTTCTATGTGGAGCATGGCTATTTCGGCGCTCTCGAACATTGTTATGGATGCGATTTTTATTTTCGTTTTCAAATGGGGGCTTCAAGGTGCGGCTCTTGCTACCGTGATATCTCAAATTTTGGCTATGATTTGGCTTTTCTCGTACTATATAAGCGGAAAGAGCGCTCTGCGTCTTAAGCGCAGACACCTCATACCGTCGTTTCCTTTGCTTTTGGAGTCTGTGCAGGTCGGGGCCTCCGCATTTGTTCGTCAGGTGGGTATTGCGCTCTCATGGGCTGTATTAAATAAGATTTTCGCTGGAACCGGCGGAGATATAGCCGTTGCATCTTCGGGCATAGTTCAGAGGATGCTTTCCATTGTCGTTATGCCGATAATAGGTATGGGACACGGACTACTTCCCATTGTGGGTTACAACTACGGAGCGCGCAGGTATGACAGGGTGCTGGGAGTTATGAGACTGTCAAACCTTCTTTCGACCGCGTTCTGTTTTGTATGCGCCGTTGTGCTATTTGTATTTCCGTCTGAAATACTGGGTTTTTTCTCGAGCGACCCCAAGATGCTGGAGATGGGCATTCCGGGTGCGCGGCTTGTGGCTGTCGGAGTGACATCTATGGGAGCTCAAGTAATGATTTCTACTTTCTACCAGGGAACTGGCAAGGGAGCTCTCTCCTTCTTTCTCTCAATGCTGCGCCCTCTGATTCTCCACCCCGCACTTGCAGTCACACTCGGATTGGCGTTCGGGCTGAAGGGTGCATGGGCGTCGTTCCCCGCCGCAGACCTTTGTGCAATCATTGTGACGTGGCTGATATATAGGAAGGGTCACAGCGCTCTTGTTCGGGTCGGAGCAAAGGGCGAAACTGCATGAAATTACTGAAAAAAATACGGCGCATGACTATTCTGCGCGGCAAAGCGGATCTGGGAAACGGCCCTGTTCTGAGCACGCTTGTTAAGCTTGCAATCCCCTCTATAGCGATGGTTCTTTTCCACACACTTTTTAACTTGGTGGATACCGTTTTTATTTCATGGATAGGCGAAAGCAGCATGGTCGCCGTATCTTATACTTTTCCGGTTCAGATAGGTGTATTTGCCGTGCTCGAAGGCGTAGGCAACGGAATGACCGCGCTTGTAGGAAGGAGACTCGGCGAGGGAGATACTGAGTCGGCAAAGAAAACCTCCGTCGCCGGAATGACTCTTGCGTATCTGCTCTGTCTGTTGTGGATTCCCTTTCTCTTCCCGTACACGTCAAATATATTCTTTAAAATGCTGGGCGCATCGGACCCCGATATTCTGCGCCAGGCATGGCTCTACAATTTATGGATACCGCCTATGTTTATTTTCATAAGTTTCTCCTTCGTGGCAAACTCTGTCTTCCGCTGCCAAGGCAATACTATGGTTCCGCTCTGCTTTTTTATAATAGCAAACGGAATCAACTTTGTGCTCGACCCCATTTTTATGTTCGTTTTCGGATGGGGTATTACCGGTGCGGGAGCTGCGACTATGGCGGGCAGACTTGCCGGAACCGTCTACTTGGTTAAAAAGCTCAAAAGCGACAGTAAAATTCCGGTGCCTCTGATTCCGAAATTCTCTTTGAATCTGCTCCCTCTCTGGGGGAAGATCGCCGCGATAGGCCTGCCGATAACACTTTCCACGGGCAGCGTGGCTCTCGGGATGGGGAGCGTGAACAAAATATTGGGGCTCACCTACGGTTCCCATGCCGTAGCCGCATGGATGATAGGGCTCAGAGTTGAAGATTTGTCTTTTAACACTCTGATAGGGATAAACGATGCTCTTGTACCGTTTCTGGCTTTCAACTACGGCAAGAGGGATTGGGGGCGTATGCAAAAGGGGATTCGCTCAGCCTTCATCATAAGCCTTGCAATCACAGGAACAGTAGGATTTCTTGTGTGCCTGTACCCATACCCTGTTATCGCCCTTTTCCGCCCCGCAAAAGATATTGCGGATATAGCGGTGCAGGCTATAAGAATGGCAATCTACGGCTATCCCATGGTTATATATACGATGATATACAACGCTCTTTTTATCGCCACTGGATATTCCTCGTACGGACTTATCACACAGATATTCCGTTCGATGGTGATACGCATCCCCGCCGTCTATTTTCTATCCATGTACGTATCGCTGAATATGATATGGTGTTTTCAGCCCATCGCATTTTTGGGAGCCACTTTGATAACTGCGCTCTTCTCTTGTATATTGATCAGAAAAATAAAGAACGACTTCGGCATTGCCGGCGCCGCATCTTGACAGCCGCGCCGATTGTGGGTATAAACATCTGGAAGAGAAGGGAGAGCCCTTTTCGTGCATGAGATGAGTTTAGGTTGTAGAATAGTACAGACAAGATGAGGCTAAAGCTCTGAATATTGTAGAGCCCTGCCCTTGTTTGCGGCAGGGTCTTTTTATTTTTTGCGGGAGGGTAACAAATGACAAAGAGAGTTTGTATGGGAAACGAGGCAATCGCACTGGGAGCAGTAAAAGCCGGTGTGCGCGTGGTCGCGGGCTACCCCGGCACACCTTCGACAGAGATAATAGAAACGCTTATTGCCGAGAAAAATCCAAATGTCAATGTGCAGTGGTCAACGAATGAAAAGACGGCTCTCGAGGTTGCAGCAGGAGCCGCTTATACAGGAGCCCGCTCTATGACGACGATGAAACAGGTTGGGCTGAATGTCGCAACAGACCCTCTTATGAGCTTGGCATATATCGGGGTTGAGGGCGGCATGGTGGTCACGGTTGCCGACGACCCGGGGCCTTGGTCCTCACAGACAGAACAGGACACTCGCAGTTTCGCAAAGCACGCCAACCTTCCCGTGTTCGACCCTTCTTCGCCGGAGGAGGCCTTTGAGATGGTTCAGGCCGCTTTTGACCTGTCGGAAGAGTTCCGCCTCCCTGTAATACTGCGCCCCACGACCAGAGTATGCCATGCGAGCGCGAGCGTCGAAATAGGGGATTTCCCTCAGGCAAAACCCGCAGCGGGCTTTGAGAAAAGGCCTGAATGGTGCATATTCCCCGCTCTCTCTTACAGAAGGCACGGAGAGATTGAAGTAAAGCAGAATGTTTTGTCCGATAAATTCAGTTCCATGAAGGAGTTCAACTATATTATCCCCGGAGGGCGCAAAGGTGTGGCTGTGTCCGGGATATCCTACCTTTACGCCAAAGAGGTGATAAAGGAGTACGGGCTTGACCTGTCAATTATGAAAATAGGAACTCCCTACCCCATGCCCGAAAAGCTGGCAAGGGACTTTATGCACCATCTGGACGCGGTGCTGGTGATAGAAGAACTTGACCCTGTTATCGAAGAGCAGATGCTGATAGTCTCAGCCGGACAGACACCCATAATGGGCAAAAAGACGGGGCATCTCCCGTATAACGGAGAATACGGTTATGAGACAGTTAAAAAAGCCATCTTTAAATTTATGAGAATCGCCGAAAAAGCATCGGACGCGCCTGCTCTTCCCGAAATGCCGATGCGCCCCCCTGTTCTGTGTGCGGGCTGCCCTCACCGCGCTTCATTCTACGAAGTAAAAGTCGCGTCAAAACATTTGGAAAAACCCGTCTACTGCGGCGACATAGGCTGCTATACTCTCGGCAACGCCGCGCCTTTGAATATGGTGGATACGTGTCTCTGCATGGGAGCCGGTATCACGATAGCCCAAGGCATTAAGCTTGCGGAGCCGGGAACAAAGTGCATCTCCTTTGTCGGGGATTCCACCTTCTTCCACACAGGGATACCGGGGGTAATAAACGCGGTATATCAGAATACCGATATCACGGTTGTGGTGCTTGATAACCACACGACAGCAATGACGGGGCATCAGCCGCACCCCGGCACGGGAATGACGGCGATGGGCGCTCCGGCAAAAGCCCTTGATATAGAGACAATGCTTCGCTCATGCGGAGTAGAAGAGATATATACCGTGAACCCATTCGACTACGACGATTCCGTGGAGGCATTTAAAAAAGCTATTGCTTATGAAGGCCCTTCCGCTGTTATCACGAAAGCTCCCTGTATAGCCAATATAAAGAAGCCTTCCACCGTACACAGGGTAAACGAAAGCTGCATAGGCTGTCTCAAGTGCATAAAACTGCTCGGCTGTCCGGCAATGACCCCAGACAGCGCGGGCAAAGTTGTAATCAACGAGTCTCTCTGCACGGATTGCGGGCTCTGCACCCATGTCTGCCCCGTGGGGGCGATAAAGAGGGGTGACCGCAATGTTTAAGAGCATAATAATAGCGGGAGTGGGCGGTCAGGGAACTCTTCTCGCTTCAAAGATTATTTCCGCAGCAGCCGAGGCGCGGGGACTTTTCGTGCGCACATCGGAAACAATAGGCATGGCTCAGCGCGGCGGTTCTGTATCAAGCCATATCCGTATAGGGGCGCAGGACGTTTCGCCTGTAATACCGCTCGGACATGCGGATATACTTATAGGATTTGAACTTGCGGAAGCGGCGCGCCAGATTCCGAGACTTTGCGCAGGTGCGCGCAGCGTCATAAATACCGATACGATTATCCCCACAAACGTAGCCCTGAAAAAGGGCAAGTACATGGAAACGGAATATCTTGAGGCTCTGAAAAACCGCCTTCCCGACGGAATTTTTGTAAGCGCGTCAAGCGCGGCGACAGAAGCGGGCGACTCAAGAACACTCAATATTGTTTTGCTCGGCGCGGCATCGGGAGCCTCCATACTCCCATTCTCCGAAGAAGAGCTGCGCGGGGCTATGGAGGTTTGTGTGAAACCAAAGCTCTTAGCCATGAATGAGAAGGCTTTTGAGCTGGGAATAGAGATGGCAAAGAGCCGTTAAAAATAAGAGGAGAGACCAGACGAGATGAACGAATTATCAGTAATGAGCCAGTGTTTTGCACAGGTGAGACGAGTAGCAAAGGCGTGCCCCATCTACATCGAAAAGTTTGCAGGGATAAACGTGGACACGATGATGACAAAGGAGCAGTTTGAAACACTTCCCTTCACGGACAAGGACGACCTGAGAAACGCCTATCCTATGGGAATGTTCGCTGTATCGACGGACGATGTAATAAGAATACACTCTTCGTCGGGAACAACCGGTATGCCTGTGATGATGCCTTATACCGCTCAAGACGTAGAGGACTGGGCAATTATGATGGAACGCTGCTATCAGTTCGCGGGAGTTTCAAAAAAAGACAGAGTTCAGATAACGCCGGGGTTCGGTCTGTGGACTGCGGGATTCGGATTTCAGGCGGGAGCGGAACGTCTCGGCGCAATGGTAATTCCCACGGGACCGGGCAATACGGAGCGCCAGATACAGATAATGTGCAACCTGCAGTCATCCGTGCTGATAGGGACTTCTTCGTATGGGTTGGTTCTTGCCGAAGAAGTTGACGCAAGGGGGCTGCGCGGCAAAATTCACCTCAAAAAGGGGATTTTCGGTTCCGAGCGCTGGGGAGATAAGATAAGGAGCAGAATATACGAGTCCCTGCACATAGAGTTTTTCGATATATACGGCCTGACCGAGATATACGGCCCGGGTATAGCGATAGACTGCAGCGAACATTCGGGTATGCACTATTACAGCGATTACATATACTGCGAGATAATAGACCCCGCAACCGGCAAGGTGCTGCCTGACGGAGAGCAGGGCGAACTGGTCATCACAACCTTCCGCAAGGAGGGGGCTCCGCTTATCCGTTACCGCACTCATGACATCACAAGAATAATACCGGGATTTTGCCCCTGCGGCTCACCATTCCCCAGACTTGACCGTATTGTGGGGAGAAGCGACGACATGATTAAGGTCAAAGGGACGAATATATACCCCGCTCAGGTTGAGGCCATTCTTTCAAAGATAGACGGATTCTCGAGCGAGTACAGGATTATCCTTGAAAATGAAGAGCTGAGAGACAGAATGATTGTTCAGGCTGAGGCGGAAGCCGGTACAAATCATGAACAGCTCGCCGAAGAGCTCATAAATGAGTGCAAGAGCGGCATAGGCATTAAGGTGATTCCTCAGATTATGGAGATAGGCGAGCTTCCGAGAAGCGAGAAAAAGACTAAGAGAGTTATCGACAACAGAGAGTAATTTTTATATATTAAGAGGGCGAAACAGCGTATCTTGCGCCGTTTCGCCCTCTTTTTTGATATATTGCGGTTTTTAAATCAGAGAATCGGGAGTTCTATTTTTCGAGCGGCAGATCCGATTTTCCTGCCCATGCCTGGAAACCTTCGTCATAGCACTGTGACTTGTGGAATCCCGCATGACGCAGAACCATCGTTACAAATGCCGCACGAACACCGGCTGTGTCGTATACGACTATTTCAGATTCGGGCGTTACGCCTTCTTTGGCGAGCATTGCCGTCACATCATCGTCGCTCAATATACCATATTCATCATTTACAAATTTCTGCATTTCTATATTGACTGCACCGGGAAGGTGCCCGGCGCGTTTTTCCTGGAAAGGTCTGATTTTACCGTTGTATTCGGCGGGAGTGCGAACATCCAAAATAACGAGATTCTGTTTTCCGAGGTTGTTGTCTATCCATTCGGTATTGACAACGTAGTTCGGCTCATACTCTTTTATTTTGAAGGCTACTGCCTTGTTGCGGCTTGCCGACTTCGTGACTTTGCCGCCTTCCGCTTTCCATGCTGTGAGTCCGCCTTCCATTATTTTTGCATTTTTTACGCCGCTCATGCGAAGAATCCACAGTGTCCAGCCGCTCTGTCCCCAACCGCCCGCATCGTCGTAAATGATGACGGTTTTTTTACCGTTGATGCCGAGAGCTCCTATTCTCTTTGACATCGTGGCGGCGTTGAATATCGTACCGTACTTCATCGAGCCGGTGGGAGCCGACATGTTGGCAAAGTATGTCCAAGAGGCATTAACGGCTCCGGCTATGTGTCCGCCCGCATAAAGACTTTCGGGGCGCGCATCCACGAGTATGACATTGCCTTTGTTATTCATAAGCCATTTGGGAGTTACAAGCATGGACTCTCTTGACTCAGCCTTACCGGCATTCATCGGGGTCGGTTTCTTGGGACGCCCCGCAATCGCGGGGATATCTGAGAGATCACCTGATACGGGGGTTTTCAAGTCAGGAGATACGGGGGTTATGTCCTTTGAGGCAGGTTTGACTGGAGTAGGTTGTGTTGTCTTAACCGGAGAAGTGGTTTTTTCCGCGCTTTTTTTCTCGATAACTTTCTTATCTGCCGATACAGAAGCGGAATCGTCCTGTTTCACGCTTCCCGATGTGATACGAGCTATCTCTTCCGCAGCCTCGTTTTTCGGAGTCTCGGCGGCAAGAGCCGCAGAAGAAACCGCGAAAAATACAAACATGGCGCATATTGCTGTCAGCTTTTTCTTCATCAAATCATTCCTTTCAAATCCACCGCATTGTGCGGTATCTGTCCGCTTGTGTCCTAAAACCCCAATATTTTTCTATGATAACAGACTTGCCCTGCAAGACCAATATGGGAAAATACTGTATGTGACCGATTTTTTTAGTTCCAGTTGGAAATTATCCATTCCGCGGCACGTTTCGCTTCGTTAAAATCCTCTCCTGCGGAAAGTTTTTCAAAAGAGGTAACGTCATCTTCATCATGTCTCATTTTGAGCCACGTTCTGAATTCAACCGCAAGCTCGTGCCTCAGAAAATGGTTGAAGAGCATATCATACTTAGGTTTTCCCCAGAGGAAAGATGAGGAAGCCGCTCCGGCTTTTATGAGGGACTCGGTTGCTGATTGGAGCACTTTTTTTATTCCGCCGCGCTGCTCTGTTCTCATTATTACGGCCTTGTGTCCCGCCGTGATAGCTTCCGTTATTTTGTCGGGGATATCATCGCTCAAGAATACAGTGTCGGGGATTCCGAGCATCGCATGGAAGCAATGCGCACCGCCTTCGCTCTCGCACACCATACAGCAAACATTCTCCGAGTGCGATACAAGCAGATTTAATGTTTTTTGCGCGGACGGCGAAATTTTATCGGAAACGTATATGTAAACGGACGCATCTGCCGAAGCCGCGGCGTGGAGCAGAGTTCCGATGTTTTTCTTTACCCAGTTTTGAGTCATAACGTAGTTTGCATCATCTCCGCCGACAACCAGCGTCCATATCGGCGTTCCCGTCTCTAATGGAGGGTTGGACGCCAAAAATTTTTTTGCTTCGTCCGCTATATTCTCTTTTTTCACCGCGTTGACCGAACCCAAAGTCACCAATATATTAGGTTTTCTTTTCGGAAATTCGTGCTCTGCCATTATCGCAAAGTCAAACGGATCCGTAGTGACACAGCCAGGTTCCGTAACGGCGGCACAGCGGCAGCGCCATATATAGCCAAGCGCAAGATTGTAGGGGGCCGCGGCCTCACCGGCAGAGATTATGAGCAGGTCCTGCGCGCCTTCCCTGATGTATCTTTCGGCAAAGCTGTTGCCGACACGCCTCATAAGCGAGTCTCCGTCAAAAGCCGACAGCCAGTCGCGCGCATCTCGCCTGTTGCCGCAGACAAGTTTTCCCGCCGCAATATCTGACCTTTTTTTTGCCGCGCCGTCGAGAATGGGAACCTCCATCTTTAAGAGGGATGCCCCTGTATACTCGGCAAGCCACAGCGCGACTCCCATGCTCTGTTTGAGATGGGAGCCGCAGCCGTCGCTAAGCAGCAATATTGTGCGAATACAGCCTAATTTTTCCAATTTTACGCGTTTCCGATGCGCGACATAATTTCGCGCACAGACTCAAGGTCCTCGGGCGTGTTGACATTGGGGCCTTTCGGCGGATATTTTGTAGGAATAACGGACATAGTAAAGCCATGTTCCAAGATACGCAGCTGCTCCAATGATTCTGTCTGCATAAGCGGCGTGGGAGCGAGCTTTACCATCTTCATCAGAAAATCCTTCGTGAAAGCGTATATTCCGACATGCTCCCACACGGGGCAGTCTGCGGAATTTCTGGGGTATGGTATCGGAGAGCGGCTGAAGTAGAGCGCACGGCCGTTCTGTGCACGGACGACCTTCACTATATTGGGATTGTGAAAATCGGCCTCGTTCCTTATCGGTATGCAGAGAGTAGCGGAATCCGACTGTTTGTCAGCGGCAAGTCCGTCCGCCAGCTCTTTAAGCATCCTCGGATCTATCATCGGTTCGTCGCCCTGTATATTTATAACATAGTCCGCATCGGTATTTTCGGCGACCTCGGCGGCACGGCTCGAACCGTCGGTATGGTCGCTGCGAGTCATTACGGCTTCACCGCCGAAATTCATGACGGCGTCGTAAATTCTGCTGTCGTCCGTCGCAACCACAAGTCTGGAAAATATTCCCGACTCTTGTGCACGGCGATACACATGCTCAACCATAGGGCGTCCGCATATATCCAGCAGCGGCTTGCCGGGAAGGCGCGAGGAAGCGTATCTCGACGGTATCACACCAAGAATCTTATGCTGTTCTGTCAATTGTTTTTTCTCCATTCCCTGAATTTTGCCAACATTTTTTCCCTGTCAAGGTAATCTACATTGTCTACTATCCATTCGCGCATATCTTTGCCTTCCTGAGTCTCCTGTTTATAGCTCATGAAGTTCAGCCTGATACCGAGAGCTTCCGCGGCTTTGAACGCAAACAGCGGCCATATCATTCCGATGTCGCCTATGACAGGTATACTGCCCTCATGGCGCGCAAAGGCGGACATTTCCATACGGAACGGGATTTTTGATATTTTTGTCTTGGGAAGTCCCTTGTCTATAGCTTCCTGTATTATGGAGCTCTGCCGCTGAATGTCTTGAGCTTTGCGAAGATTTTCGTCAAGGTCAAAACGTATCAGAGTTTTGTTTTCAAGACTGTATACATGCTGGCCCTGCCACCACGACCAGATTCCGTGTCCCGTATAGGTTTCAAACGGTCCGTCATGTATTTCCTGCGTCAATGCGACTGCCGACTCGATAATGACATCGGCATCCCCGAGCATTTTGGCGATACGGGCGGATCTTTCCGCAATGGGTATGCTGTCTCCGATAGAAAGACCTACGTGACCGCCGCCAACCATCTGGGGAATCGTAACAAGGACGGGAATACCCTTTTCCGCCCCTTTGCCGAGCATGGTCTTTGGGTCGCAGCCCCAGCCTGCCACAGTCTCAAAGGGAAGCCCTGTCTGACGGCAAAGTCCGAGAATTTCCTCGGCAATTTTTTCGGTGCGAAGCCCCATCGGGTACGCCATGTTTCCGGCAGCCTTCACCACCATGTGCCCTTGCGCAGTGACACCCTTCTTTAAAAGCTCTTCGTCAAGAAGCATCTCTTTGCGCAGCGAAGCCAAACGCTCTTCCGAAAGTTCCGTAAATTCAAAAACATTGCCGCGCGGCATCTTCGCCTTGTCAAAACCAAACTGAGAAGCATCGCACATTTTTACGCGGTCAAGCGCGCCGCTCATCTCGTGGTTTACAACTGCGGAGCTGGTTGTAACTCCGTCGATAATCCCCTTGTCCATGAGTTCCGCAATAAGAGTTGTGACGCCTTCATGAAGGTTAGGACCGCTGCCCGTGACGACGACTACCTTGCCTCCGCGCTTTTTCGTATCTATTAATCGCTCAGTAGCTCTGTCCAGCGCGTCCTTTGAGCGCTCATCCAGTCCAAGGTAAAATTCGTCAAGCAGTTCTCTGTTGATTTTCATTCCTATCCCTCCGATTCAGGTAAATTTATTACCCTGTATATAAGAAACTCAGTTCCGATAAAGATGCGCCCTTATTTGGGGCTGTTTATGCGGGAAGAGATTCTTTCCCAAATTTTTGCGGAAGCGCCTGCGGCCTTTGAAAAATATTTATCGCTCAATTTTTTAAATTTTTCTCCGCCGTCGCCGCCAAGCGCAATATCAGTCCACACCCGTCCCAAATCAGAGCCGTTTTCAAGCTGAACGGCAAGCCCCAGAGCAAGAAAAGCTGACGACGCTTCGGCAAAATCTTCCATGTGGGGTCCATACTGCACGGGAACACCCCAAGAGACCGGCTCAAGTATATTCTGACCGCCCTTATCGGCAAAACTTCCTCCGACAAAGGCCGCTTTTGAAACTCCGTAAAGCTCAAACAGCACTCCTATCTTATCTACCACAACAACGTCCCAGCCATCCTCACAGGAAGAGAGCTTCACGGCGTTGTATCCTGCTTCGAAAAGAGCAAGGACGGAATCCGCACGTTCAGGATGTCTCGGGGCCGCGATCAGACGAGCGTCGGGAACCGATTTTCGCAGTATGTCAAAGGCGGCAAGCACCTCTTCTTCCTCGCCGGGGTGAGTGCTTCCCGACATGAATATCGCCCTCTCGGGGTATCCGAAAATTTTATGCCACTCAGCGACTGTATTATAGTCTCTTCTCGAAAGAAGCGCGTCTATCTTTGTATCCCCGGGGACACAGAGTTTATCGGCCGGAAGCCCGAGCTGCGCCATACGTTCCATGTCACGCTCTTCGCGCAGAAAAAGTTCGGTAAAGAGAGAGTAAACTTGAGCTCCTGCTTTTCCGAGAAGCGGTGAATTGAGCCTCGCCCACGTCCTGTCGGAAATTCGCCCGTTGGCGAGGAAAGAGGGGATTCCTCTCTCTTTGAGAGCCCAGAGCATATTCGGCCAAAGTTCTGTCTCCATGGTAACAAAACAGAGCGGATTTATCGCGTCGAGCGCGGAATTTACAAAATCCAGCCTGTCCCACGGGTAGTATATGTGCAAGTCAAACAGGCCGCCGCCGAGCTTATTTGCCATAGCCTTGCCTGTCTCCGTTGTTGTCGAAAGAATAATCGGGCCGGTATATCCGGCATCACGCGCCGCTTTGATTATCGGCGCGGCAGCCTGAACCTCGCCCACGGATACGGCATGAAACCAAACAGGCCTCTTGCCGCAAAGAAGAGCGAGCTTGTCATGAGATGGCCGCCCCATGCGTTCATCGTATCCTTCTGTGTATTTTCTCTTGAGCTTGTGCCAGGCAAGAAAGAATACCGCACCTATTGCATATCTGTAAATAAACTTTATGATGGTCAGCTACGCCACCCCTGCTTTCAATATTTCATGGATATGAACCATTCCGACAGGTTTGCCGCCATCCACAACGATAATCGCGGAAACCTCCCACTCCTCCACTATCCTCATAGCCTCGGCGGCAAGTCTGTCCGGAGCGATTACACGCGGATTTTTGGTCATGGTCATGCTTACGGGCAAATCCAGCCCCGAAAGCCCTTCCCTCTCTATGAGTCTGCGCAGGTCTCCGTCAGTGAATATGCCGGCAAGCATACCGTCCGAATCCACAACCGCGGTTGCTCCGTAACCTTTGCTCGTGATATCGAAGAGAGCGTCGCGCACAAGCGAGGTCTCTTTTGTAACGGGAAGTCTGTCGCCGCTCCCCATCAAATCGCGCACCCGCAGGAGAAGCTGTTTTCCGAGCGAACCGCCCGGATGGAACAGGGCAAAATCTTCTTTTTGCAGTCCGAGCAGCCTTGTCGCCATTCCCGCAACGGCGTCGCCTATGGCCATTTGAAGGGTGGTGCTGCTGGTGGGGGCAAGCCCCAACGGGTCGGCTTCCCGTTCGACGTGGCAGTTCAGCACAACATCGGATTCGCGCGCAAGGGTGGAATCGGGATTGCCGGTTACGGCGATAATCGGAGCTCCGAGTCTTTTAAAATAGGGAATCAAATCTATAAGTTCTCTTGTCTCTCCGCTGTTGCTCAAAAAATATCCCGCATCTTCGCGGCACACCATGCCGAGGTCGCCGTGAGCTCCCTCGGTTGCGTGAAGGAAAAATGCCGGAACTCCCAGAGAAGCCAGAGTGGCCGCCGTTTTGCGTCCGACGTGCCCCGATTTTCCGAGGCCGGAAACGACAACGCGCCCCTTGCAGCGGCTGAGAATGTGCGCCGCATCGACAACCTCAGAGCCGAGTCTGACTGACGCTGAATTTATGGCGTCCGCCTCACGGCTGAGTATTTCTTTTCCGGTATTCAGAAGTTCTTCTATCGAAAGTTTTTTTTCCTCTCGCTCGCAAGGTAAGTTCATTTTCTAATCCTCCGCCCAATCAAGGTCCGAAAATCCTATACCTTCCCGCACTACTCTGTCTATCGCGGCGGCCTGACTCAGTACTTCACGCATTTTGGAAAGAGGAACCATGTTCGGCCCGTCGCATTTCGCACATGAGGGGTCGGGGTGAGTCTCCATAAATAGTGCGTCTATCCCGATACCCACGGCGGCTCTTATAAGAGGAAGAATAAACGAACGGTCTCCTCCGCTGCGCTCGCCCTGTCCGCCCGGCTTCTGCACGCTGTGAGTCGCGTCAAACATAACGGGGCAGCCCAGATTTCTCATAATGGGAAGCGAGCGAAAATCTACGGATAGATTGTGATAACCGAACACCGTACCGCGTTCGCACAAGATAATATTATCATTGCCTGCCTCGCGGCACTTTCCCACAACGGATTTCATATCCTCGGGCGCCATAAACTGCGCCTTTTTAATATTAAGCGGGCGCCCTGTCTTGCTTGCTGCGACAAGCAAATCTGTCTGCCTGCACAAGAAGGCGGGAATTTGTATGAGATCCACGGCAGAGGCAAGGCGTTCCGCCTGCCATGGTTCGTGCATATCCGTAACTACGGGCACAGACACCTCTTTGCCGATGGCGGCGAGCCATTCTATACCCTCGTCAATCCCGGGCCCCCTGAAGCTGTGGATTGACGTTCTGTTCGCTTTATCGAATGAGGCTTTAAATATGTAGCCAAAACCAAACTCCGCGCACAATTTTTTCATTTCGACGGCAATATTGAGAGCTCCGTCAAAACTCTCGAGCGCGCAGGGACCTGCGGCTATGACGAGTGAATCGCCTCCGACAGTCAGGTTTCCGACTTTTACGGGTTTTATTTTTTTAGTGTGTTCGGACATTTTTATTCCCCTCCGTACTTCCGTCAGCCTTGAAGCTTAGAGCTTCTTTAGATATTTACCATAAGTTTCGTAGACAAAACACCTGTTATCCCAACCGAGTCCGCTGCCGCAATATTCCGCTACGGCGTCGGCCGCTCCCATTCCTCCGAGATACCGCAGACCGGCCTCGCTCATTTCCTTTGCGAGCTCCGGAGTTGTGAGCACGCGCTCCGCCGCTTCCGCAAGCTTTATCGGGTCTGATTCCACAAGAATCTCGGCTTCGCGCAAAAGTTTCTTCTGTCTGAGTTTGCCCGTCTCCACAATAGAAACGACAGGAACCCCGAGCCCCGCACATAGCTGGTTTGCGGTTCCTCCGAGCCCTATGAGCAAATCCGCGTTATATGCGGCGACGGCGACTTCTCCTCGGCATACCCTGACGGACATACTCGCACCATCAGACGAGATAATGCTTTCGCCGTCAAAACTCCATCCGTCCGTACCCTCTATCAGCTTGTCAATGTCTATGGTGGGAGCCACGACCATTACAAACGCGCAGCTCTGCCTTTTGAAAAGCTCCGAAGCGGCATCGAGTACCAGTTTTACATCAGCGTAAGCTCTGGGGCGGCTTCCCGGCAGCAGCAATATTCTCTTTCCGTCCCCGCTCCACAGAGCTTCGTCAGCCTCTGACGAGCCGATGAGATCCATTATCGGGTTGCCGTCAAACCCCGCTTCTACTCCGCCGCGGCAAAGGTCTGCCGCTGTTTCCGAGTCCCTTGCCCACACAAAGATGCTGCGCTTCTTCAATATCCACTTCTCTATTGAGAGATGACCGCTCAGGTGTACGCTCTTCGCCGTGGCAAGGAGAATAGGTTTGAGCCCCTGCCCCCACAATATATTCGCAAGAAGGTACACATCTCCGACGCAGACAGGGGTTCTGTACAGCCCCGATATGCCGCGAAGCGCCCTCGTCTGGGACTGTATGGATTTTCCCAGTCCGTGCCTTATATCCTTTAAAAGGTCAGCCACGCTGTATTTTATAACCCCGCCGCTCGGCATCTCGGAAGCAGGAGAGAGGACCTTGAAACCCTCACGGCTGTAGTGCGTCCCGCTTCCGACAAACGCGAAAGCAGAAACTTCGGCGGACTTGAACCTCGCGCGCAGTTTTTTTGCAAGAACCACGCCGATGGCATCTTCCCCGTATCCGTTTGACGCGACAAAGAATCTCGGTTTCAGTTTATCGTACAATTTGTTTTTAAAACGCTCTGCATTATCCAGTTCAACCGCGATACGCGGAACGTGGAGCGGCTTGCTTAACACAATATCGTCGCTCAGGTTCACTGTGTCCTTCTCCGTACATATAAAGCCGTCCGCGCCGAGGGACAGAGCAAGAGACTCAAGCTCTCGGATATCCCCGTCGCTGAATATGTGATGGTCACGATATGAGCGGCATTCTATAACATCTATCCCCATATCGCGCAGGAATTTGTAGAATCCCGTCGTGTTTCCTATTGCGGAAAAGGCAATGTATCTGCCTACTGGCAGAACATCCTTCGGCACTGCGTTTTTTTTATCTCCGTCTATAACAAGCCACGATTCGAGAGCAATGTCTGCTGTGAAGATTCTATCCCTATCCGTCCACTTCTCAAGCTCGCCCCTTATGCCCGAAACCACATCCGCAGAAACCTGATTCGCCTTTGTGAGAACGATTATATCGGCGCGCGAAAAAGAGGACATCGGCTCGCGCATAAGCCCGGCGGGAATGACATTTCCGTTTCCGAACGGACAGGTGGAATCTACCAGTACAATGTCAACGTCTCTTGCCATGCGTCTGTGCTGAAATGTATCGTCCGTCACGGCAACCTGAACACCGAGAGACGCCAGCAGCTCAACGCCCTTTATCCGATCCTTTGAGACGACTATTTTGACATCAGGCATACGGCGCGCCAGCATAAGAGGTTCGTCGCCCGCTGTCTCACGTTTGAGGCTCTCTTCGTCCTGGCCGACCCACAGAGGGCGGTGTTCTTTCGTGCGATACCCTCTGCTGACAAGACCTGCCTCGATTCCCGCTTCGAGGAACTGGCGCACCACGAGCTCCGTCATCGGAGTCTTGTTTGTTCCGCCGAGGCTGTTGTTGCCTATGCTGATGACAGGAAGCACCGGGTCCGTTACGGAAAATATGCCGCGCCCGTACATGCCGAGACGGAGTTTCATCCACGCGCATGTCAGAAATTGCAGCGGGTAAAAAAGCAGCCACGGCGACACTTTTGTTTCGCCTCTTGCAAACTTAAGATAACTCCGCAGCAGCCTTGACATCTTCACCATGCTCCCCGTTGCTTGCACTGAAAAGTCTGTAGTAGTGTCCTTCCAGCTCAAGAAGTTCATCATGTGTGCCCTGTTCCGCCACACGCCCGTTGTTCATTACAAGAATCCTGTCCGCATCTCTTATCGTGGAGAGCCTGTGAGCTATCACAACGGAGGTGCGTCCTTCCATGGCATTCCGCATTGCATCCTGAACCTGCTGTTCAACGAGTGCATCCAGAGAGGAAGTCGCTTCGTCCATTATGAGTATTTTCGGATCTCTTACCACGGCTCTTGCGATTGCGACTCTCTGTCTCTGCCCTCCGCTCAGAGTGACGCCGCGCTCTCCGACCTCGGTGTCAAATTGTTCGGGAAGTCCGTTTATGAAATCATATATTCCGGCTATCTTTGCCGCTCTTACAAGGTCGTCCTCCGTGACTCCGGGATAGCCGTAGCCTATATTGTAAGCCAGAGTACCCTTCATAAGAACTGGGTCCTGCGGAACGACTCCTATTTGGCGCCTGTATGATTTAAGCTCAATATCGCGAAGGTTCACGCCGTCGATAAAGACGTTTCCGCGGCTTGGGTCGTAGAAGCGCATTATAATATCAGCCATTGTGGATTTTCCCGTACCTGTGGGACCGACGACCGCCACCTTTTCGCCCGGGCGTATTTCAAAATCAAGCCCCTGAAGCACCCATCTCGATTCGGTATACCGAAACCAGACATCTTCAAACTTCACGCGCCCCTTCATGTCGGAGAGCACAATCGGATTATCCGATATTTTTACCTCGTTCTTCTCGTCAAGTATTTCAAAAACCCTGTCCGCCGAAGCCACGCCCTGCTGTATGTTGCTTATGACACGGCTCAGAATCCTTATCGGCTGTACGAGCAGTCCGATGTACGTCAGGAAGGAGAGAAGAGCGCCCGCGGTCAATTTGCCGTTTATGACGTCCCTGCCGCCCAGCCATAATATAACGGCAAGAGCCGCTATAAGTATTACTTCGACCACGCCTTCAAGTATTCCCCTTATCTGAGTGCCTTTCATAAGAGCTCTGAAATGCTTGTCGCTTTCGGATTTAAAGCGGCGGAACTCCTCTTCTTCCGTTGCGAAAGCCCTCACTATGCGTATGGAAGAAACGGCTTCCTGAGCTATTGCGGCAACCATCGCAAGCCGCTCCTGTATCACACTGCCCACCTTGCGCAGCTTTGCCGAAGCTCTGTCTATGACAAGAACGGCAAGGGGTATTATGGTGAAAGTGGCAATCGTGAGTTTCCAGTTTATGAAGAAGAGAAAGCAGAGAATACCTACGAAAGTACTCCCCTGAACGACAAAATCAACGACAACGGAAGCAAGTATGTTTTGCAGTGTCGATACGTCGTTGGTGATGCGGGATAAAAACTCGCCGGACCTCTTGCTGTACAGAGTGGCAAGAGAGAGTCTCTGCGTATGGTCATACAGCTCCAGCCTTATATCTATGACAACCTTCTGTCCGACCCATGTCATAAGATACATGTGGATATAGCCGAAAACAGCTTTGAGAACATACAAAACTACGACTCCGCAGGCAAGCAGATTGAGCATATTCATACGTTTGGCGATAAGCACATCGTCCACGACATTTTTGATCAGCCAGGGCGGAATAATCCCAAAAACTGCGGACAGCACCATACAGACGAGAGCGGTCACAAGACGCTTTCTGTATGGTACGCAGTACTTAAGCAGGCGCATGTAAGAAGCCCATGCAGCCCTGTCTCTGAGTTCAAGCATTAAACAGCCTCCAATATTCTGCGGCACCAATAGCTGTAAACTCCGGGCTCTCCGAGAGTCCTGCGGGCGGCAGCCATTTTTTCCGCAACCGAAACCCTATAATCACTTTCTCCCTCAAGCCACCTGAGTGCTGAGTTCAAAATATTTTTCTCCGTAGCTCTGTCCTGAATAAGTTCGGGAAACATCTCGCACCCCGCCAAAATGTTAGCCATGGCAAAGTAGGGAGTCTTGATTATCATTCTGGCCAACATAGCCGATATTGGGTTTACCTTATATGTTACTACCATAAAACACTTAAGCAAAAGGGATTCCACCGTAATTGTTCCGCTGGCTCCGACCGCGCATTGCGCCGCTGCCATCAGATCCCTTCCGGGCCCCTCATAGTATTCGCGTCCCGAATCCTTAAATCGCGCAAGAAGCATCTCCCGAACCTTCGGATTAAGTCCGGGGGCGACGGAAAAGACGGGATGCCAGCCTCTCACGGAAAGGTCGTCCGCCACTCTCTCCATCATGGGCAGGAGGCTCTTCACCTCGCTTGCCCTGCTGCCGGGCAAAAAGGCAACGAGCCTTTTGTCCTCGGACAAAACAGAGGGAGCGCAGTAGGGTTCGGAGCCGGAAAATTCCTCAAGAAGCGGATTGCCGACCCAATAGCTCTTGCAGCCGCGCGACAGCAGGTAATCATGCTCGAATTTGAAAAGGGGCAGACACTCATCGACAGTCGCTCTCAGGTCATTGGCTCTGCTGCTGCGCCACGCCCACACGGCGGGGGGAGAGATATAGAAAACCTTTCCGCGGTATCCCCTTCCGCGCAGACCGGATATAAGGCGCATATGATAGTCGGGACTGTCCACAACGACGACCGCCTCCGGTCTCCTTTCGATAATCCTGTCCACCATTTCCCGTCTCAACGCAAATATGGAAGGTATGGCAGACAGCACCTCGGTAAAACCGAGAAGCTGAAGCCTGTCCCCTTCCCACTCTATCTCTATTCCTGCGCTGCGCGACTCAAGGCCGCCCATGCCCCATATATCATCATCATATCCGGATGCGCGAAGCGTTCTCGCAAGCGCCGCGGTATAGTGGTCGCCCGACGCCTCTCCGGAACTCATAAAGATCGACAAAGTTCCACACCTATTACGGCAATTTTTTCCTTTTCCGCAACAGCTCTAAATTCCTCCGGTTCCATAATAAGCGTCCAGCCCGCATGTAAGGCGAGGCAGTTTAAGTGAGCTTGAGCCATGTGCTTCAGTGTGCTCGGCCCTACCGTAGGGATATCGTACCGTTCATCCTGGTCAAGGCGCATCATCTTGGTCACTGTTCCTCCGCGGCAGAGCGAACCTGCGCGAAGAAGCGTCGCGTCCGTACCCTCCATCGCTTCAACAGCCACGACAGAGCGCTTGTTCACTATAATCGTCTGTCCGAAAGAGAGAGGCACAACAACCTTACACACGGAAAAACCATATTCCGCATCGTCCAGCTCCTCTTTTGTCGCTCTGCGTCCTGCAATCTGCCCTGCGGGAGCAAGCAGGTCAGGAACAATGTCCCTGTAGCTGAGGACTTTGAAACCTGCCTTCTCAAGAAAATCCACTATCGCGCCGAGAATAGAATGGTCGTCGCGAAAAATCAGCCCTGCAAGAAACTTCTGCGTGGTCAGGTCAAAGAGAGACGGCTTAAAAACAAGTGTTTTAGAAACCGTACCCGCCATAATTATGCTCTCCACTCCGCGCTTTTTCATATCATTTATTGTGAATCCGAAGTCGGGCTTTGAAATATTCACGACATCAAGGGCATAGCGTGAAAGTTCGCCTATATTTTCGCGCACGGAATAGACGACGGGCGCGCGTCCCATATCCGTAAGTCTGCTTGCTATTACGACAGGAAGAGTTCCCTCTCCCGCTATCAGGGCTATCTGATTCTCCACTCAAAATTCCTCCCGAAACATATTGGGCATCGCATATAATAATTGTCACACAAAAACAGGATTTAGTTCTGCTGACAACCAAATCCCATCAAAAAGTATACCACAGAGCAAGCGGCAAATTCATTCTGCGCCCTGTTATCCCAAGGCGACATCAAGAACCATCATAACGGCAAATCCCACAAGCAGACCCGTAGTTGCGATATCTCCGTTCCCGCTCGACTGCGATTCGGGAATAACTTCCTCGGCAACGACGAAAATCATTGCACCGGCAGCATAGGCGAGAGCAAACGGCAGTATGGGACGGGCAAACTGAACAAGAAATGCACCCAAAAAGGCAAAGATAGGTTCCACTATCGCCGAAAGCTGACCGTACAGGAACGCTTTCCCACGAGAAAGTCCTTCTCTGCGCAGAGGCATTGATACCGCAAGCCCCTCGGGGAAATTTTGGAGACCGATACCGAGAGCCAGCGCAACGGCGCCGGCAGCTCCGGCTTCGCCGAGATTTCCTCCGATGGCTCCGAAAGCCACGCCGACCGCCATACCTTCTGGAATATTGTGAAGAGTGATGGCAAGGACAAGCAGTGTCGTCCTTCTGAGTGCAGAAGGCGGCCCGTCAGGTGAGCTTTCCGCCATGGCTGGATGCAGATGCGGCATCAGCATGTCAAGCAGACGCAGCGAAAACCCGCCCGCGAGAAAACCGATCAAAGGGGGGAGCCATCCGGGATAACCGAGTTCCTCGGAAATAGATATGGAAGGAGCCAAAAGCGACCAAAAGCTGGCGGCAATCATAACTCCGCCGGCAAAACCCAACATTACGTCAAGAAGTCTCTGACCGGGCTTCTCAGAGAGAAATACCCCTGATGCCCCGAGCGCTGTAACGCCCCAAGTGAAGCAGCCCGCAAGCAGAGCCTGAACAGGCGCGGATAAATCAAAAAACCAATTCATTGAAGTACCTCCGTTTTAACGCAAATTGAACGAAACCCCTTACACCGGGTAGATTATACTATTACGAAGTGATAAACGTCATAGTAATTTGAGCAATGGCTTTAGTGCTATAATCTCACCTGAAACGGGGTGGGACTGTGCTGACGATAGAAAAAGTATATGAATGGTTTGACTCTTACACAAAGGAATTTATAACAGGCGGAGAAATGCCTCCGATGCTTTTGATGAAGAAAAAGCACAGCAGGCGTGTTGCCGCAATAAGCGCGGCTATAGCCGAATCCATGCGGTGGGACGAGGAGCATGACGAGCTTACGGCACACAGCGTAGGACTCCTTCACGACATCGGACGGTTCCCTCAGTACAGGGACTACGAAACATTTCAGGACAGCGTAAGCATAGACCACGGAGATAAATCCGCCGACATGCTGGAAAAAGATTTTGACTGGGAAGATATGAGCGAAATCTTCAAAAGAACTGTTATTACAGCGGTAAAGTACCACAATAAGAGAGAACTGCCGACAAACCTCCCGCTCACCGTCTACAAGTGGGCGGCTCTGATAAGGGACGCGGATAAAATTGATATCTTCCGCATGGTACAGAACAGAATTGACAACGGCACAATATTCGACATGCTGCCGAGACACAAGGTTGTCGAGGGGCTGAATCCCGCTCTTGTAAAGGAAATATCCGAAACCGGCAAGGGTTCATACACAAATGCAAGGTCTTTGCAGGACTACAGGCTGATACAGCTCACATGGGGCTGCGACCTGAATTACTCCGTATCCTCCGTCACACTGCGCAGTGAGGGAATATTTGAGAGAATCTGCTCCGACCTCAAACAGTATGACATAGAACCGCTCCTAATAAAACTCATGTCAAAAATCGACGCAATATAAAAAAAGAGCCGCGTTAAGCCGCGGCTCTCCTATATTTTGTGACCTACTTTACTGCCGCAAACAGATCGTTCAGGGCTTCGCTCATTATGGGGTGAGTGAACATCATATCTCTGAGATAAGTGTAAGGGAGCTTAAGATCCATTGCCATCTTCACAAAATTCACCATCTCATGAGATTCTTCGCAGAAGAGAGATACTCCGAGAATCATATTTGTATCGGCATCGACAACGGCCTTGAGCATACCGGTATACTTTGCAAGAACGTGACACCTCGGTATGGATGTCGGCAAAATAACGGCTTTCTTTATCTTGTAGCCTGCGGCAAGAGCCGCCTTCTCTGTGAGCCCGACTCTCGAAAGCGACGGCGACAAAAAGACGCTGTAAGGAATATTGCGTCCCGCCGCTGTCTTATCTCCGCCCAGCATATCCGACTTAACGATGCGTCCGTCATCCAAAGAGACGTAGGTGAACTGCGCTCCGCCTACAACGTCGCCTATCGCCCAAATATCGGGAGCCGATGTGCGGAATGTATTATTAACCGCTATACCGCCCTTGGCGTTCAGCTCCACTCCGGCGGCGGAAAGGTTCAGTTCGGAGGTTGCGGGGCGTCTTCCCGTCGATACAAGAACGCAGTCTCCCTGAACAAAACGCTCCTCGCCCGCTGTCTTGTAGCGCACAAGCGCGCCGGAATCTGTGTCCGTTACGGAATCGACCTGCACACCGAATTCTATCTTGATGCCCATTGCGTCCACTGCTTCTTTGACGCATGAGGCGACATCTTCATCCTCATTTGGGAAAAACTCTTTTAAATCCTGCAGCACAGTGACTTCGGAGCCGAACCTTCTGTAGAATGATGCAAACTCCAGTCCGATATTTCCTCCCCCTATTATCACAAGATGCTTGGGCAGAGTTTCGAGGTCGAGCATTCCTTCGCTCAGGCGGACATACTTACTCTCCGAAATTCCGCTTATCGGCGGGACAAAGGGCGTAGAGCCTGTATCGATAACAACCTTTTCTCCCGATATGCGCGCCGTGAAATCTGCTCCGCGCACTTCGAGCTCCGAGGGGGAAACAAAGCTCGCTGTTCCCGTAAAGAGCGTGATGTTGGGATTATTATTCATCGCTCCCGCCATCTTGCCGAGAATCATCTCGCGCAGTTTTTTCTTCGCCAAGACAGCCTCCTTATAAAAAGCCGCCTTCTCCTCAAAAGAGGCGAAACCCTTAATTTCCGCTATCTCGGACTTGTTGACAAGAAACTTGGTCGGAACACATCCTACATTGGGGCAGGAACCTCCGTACATTCTGTCGGACTTCTCCACCATAGCAACCTTTTTACCTAAAGCGGCCAATTCTGCGGCCAAAGTCTTACCGCCTTTTCCGAAACCTATTATCACAACATCAAATTTTTCCATACCCGAACCCCTCTCCTTTAGGAATAATTTATAGTGGTTTCAAATTAGATATTCTATATCTATATTCCTTCATAGACATACTTAAGTCAAGGGCAGAAAAAACATCATAAGTAAATTTTAAGCCAAAATGCGGTAAGCGTCAAATCTTCCGTACCTGTTCACAATCCCTAAGATCGTATAAAT
>CAZBYL010000035.1:0-26377 GCA_964496275.1 uncultured Synergistaceae bacterium | reverse complement strand
CGGAACAGTGCTCCGTATGCAACGGAACACTGTTCTCATTGCATCGTAATATACAACCTAATATTGTATAAATAGCTAAAGTATTGGCTACGGATATTAATGTTCGGGTATCGACTCAGACAGAATTAAGGTGTTCTTGACCTTGTTTTTGTAGTTTTGCCGGAAGTTAAGCCCGAAAAACAAAAGTCAAGTGCACCCTCATCCGTCATTGGAAAAATCATCCAATGCCACCTTCTAGGTGTAACAACCAGCCGATTCGCACAAAACGCAAAAGCATCGTTTTGGCTCTCTGGCCGCCCCTAGGGAAGGCTTTAAAGGCGTAGTTTACGCATACTGTAAATTTGCTTTTGACTATGGTTTATCGAATTTGTTCAGTTTGCAAAACATTCAAGAGAGAGACCTGCGGACAGAGAGTTGCCCTCAGGAGATAGCCTCCTACTGCACACCGTTAGATTGGACGGGAATGTAGGATATCACGAAGAACACCATTTTTACCGATAAAAGAGCCGGACGGAACTCTGAGTTCCGTCCGGCTCTTTCGTATTTTATTCGCCTATTTATTCTGTTACTTGCGTTTCAGCATCAATTTAAGGGGCTTCGCTTCCCTTCCCGCCAAAACAGGTACAAGCTCTTTTTCCGGTTCCTGAACAGATGAGTCGGCGATGTCCGGCTTCTTTTCCGTTTCAGACTCTTTGCGGTAAAGCACCTGAACAGATTTCGAGCCGTCTCTGTATATCGTTATTCCCTTACAGCCCTCTTTCCAAGCAAGCGTGTATGAGTCAAGCACGTCCTGCACAGAACTTTCGTGCGGAAGATTTATCGTCTTTGACACGGCGAGATCCGTATGAGCCTGGAATGCGCCCTGGGTGCGAACGTGGTCCAGAGGTTTGACATCATGAGATGTCACAAACACGGATTTCATAATGTCTTCCGGCAGCGCTTCCTTCTGCGCCTGTTCGTAATAGCGGTTCACCTGCTTCATTACGACCTTTGTGCCGTCTATCTGTGTGCGTACACGGGTATGCTCCAGAGCAAAAAGCGGCTCGATACCGGATGAACAGTCGGCAAGCAGGGCTATCGTGCCTGTGGGAGCGATACAGGTGAGGGTCGCGTTGCGGCGTCCCAAGTGAGCCAGGTCTTCCGGCACGCCCTTCTCTTTGCCGAGGGCAACGGAGGTTTCAAGCGACGCGGCTTTGATGGTTCCCATCACCTTATCGGCAAGCTCAAGGGACTCCGGGCTTCCGTAGGGGATACGGAGCTGGAAGAGCAGGTCTGCCCAGCCCATGATGCCGAGCCCAATCTTGCGCGTATGCTTCACGGCCTCCGCGATTTCGGGAAGCGGATAATGGTTGACATCGATTACGCTGTCCAAGAAGCGCGTAGCTATCTTTGCGACGTGAGCCAGAAGCTCATAATCGAACGAACCGTTCTTCACCATTCTCGCGATGTTTATGGAGCCGAGGTTGCAGGCTTCATTGGGATAAAGCGGCGACTCTCCGCAGGGATTCGTGCTCATAAGGGGACCGAGGTTCGGCGTCGTGTTGCCGCGGTTTATCGCGTCAAGGAAGATTATCCCGGGATCTCCCGTGCGCCACGCGCAGTCGGCTATTTCGAGAAGCAGTGCTGCCTCTTCTCCAGACGGGTTCGCCTGAGCCTTTTTCATAAAGTCGTCAAATATGCCGACAGAGATATTAAAGTTGGCTATTGTTCCGTCTTTATCCTTGCAGTGGATAAATTCACGTATATCGGGGTGGTCTATATTGAGTATACCCATGTTGGCTCCGCGTCTCATACCGCCCTGCTGCACCGTCTCCGTCGCCTTATCGAAAAGTCCCATAAAGGATATCGGGCCGGAGGCGCGTCCGTTGGTGCTGTTCACCTTGGAGCCTGAGCTGCGGAGGTTTGAAAAGTTAAATCCCGTGCCGCCGCCGCTTTTATGAATGAGCATCTGTTTGCGTATGGCTTCGCATATACTCTCCATAGAATCCTCAATGCCTATTACAAAACAGGCGGCAAGCTGACCGTGCGGAGCGGGGCGCCCCGCGTTCATAATCGTCGGGCTGTTTGGCAAAAAGAGAAGCTTTGCCATCACTTCGTAGTATTCGTCTGCCCATACATACTGCATAGGGGTTGTCGTTTCGGCCGAAGCCACATGGTTCGCGATGCGCACAAGCATCTGCTCCGGCGTCTCCGCAGGTTTGCCCTCATCGTCCCTCCAGAGATAACGGTCTTTCAGGATATCCAGTGCTGCTTTGTTGAATGATGGCTTGATGATCATTATAAAAATGGCCCCCTAATGGCATGATAATAATTTTTAACATTGTAATAAAATCCGAACATTGGCATCGTTCAGCCGGTTTCTTTATCATACCAGAGCATAGGGGCAAATGTAAAGAGTTACCACACTATATACATGCACAAGTTCTCCACCAAACACTGCATATTGTGTGATTAACTTTGTGGATATCCGGTGCATAAAAAATTGCCGCAGTTCCGAAAACCGCGGCACAGACGAAATAACCCAAATTTTTCTGTTTTGAAAAGTTTTGAGGAGATAAACTTTTGAATCTTATAAATATAGTATTAAACTTATTTCCTACCTTTTCCATGCGTCCTTGGTGAAAAGAACGAGAACAGTGTACAGCTCAAGCCTGCCGCACAGCATACAGAAAGTGTACACCCATTTTGAGAACACATGCTGAGATGCGAAATTATCCACGGGGCCTACCGCGCCCAACCCGGGGCCGACATTGCCGATGGTGGCGGCAACCCCGGTAAACGCTGTCAGAATATCAGTACCTGTGGCCGTTACGGCAAGTGCGGACAAGAAGAATATAAGCATATACAGCCCGATGAAGGTTGCAGACGAAAACGCCATAGAAGGGTCTATCGCATGCTCCCCAAGACGCACGGGAACAACGGCATGAGGGTGGATAAACCTGCGCAGCTCGGCTGATATCTGCTTGCCGAGTATTTGAAGGCGTACGCACTTTATAGCTCCGGCTGTTGACCCTGCGCAGCCTCCGACAATCATAAGAAGCACCAAAAGCATCTGAGTATATGCTGGCCACTTAGAGTAGTCGGCGGTGGCATACCCCGTGGTTGTCATAACGCTCACGACCTGAAAAGCGGAAAAACGCAGAGAGGTAATAACGTCTGTGAAGAAACCTCCGGCGTATATGAAATAGGCAATGGTAATGGTTGAAAACAGCACTATCTTCGTATATATCGTAAATTCCGGATCAAGATACGGCTTGAGGCTTTTCTTTTTCAAAGCCAGCAGATGGAGGCTGAAATTCGCGCCTGACAAGAACATGACAAGAGTCAGAGACCAGTCGTACCACGCGGAATGATACTCCCCCACACTCATATTCTTAGGTGAGAATCCGCCTGTAGAGACAGCAGTGAAAACATGACATATAGACTCATAGAGGCTCATACCGCCGCACATCAAAAGCAGCACGCCGAAAACCGTTATGCCGAGATACACCTGCCACAGCATTGTGGCCATATCCTGTATACGCGGACTTATTTTTTCAAGCACCGGCCCCGGAGACTCCGCTTTGAAAAGCTGAGTCATTGTCACACCGAGCATCGGCAGCAGCGCGATGGTAAGAACGACTATCCCCATTCCTCCAAGCCACTGAGTCTGCGAACGCCACATGAGAATACCGCGCGGATTTATCTCTATATTTGTAAGTATCGTTGAACCTGTCGTCGTAAATCCTGACATAGCCTCAAAGTAGGCATCAGTAAAGGAGGGTATCCACCCGCCTATCATATAGGGCAGGCAGCCCTGCAAAGATGCGAAAACCCAAGCAAAAGTGACTGCCGCAAAAGCCTCGCGGGTTCCCATATCCTTGGGGTCTGCACCTCTGCCCAGAAAGTAGAGCACAGAGCAAGAGACAGCCCCTATTCCTATAGAGATAAGAAAAGAGCGTATATCGGCGGAACCGTCTTTAATCGCCCACCCGAGAGGAAAGAGCATACTCACGGAGATAACCGCGATGATTAAAGATAGGAATCTGGCAAGGATGCGAAGTCTCATTGTGCTGACTCGCCGAATTTCTGCATCGCGATGGGCATTACCTCCGTCGAGGCAAAAATCGCCACTTTATCTCCCTCGGCTATCACTGTGGTTCCCGTAGGAATAAGGACATTTCTGTCCCGCTCCAGCATACCTATGACGGAACCCGCGGGCATCTTCATCTCGGCAAGACTCTTGCCCGCTGCGGGAGACCCGGGAGAGACAGTTATTTCAAGCGTCTCCGCGCTGATTTCTTCGAATACGGTAAGAACCTTTGACGAACCGGGATAACGGACATTCTTTATGATAACGTCCGCCAAAGTCTGGTTTCTGTTCACTATCGCGTCAACAGGAATATAGTTTGTCATTCCAAGGTAATTCGACCGTTTGACGACCGCTATGCCCTTTGAAGCGCCCAGAGTCTTTCCGAGAACCGCGAGCATCAAATTCTTCTCGTCCTGGTCTGTGGCTGCGACGAATCCATCCGCCCTCTCTATTCCCTCGGAGCGCAGCAAATCCGCGTCCGCTCCGTCACCGCAGATCACAAGCGCTGTGGGAAGCTCGGCAGCTATCCTGTCGCACTTTGCCCTATCTTCGTCAAAAAGGCACACGTCAATCCTGGGCGCACGTGAAAGCAATCTGCGCGCCGTTTGGAAACCTATCTTGCCGCAGCCTATGATAAAAACATTGCGCAGTTTCTTGCTCAAAGAGGGCTGGAATATCGACTCCAAGTCGTGAGCCTGATTTCTGTAGCACATCGTATAGCAGATGTCTCCCGGCTCTATTGTATCGTTCGCCTTCGGTACAAAGCTCTTGCCTCCCCTTTGGATACATACGATAAGCGTTATCAGCGAGGGATTCTTTTCTCGTATCTTGTAAAGGGGCAAACCGCAGGCGGAAGAATCGGGAGCGGCTTTAAACACATATATCCCCGCGCGCCCTCCGGCTATCTCTGTGGCGTGAATCGCGCCGCGAACCTCAAGAAGCTCTTCGACTTCCTTGGCGACAGAGCGTTCCGGAGATATAAGCATATCTATTCCGAGATCATTGGCCCAGTGCTCGTTATCGGTAAATTCAAGACCCACGGCACGGGAAATAACATGGGGTACTCCCATCTTCTTGGCTATCCAGCACGCCATTATATTCACTTCGTCTTTATTGGTACAGGCAATTAAAAGGTTTGTGCTGTCGGACTCCTTTGAAAGCCCGGCTCTTTCAAGCACGCTCGGCCTCGCTCCGTTGCCCCTCACAACAATAACGTCAAGGTCGTTTTCTATTCTTGACGCCCTGATCTCATCCTCTTCCACAACAACAATATCATGTCCGTCGGCAGAAAGATTCTTCGCAACATTGGAACCGACTTCGCCGGCTCCGACGATAACGATACGCAAAGCCATACCGCCCTTCACTGTAAGTAATAGCTGCTTAATTTCAGATGAGTATAGGGTATTGTCCTGTACAGGTCAAATAAAACCGCGCTTGCGGCTCCATCACCTCAAGAGACGCCAAACCCTTGCATTTTACTTATTCGTAAATAAGTTATTTATAAATAAGTAAATTACAAATAAGTTATTTGCAAGTAAAATGGTATAATTGCTTTAGACGCAAGGGAGGGGAAAGCCATGTTTGTAGGAAGAGAGAAAGAGCTTGAGCGCATGGAAGAGATGTATGCCGGCGGGCGTTTCGAAATGGCTGTAATTTACGGGCGCAGGCGTGTGGGCAAGACCACGCTGATATCCAAATTCTGCCGAAACAAGCAGGATGTTATCTTTTTTCCGGCTCTTGAGGCTGAAAAAAACATGAATATAACAGCTCTGTCCGGAGCCATTGCGGAATACGAGAACCCGGGAACCTCAACTTATCCGAAATTTGATGATTTCGCGTCCATATTGGAGCATGTCTCAAAAATAGGAAGAGAAAAGCGGCTCATTTTTGTCATAGACGAGTATCCTTGGTTTGCCGAGTCGGACCCTTCCGTATCATCTCAGCTCCAGCACGCTATTGACCACGTTATGAGCAAAGGCAAAATATTTCTTATTTTGTGCGGGTCTTCTATGAGTTTTATGGAAAATCAAGTTCTCGGGACAAAAAGCCCTCTCTACGGAAGGAGAACAGCGCAGTTCAAAGTGGAGGCGCTGAACTACAGGGACACGGCAAAACTGAATCCGCAGCTTACAAACGAGGACAATGCAAGGATATTTGGGGTGACAGGCGGAATACCTCTTTACGCCTGTTATTTCAACGGCTGCGGCGATTTTAAATCGGGGCTTATATCAGCAATGCTTAGGCGTGACTCCCCGCTTTTTGAGGAGCCGGGCAATCTTCTGAAACAAGAACTGAGAGACCCCGCATCGTACTATGCCCTTATTTCCGCAATAGCGGGAGGGGCGAGCAGGCTTAACGAAATAGCTGCAAAAAGCGGTTTGAATACAAGTTCATGTGCGCAAAAAATTTCTGTTCTCACCGAGCTTGGCATTGTGGACAGAGAAACCCCCATTTTTTCGAAGGAGGGACGCAAGAGCTTATACTATGTAAGTGACCTGCTATACCGTTTCTGGTATCGCTTCATACCGCCAAACAGCGCCATGATACAGAACGGCTATGGAGAAGAAGTTTGCGGGCGCATCTTAGAAAGCGGAATACCCTCATACATGGGAGCCGTGTTTGAGAAAATATGTACACAATACATATACCAAAACATCGGGCGCCTTCCGTTCTTCCCATCCGCCATAGGCAGATGGTGGGGCGCAAACAGCGAAACAAAACAGCAGGAAGAGATTGATATTGTCTGCACCGACCAAACAGGAGAGAGCGCACTGTTCTGTGAGTGTAAGTATCCGTCGGAGCCGGTTGGCGAGGGTGTTTTGGAGACGCTTATCTTTCGTTCCGGGCTTGTGAGAGAGCCTTTGAAGCGGTATTATGCAATATTTTCAAAATCAGGATTTACAAAGAGACTTGAGGAACGAGCAAAAAACAGCGGAGCGCTGCTCGTTTCTCTCGAGGACATCTATGAATAGACTTATGATTTAATTTACGAGACGCAATCTATGAACAAAATACTTGTTTTTTGCGCGAACACAATGTAAGATTCAAGACAGCAACACCATGGTTCTCCGAGCCGTATTCGCCTAAGGAGCTTTTCTATGGCAGCACGGCCGTCAGGGTTCCGCCGGAAACGGCGAAGCCTCCCTTTGGAAAGGAGACCGGCTGAATGTGCAATTACTGACGGCCTGTCTTTCGCAAGAGGACAGGCCGTCTTGTTTTAGCAGGTTTTTTTCCAACAAAATCCCATTCCTTCGCGGAACAGTTCCCCAGCTGTTCCGCACTTATTTTATTTAAATGCAACTAAGTTTCATTTATTGCAAAACAATAATACACAAAACTGAACAAATAGTGTAGAATACTGCTTAGCGGAGAGATATTTACTCCGCTGAACACCCGAATCCGTCTTTCCTAAGGCTAATGCTATGGAAAACGGACGTCAGGGCGGGGTCGGAAACAGCCCCGTCTCCCATTGCGGAAAGGGCAGAAAGGCAATTTTAACCTCGCCATATCGGTAAAACCCTTCTCTTCTTTTCGCGTACAGTTTCGGTTTCAGTGCAGTACATACACTATAAGGAGGGGTTTTGTACCCATGCGTATCAACAAGCGTTATTCAATCGTTATCGCAATGCTCATTGCCTGTGTGCTGGCATTCGGCACAATGGCAACGGCAAAGGCTCCCGTTCTCAGAATGGCAACGACGACAAGCACAGACAACACGGGGCTTTTGGACTATCTTGCACCCATACTTCTCAAAGACACCGGAATTGAAATTCAGTGGGTATCGGTAGGCACGGGAGCGGCGCTCAAACATGGACGCAACGGAGACGTTGACGTGGTTCTGACTCACGACCCTGCGGCCGAAGATAAGTTCATGGCAGATGAGGCAGGAGCCAACCGCCGCCAGGTTATGTACAACGACTTTGTGCTTATCGGCCCCGCGAACGACCCTGCGGGAATCAAAGGAAAACCTGTAACGGACGCACTTGCGGCAATAGCAAAGAAAGAGCTGCCCCTTGTGAGCCGTGCGGACAAATCCGGCACACACTCAGCAGAACTCAAACTTCTCGCGAAAGCCGGAATAAAGAATTTTGACAAAGCCAAGTGGTACGTCCAGACAGGTCAGGGAATGCTTAAGACAATAAACATCGCTGCGGAGCAAAAAGGCTACGCCCTTACCGACCGCGGAACTTTCGTGAAGTACGAGAGCGGACTCAAGGGCAAACCGGGACTTGTCATCCTCGTTGAGGGAGACAAGAACCTCCTCAACCAGTACAGCGTAATGGCAGTAAACCCGCTCAAGTATGGTCATGTAAAATACGACTTGGCGCTGAAGTATATCGACTGGATAACATCATCAAAGGTTCAGCAGGATATAGCGAACTTCAAGCTCGAAGGCAAACAGCTCTTCTTCCCGAACGCGGCAAAAAGAGCCGGACACTAATCCGGTCAGAGCTTACTTTGGATTTACGGGGCTTCAGATTGCTTGAAGCCCCTCTATTTTTACTCTTTAGCAAAGGCGGTATTTTTCGTGGATTTCATAGCGGAAGGTTTTATACAAGGTATCGGGCTCATTATTTCGATGGACGAAGAGACTCTGAACATCGTCCTTACAACTCTCAGCCTGACCGGTCTTTCGATGCTCGGCATACTTGGTCTTGGGCTGCCGCTGGGCTTTGCGCTCGGATATTTCGATTTCCCCGGCAAACGGACACTGCGCACGGCAACAGACACACTGCTTTCGATTCCGACAGTCGTAGTAGGGCTTTTGGTCTACGCGTTTATATGCAGAAGCGGGCCTCTCGGTGATTTTGAACTATTATTTACAATAAGGGGAATGGCAATAGGACAGCTCATTCTGGGGCTTCCCATTGTAATTTCATACACAGCCACGGCAATAGAAGGGCTGGACATGCGTCTTGCAATGACGCTTAAAACACTCGGCGCATCCGGAACAAAACTCGCTCTCACAAGCCTTTGGGAGGGTCGTTTTCAGGTCTTGGTCGCAGCGCTTACCTCCTATGGAAGGATAATAGGCGAGGTGGGTTCGGCAATGATGCTTGGCGGCAACATAAAATGGCACACACGCACCATAACCACAGCGATAACGCTTGAGACGGGAAAAGGGGATTTTGCCCTCGGGATAGCTCTCGGCGTGATACTGCTCGCAATCTCACTTTCGCTCAACGTAGCTCTCTCATTTCTCCGCCGCAGAGCGGCAAACTGAAATAACGCCATCACACACTTCGAGGAAATTAAAAATGGACACTTTCATTTACGACATAAAAAATCTCACACACAGATACAGAAACGGGGCTGAAACACTAAATATTGATGCCCTGCAAATTCAAAGAGGCGCTGTCTTGGGACTTGCGGGACCAAACGGCAGCGGCAAATCCACCTTGCTTAAGGTCATGGCATATCTCGAGCCATACAGCGGAAGCATCCTATTCAACGGAGAAGAGAGCCTTGGCCGCGAAACAGAGATAAGGCGCAGCGTCACATATCTGCTGCAAGACTCATACCTTCTGAAAAGAACCGTTTACGAAAACATTGCATACGGACTGAAACTGCGCGGCATATCGCAGGACATAAGCAAAATATGCTCGGACTCCATGCTGAAAGTAGGACTAGATCCAAAAGAATTTGCAAACCGCAAATGGTATGAACTCTCCGGAGGCGAAGTACAGCGCGCCGCCCTAGCCTCTCGTCTCGCACTGCGCCCCAAGGTGCTCCTGCTGGACGAACCAACGGCAAACGTTGACGAAGCAAGCGCGCAGCTCGTAAAAGAAGCAGCTATCTCCGCGTGGAAAGATTGGGGAACCACCGTAGTCGTAGCGACGCACGACCTTCCGTGGCTATGCGAAGCCGCCGCGGACATAGTCAGCCTATACAAGGGGCGCATAGTGGGGCGCGGCACGGAAAACATATTACAGGGGCGCTGGGCGGTGAACTGCGGCAAGGCGGTACTGGCTCTTGCGGACGGACAAAAAATAGAAGCGGTTTGCACGGAAACCGGAATGAGCGCGGGAGTAATAAACCCATCGGACATAACGCTTTCAAAAGCAAAACCGCAAGAGGATAAAATTAACACGCTGTTCGGAACCGTGACACAGATGACACTCGAAAGAGGAAGATGCTCCGTACTCATCTCTGTAGAAACATACGGAACCATAATAAAGGCAAGAGCAAGCCTGAGCGAGACAGAACAAATGTCCGTCTGCCCGGCAAGCAGCGTGTGGCTCAGCTTCGGATGTGATAAAATCCGCCCTATCGGCTAATCGCGCTTAACATGCTTTGACGCGAAAGAGTTAAACGCCTCGAGCGCCATCTCCGGCGTGAGGGTGGACATACATGGCTTCGGACACTTATAGTTCCAGCAGCCCGCATCGGGACAGGTACACAAAACCTCGCCGAACCACGGCATGGTAAACCCTATCTTCTGACTCGGGGTACAGCCGAAAAGACCGAACGTGGGCGTCCCTGCAAGAGCCGACAGATGAAGAGGCCCTGTGTCCGGCCCGACAGAGACGTCGCAGCTCTTTATCACGGCGCACATCTGATCATAATTCAGCTTATCCGTCAAATCAACAAGCCCTGCCCTATCTCCGAGAGCATCGGCGATAAGTGCGTTGTTCGCGCGCTCCGTCTCACCGTGTCCGTTCAAAATAACACCCCAGCCTGCATCAAGAAGCGGCGACAAGAGCTTCGGCCAATACTCTATCGGCCAAAGTTTCTGGGGTTTGCTTGCTCCCGTAATACAAAAAACTTTCTTTGCAGGAAGTCCGTACAACACTCTCTTCGCATTCTCAAAAGCCGCATCGGAGGCCTGAACCATAGGCTCATCCCGCAAATCCTTATCTATACCGAGTTCAAGAAACCACTCCCACACATTGCGGTCGTAGCAAAGCTTCTCTATCGTACTGTTATACCCGTACCTGCGCGGGATACCGGAAAAAAGTGATATCATTGCCGCAGAACCCGCATTATGCACAGAGACAAGACAGTCAAACTTTCTGCGCCGCACCTCGGCGACACACTTGAAAAAATCCAAATGACGCCGCTTGCTGTCCCAATACATAAAATCAGAGAAACAATCCTGCGGCTCAAGAATATTCCTAAATTCGGGACGCGCCAGCATCGTAAGCTTCGCGTCGGGAAAACGCCTCTTAAAAAGCCGTGCGCGTGCGATGGCCTGTAAAATATCTCCGAAAGCCCCCGCCCTTATCCACAAAACATTCGACGGACTATCCAAGCTGCTCACCGCAAAACATCTCCGCTTCTATATACCCGCACATCAGATGAATAATCAGTGCGTGAACCTCCTGTATTCTCGGTGTGGAACAGGAAGGCACGCACACGGAAACATCGGCCATAGACGGCAAAACCCCGCCCTGACCCGTCATGGCAATACACTTCATACCAACGGAACCGGCGGCCTCAAAAGCGCGGACAACATTCGCGGAATTACCGCTCGTGGAAAATCCGAGCAGCACATCGCCGCTTCTTCCTAGAGCCGAGACCTGCTGGGCAAACACCTCATCATACGACCTGTCATTGCCCACGCAGGTAAGAACCGAAGTATCCGCATTAAGAGCTACAGCGGCAAGCCCCGGCCTATTCTTTATAAGGAAACTCCCCACCATCTCTCCGGCAAAATGCTGGGCATCGGCAGCGCTGCCGCCGTTTCCGCAAAGCAAAAGCTTGCCGCCGTTCTTAAAACATGAAACGACAAGGTCGGATGCTTCGCGGACAGACATCTGCAAAGCCATATCCTGAGACACAGCCGCAAAAATCCTCGCAGACTCCGCAATCGTTCCGTATATATCCTTAGCGTCAAAATCGGGACTGCTTACTCCCATCGGACTTCATCCTCTCAATTATCCCCGTTGTAGAAAAACCCTCTGTAAGAGGCAAAATAACAACCTTACCGGCATACTCGCCCCCCGCGACATCACAGGGCTTATAATCCCCGCCCTTTGCTATAATATCGGGCCTAAGCAAAGACAAAAGCTCGCGCGGAGTATCCTCGTCAAAAATAACAACCAAATCCACATCCGACATGGCGGCAATAACTCTGGCACGAGCCGCTTCTCCGTTCACGGGGCGGCTCTCGCCCTTAAGACTCCGCACAGACCGGTCGGAATTTAAACCTACGACAAGATGGTCCCCCAGCGAACGGGCGAGCTCCAAACTATCGGCATGGCCGGCATGAAAAATATCAAAACAGCCGTTTGTAAAAACAACGCACTCTCCCCTGCTCTGCCACAAACGAACCCTCTCGGCAGCCGCCTCCGCACAGCAAACCTTATCGGAAGGCTTACTGCGCCTAAGAAAAGCAAGCAAATCAGCGCTCTCTATCGGAGAAGTACCGGCCTTACCAACCACAATCTGACCGGCAATATTCGCAAGACGCACAGAATCGGCCATATCAAGCCCCGATGCAGCAGAAGCGGCAAGCACGGCAATAACGGTATCTCCCGCTCCCGAAACATCAAAAACCTCTACGGCAAACGAAGGGACATGCAAAACCCCTGCTTCCGAAACCAAAGTGACACCCTTATCAGAACGAGTCACAACCAAATTCTGCAAAGAATACTCATCCCTAACGGCACAGCCCGCGGAAGCCACGGCGCTGTCCTCATTAGGCAAAGGACCTCCCAAAACCGCCGATATCTCAGAAACATTGGGAGTAACGGCAAAAGCTCCTCTATACATACTCCAATCCGTACCCTTGGGATCCACAAACACAGGCACACCGAACTCGGAACAGACCTCTATAACTGCGGCTGCCAGCTCTCCTCTGAAAAAACCCTTTCCATAATCCGAAACAACAACAGCCCCGACTCCGCCCTCAAGCACGCGCCGAACTGCGGCTCTGACAGAATCGGACTCCTCTGCGGTCGGAATCAGAATTTCCTCCCTATCCAGCCGTATCATCTGCTGATGCCCGTTGCCCAAAAGACGCGACTTCACCGACGTAACACCGCTTCTCACAAGCAAAGGCACAGACGCTCCGGAATCATTCAGCATAGATTCAACATCAGCACCCTCGGCATCATCGCCCACGCGCCCGATAAAAGACGCGGCGACGCCGAGTCTGCGAAGATTCGTAACAACATTCCCCGCACCGCCCAGCACCGAATACTGATCCTCCATCAAAAAAACCGGCACAGGAGCCTCAGGTGAAATCCGCTTTACACGGCCGGAGATATACTTATCCAGCATAATATCGCCGACAACAAGCACGGAAAAATCAGAAAAATCTCCGGCGCAAAGCTTGCAAATTCTATCAAAAACATCAGGTGAAAAATGAACGGTATCTCTCATCAATTCTCCCCACTTCCGGCAACTATACGAACCGCCGCGTCATAAAGATCGTCCGCCACAACATCCGCATGAGCCAAACCTGAAACGGCAACCTTCTCCCCGTATCCGGTGCGGACAAGCACAGACCTAAGCCCCGCATTCGCAGCCATCTCCAAATCGGGTCTATTATCCCCTATCACCCAACTGCTCCGCAAGTCTATATCAAAATCAGACACAGCCTTCCTAATCATTCCTATTTTCGGCTTCCTGCACTCGCAGTCAACCCTATACTCAGATTCGCCGAAATCCGGATGGTGTGGACAATAATAAAAAGCATCTACCAAAACACCCTCCGACTCAAGCATATCGGAAAGTTTTTCATTTGCCTCAGCCACAAAATTCTCATCAAAATAGCCACGAGCCACACCGCTCTGATTCGTAACCACAATCAAAAGATAACCGGCATCACGAAGCAGCCTAAGCCCCCTCGCAGTATTAGGCAAAAGCTCAATCTCATCAAGAGAACAGAGATAATCACAAAGCTTAATAATAGTACCGTCCCGATCAAGGAAAACCGCCGGACGGGGAGAAGCTGCAGACAACTACCTATCTCCGTTCCTAAAAAGCTGTGAAACATAATCCTCCACTCCGGCCTCAAGCGAAGTAAAATCCTTGGTATAACCTGCGCCGCGCAAAGCCGAAAGGTCCGCCTGAGTATAATTCTGATACTGTCCGCGCAGCTCATCGGGAAAAGGAATATACTCAATAACGCCGTTGCCGCCCATCGACTTTATAACGGCGGCGGCAAGATCTCTAAACGACCTCGCCTTACCCGTGCCCACGTTAAAAACTCCCTGTGACGCTCTTTCCGCAAAAGCAAAATGCAAAACAACAGAAACAACATCGTTCACATAGACAAAATCCCTGCTCTGCGCCCCATCCTCAACGCCGTCACTTCCGGCAAACAACCTTATAACACCCGAACCGTTTATCTGATTAAACCCATGCAAAACCATCGAAGCCATCTTACCCTTATGCGATTCGTTAGGCCCGTAGACATTAAAATAACGCAGACCTACAAATGTGGAACTTACAGAATCAAATCGCTTTCTTGCCCACTGGTCAAAAAGATACTTAGAATAAGCGTACACATTTATCGGAGCTTCATTCTCGAACCCCTCTGAAAAACCCTTCCTGCCGTTTCCGTAAACCGACGCAGATGACGCATACACAAGAGGAACAGAATTGGCAAGAGCCCACTGAGCAACGGAACAAGTGTAAGAATAATTATTCTCCATCATATAACGTCCGTCACGCTCCGTAGTATCGGAACAAGCTCCCTGATGAAGAATACATTCCACACAGCGCAATTTTCCGCCTGTCAAACTATCAAGAAAAACATTCTTATCCATATAATCCGAAAAACGCAGCCCCACAAGATTTCTGAACTTCTCGCTCCTAGACATATTATCAACAACAAGAATATCCGAAATTCCCCTGTCGTTTAATCCCTTGACAACATTAGACCCAATAAATCCGGCACCGCCGGTAACAATATACATCGTACAACCTCCTAAAAATCAGCGCGCCCCTTGCGAAAACAAAATAAAAACTCACCATACACAGCACGCGCAGCCTTAAGTATTCAACGGCATGGCTATTTTACAAAAGATGGTCTGATTGGCGCGTCTATCGCCAAAAGCTTCACAAACTCATCCAGAGCACGGGCTCCCGTTATCTTGCGCAGTGTTTCCGCAGACCTCTGGCTCTTGTAAAGCGTTTTCCCGTCATGTTGTCCGAACACGGTAACAGGCAGAAGCCAAGGCATTAAGTAGCCTATTTCCGGCGGTAAAACATAATCAGAAATCACCATAGACGGAACACCTGAAAGCGCCGTTATATGCATAGGTCCTGTATCGTTTCCGACTGCAACTGTGCAGAGATTGGCAACGCCTGACATATTCACAAAATTTAACTTGCTTGTTAAATCAAGGATATAATCGGATTGTATCTTATTCTTAATTTGTGAGGCGATAGACTCCTCTTCCGCACCATGCCCGACAAGAACAATCCCCCAACCATCGGCGGCCAGAGGAGAGAGAAAATCTATCCAATTATCTACAGGCCACCTCTTGTCAGGAAAACTTGCGCCGATAGCCACAAAAATTTTCTTCTCGGGAAGATTCGCAAGCAAACGTTCCGCACAGGCCAGCGCACTTTCAGATGCAAAAAGACAGGGCTCATTTCTGTCAAATAAATCGATACCCAGAGAATCACACCACGAATAAATATTATGAGTCTCCATAAATCCAAAATAACGGCTGTTGCCGAGCCGGTTACGCACCCCCGCCATCTTTGCAAGCAACGGCATGTGCGCACCCTGATACGTGCTGCATATCCAATCCGTACCGGCAGACTTTACGGCAGAGGCTGTATTCATAAGGACAGACAAAGGTTTCTTCTCACCGCATATAACTTTGTCCAAGTATGGTTGGCTCGCTATAATATCCTTATACAAAGGTCTGGTGAGAAAAGACATCTCAATCTCAGGAAAACGGCGCTTAATCAGAAAAGCTTCAGCCACACCCTGCAAAGCATCACCCAGAGCATAAAACCGAACCCACAAAAAACGGTCACCCGACTTAGGCAGTACAGATTTATAATTCACAGAAAAAACCTCCGTTGAGAAACAGGCTTACATATAATTTTCACCAGATTAAAGACAAGTCTGACATCACAAAATTTCGCAGACCTCATAACCTTATTATATGACTACATTCGGGTGCAGCGTTCCAACAGCGAATAAAAGCTGTCTAACACAGAGGAGCCCTGAATCTCCGACAAAATGGACTGAGAACGGCTCTTCGTGTAAAAAGTCTGCAACTGCTCGTCTCTGCCCACAACACAGGTAAAATTAGGCATAGTATAGCCCACTTCCACAGGCTGAACATAGTCAAAAACACCAACAGTGGGCACACCGCACAGAGCTGCCATGTGCAAAGGCCCTGTGTCATTGCCAACCGCAGCGTCACATTCACAGCATACTCCGACCATTTTTACATAGTCAAGTTTTCCTACCAAATTAACGATATCAGAATCGCCTATTCTGTTCGTGATTTCTTTTGCGAAACGAGACTCCATTTCCCCATATCCGTTTATCACAATACCCCATCCGGAGGCAGTCAGCGGGCGCAGAAAATCAGCCCATCCATCCAAAGACCACATCTTGGCTTCGCTGCTTGCACCGATGACAGCAAAAAGTTTTTTCTTAGACACCAGCGGAGCAAGAAGTTCTCTTGCCGTTAAAGAAGATTTTTCTGTTGCAAAAACGGAAGGAGTCACTCTCGAATGAAAGTCTATGTCATTCTTAACTCCCCACTCATAAATATTATCCGTTTCAAGAAATGAATAATACTTACTGCTTCCAAGACGGTACTTTATCCCCGACACATATGCAAGCCAAGCCATGTGGCTTCCCTGAAATGTTGATGCAATCCAATCATACTTTCCTTCACGCAGCAAACGTGCCGTTTTCATCAAGGTTGAGACAGGTTTTTTTTCACCGCAAATAACTTCGTCAATGTATGGCTGTGACTTCACAATATCAACAAAAGGCGGGGTTGTAAGAAAAGACATCGAAACATCCGGAAATTTTTGTTTAATAAGAAACGCAGAAGAAAGCGCCTGCAAAACATCGCCCAGCGCACCAAAGCGAACCCAAATAAATTTATCTCCTGATTTAGGGGCATGAGCAAAAGAACCCATTACGCATCGACCTCGTTAACTTTAAATTTGTATCCTACAAACATAAGAACAAATTAAAACTCTCGCACAGCACATCATTTAACCAAAGTACCTGCACTAATCATTCGGTCAAAGACAGTTTTCACTTTTTGCGGTGTTACAGAATTTAAGCACGTTTTCCTTCTTCGGGGACACTCCTTCGACAAACCACAGCCAACCATGTAACAGGTTGAATACACCGGACTAAACCAAGGCATCAAATAGCCAACAGACTGCGGTCTTATCGCTCCAAAAAATCCGATGGCGGGAATACCCTGCAACGCAGCCAGATGCAGCGGCCCCGTATCATTCCCTACGGCAATTGTACACATATTGGAAACTGCTGCCATGTCACTGAAACTCAGTTTGTCCACCAGATTAAGAACAGCACGGCTGCAAACTTCTCTCTCTATTTTAGAAGCAATCTCCATTTCAAGCTCGCCATGGCCATTAAGGACAACGCCATAACCATCATTAACAAGTTCTTTAATTAAATCGCACCAATGCTCAGAAGGCCACATCTTCTCTTTCCAAGCTGCGCCTATAACAGCAAATACCTTCTTTGACGGCAATCCGGCCAAAAGAGGTTTATTCTTTTCAATACTCCCAACCGGAGGAATTATAGATGGATATTCCCTTCTTCTCAGATCCATCCCAATCCCATCAAGCCAGTCCCACAGGTTCGCATTATACATTACTCTGTATCCGGAACCGATTCTGTTCGGTACTCCCAACATTAAACCGATAGTATCTGTTTTGCTTTTATCCTGCAAACTTATAATCCAATCAAATTTAGGCTGCTTCTTAAGTTTAGACATAAGCCTATAAAAATCTTTCATAGACGACTTGCGTCCTGTAACCACAGCATCAACGGGCGGCTGCGCAAGCATCAGTTCGGCATACGGCTCTGACGTCAAAAGTGTAACATGCACACCGGGGAACATCTCTTTAAAATTTTTGATTGAGGATACCGTTTGAAGCACATCTCCGAATCCTGTGAATTTAATCCAAAGAATACGATCTCCTGATTTCGGTTCATTCTTCCAACTCATAGTAGAGCCTCCTGTGGTTTAGGCACAAAATACGGTATCCAATAGAATATTTTCATACTATTGTGTTTATATTTTTAATTTTTCTCATTTATTTACTTTTAAATTTAGATAATAATATAAACAAAGATACGTTGGATAAAAACATCTTATTGCACAAAACAATCCGATATGATAAGGTTATCTTTGCTTGACATGTTTGTCAATAGACTTGAACGAGGGGCGTTTTTTTTGAAAAACAGAATAGACGGCATTGCATCTATGAGTTTTGAAGCATTTGCTTTTTGGTGTTTTACTATTGGCACAGCACTCTCAGCATTTGGATCCGTACTACACTACACAGGGTGGTCTCTTGCGCTCTTCGCCTTAATCTATGGGAGAATACGCTATAAAACGAACATCATAGCTCGCCCGCCAAAGAGCAAATACCCTATTTTGACTGTCCTCATCGTTACATTTTTCTGGTCAATGATAGCAAATTCGCTTGCTGCCGCTTCTTTTGCTACTGCCTCTTTCGTTCAGTGGGGACGTTCGCTATCAATACCACTGGAGATGCTGTTAGCTATTTTTCTTGTAATCAGACTGGTTGACAACAAAAATAAATTAGAGAAATTTGCCGTTGCCATTATTGTAGGTGCAATTCTGTCTAACTTCTATTATATATTTGTCACCCCTTTCACCAAAGGGATACATCAAAATCTTGTTAGCGGCAATGCCTTAGGAATTTACAATATACTCGTAATGCCCATATTTTTTTGCTACTCCTTCTGGTGTCTGAAAAAAAGACCTTTTCTTGCAATTCTGCTTTGCATCATAAACGTCCTCTCGCTACTTTCAAATTTTTCTTCCGGTCCGTGGTTGGCGGGAGCAATTCAAGCCTTAATCATCATTGGCTACGCCTTGAAAGACAAAAAAATCTCCGTCGCCTATGTCGGAAAAGCCCTAGTTCTCTTCCTCTTGATATTGGTTGTCTGCGACATAGCAACTGACCATTTTATTTTGAAACGACTTGACGGAGAAATCAACCAAGCAAAGAGCATCAACGACATGAATACATTTACCACGAAGCGCACGGAAATATGGTATGTTGCAGTAGAAATCATAAAAGACAGGCCTTTAACAGGTGTTGGTCGAGGCATGTTTGAGGCATGTACTACCGGCTATATTCCACAAATTCCAAAAGAAATACGTTGTACAGACGGTCAGTCCTTCAATCAGCCCCACAATATGTACCTTGGCTTTTTGACAGACGCGGGAATCCCGTCCTTTCTATTATTTATGGCAGCATTCCTGCTATCCATTGTAAAATCATTTAGAATTGACAGGCAACCTAATGAAAGGACTATCCCGTGGGGAATAGTATGCTTTGCTGTTTTTGTCGGTCAAATGATACATGGAATAGGTTGTGATGTTTTCGAGGTCAGAAGTGATATGGCCCCTGTTTTTTGGGCAATATGGGGGATTCTGATTTCGCTACCGGACAATAATTTGCGAGAAAAGTAATCGATTTAAGCAAAAAGATCACGTAGTATTAAAATTTGGCAGAGAGCGATTAATTTTACCATAGAGCCTTTTGCATATATAAAAGGACACATTAAGTCACAATGGAAGAACCGTGAAAAAGGTCTGCGGTGAGATCCGCTATCGGCTAAAGAGGAAATAATAATTTTTCTGAAAGCATAGGACGAATGTCTTACATTACCGGAGCACCAAATTTCTTCGCGAAAAGCCATGAGTCGCGGCACATGTTTTCTGTGCCGCGTTGTGCTTTCCACTTGAGTTCGCGCTCCGCTTTGGAGACATCCGCATAGTACGCCGCGATGTCTCCGGCTCTTCGTTCTGCCATTTCATAGGGGACCTTTATTCCGTTGACCCGTTCAAAGGTATGCACCAACTCCATTACGGATGTTCCGCGGCCCGTTCCGAGATTGTAGATTTCTGTACCGCGTTTTATGCCGTTCAGTGCCGCAACATGCCCCTCGGCTAAGTCCATTACATGAACATAGTCCCTGATACAGGTTCCGTCCGGAGTATCGTAGTCACAGCCGAATATTTTAAGGGTCTTTTGTCTGTTTGCCGCTGTTCTCACGATAAGGGGCATAAGGTTTTGCGGTGTTCCGTTTGGATTCTCACCTATCATGCCGCTCTCATGTGCGCCCACAGGATTGAAGTACCTAAGCAGGGACACACTGAAAGACGGATTGGCTTTTGCCGTATCGGTCAGGATTTTTTCGCTTATTATTTTCGTTTCGCCATAGGGATTTGCGGCATGCCTCACTTCCATGGTTTCAGCAAAAGGAGATTCTCTGTCGCCGTACACAGTCGCAGAAGATGAGAACACGAACTTGTTCACGCCATGCTTCAAACAGGCAGATGCAAGGACAAGTGTACCGCCAATATTGTTGCGGTAGTAAAGCAACGGTTCGCGAGTGGATTCGCTGACCGATTTCAACCCGGCAAAGTGTATCACGCAGTCGATTTTATTATTGCCGAAGAGCCGGTCAACGGCACATTCATCCGTAACGTCAATGTTATAAAAAGAGAGAGATTTGCCCGTAATTTTTTGTATCGAGTCAGCAGCGTCACAACTGCTGTTTGCAAGGTTATCGGCAGCAACAACAGAGTAACCTGCATTAAGAAGTGCAACACAGGTATGTGAACCTATAAATCCCAATCCCCCGCTAACAAGAATATTCATGGACATTCTCCTTTGTGTATATCGTTAAGCCTCAAAGGACTATAGCATATTTTTTGATAATACGCTCAGTGTCGGGGTTATCAACTATTTGACGGATTTCATCAACATAAAGTTCTTTCCTCAAACATACCTCACTCACAAAAATTGCAAAGAGAATTCCCCACCCCAGTCTGTAGAGTTTTAACCTCGTTCGACTGCATTCCGTACCCTGTTGTTTGAAGCATCAAACAATTTCTCAAATACCACATCCCTGATACTATAGACGTTGGTCATTGTCAGCATTCTACCATCTGCCCCTCATAAGTTTAGTCGCTTATAAGGGTAGTTGGCTTGTGCTCTGTTTTCAATGGCCTTTTGCAATTACGGGTAGTTATATTACGAAATGCACAGTCTGCGGCTGCATGTGTTGCCTAGTAATGCCGCGTAAAGAAGAGCCGGGCTAGAGGTAACGGAGAAGCTGCAGTAGGCAGTTGGTATCCATGTTTTCTTGTGATCTTGCATCAAGCTGACGTTCGTTGAATATTACGAATCCGTTGCGTTCGTAGAATTCTCTTAAATTCACATTGTCTTCACATTCGACATATACGATTTTGCCACCAGCAATCATCTGCAATTCTGATACCATGTCACAGGCTATTTTTAACAGTTCGTCTCCGGAGATTAATTTGTTATAACCCCCCGTGAAGTTTTTGCTTAGCTGGGCAATGAGCGGAGCTGATATTTTGTATGCTTTTATTTCCGAAGCGTAGCTGCCAAATTTCTTTATCCTATCTCTTAGTCTGCGGTTTATGTTTTTTACCGGTATAGTAAAGTCCTTATATGCTAATGCAAAGTATCCTACAAGCACAGGTTTGTCTTTGTATGGCGCAAAAATCATGTGGGTCTTTGCGATAGCCTGTTTGTCAAATTCTGTGGCTTTTTGTCGTAGGAAATATTCGACATCGCGGTTGGGTGACGAAAAAGAAGAGAGGAGTTCTTTGACCCTCTCTTCTGTGATTTGCGTGATTATTTCGTGAAGTGGTATTATTTTATATCCTGTTATTTTTTTCTCGGTCATGCTATTTAAAGAGGTCTTTGACCTTTTCTCCTTTAATAACTTCGACAGGACGTGAGAGAACGACTTCTTTATTCTTTTTACCTTGGGCGTTTTCCAATGCGAGAATAAGCTTTTCGCAGTCTGTTTTGCTTTTGACTTTAACGTTGGTAAAGATGCTGCTTGTCGCCATCGTGACGCGCCCCCTTTTCTATGCTATGATTTTTCACTGAAATTAACTTTATTGTTTTGCAATTATCGTACAACGGATATTAAGTTGTCAAGGAGAACATATCTGTTTTAACTTGTGTCCAATGATAGAGTGCGCAAGCCTATTTAGGCAAATACTTTCGGTGATTTTGGACGCAGCCGATTTTTTATCAGCAAAAACAACAATCATTTTAAATTAGAAGTGCTATTATGGCATTATTCAACTGTACGGTTTTCTGCTTATTTTAAATAGAGTGAAAGGGAGTGCTGCAATGTTTGACAAAAATGAATTTCATGATGCTTCTTTTATTGACGAGACGGAGATTTTAAGCACGCTTGATGAGGCAAAGAGAGCCGCCTGCGACAAGGGGGCTGTCCGCGCTATTTTGGAGAAGGCAAAAACTTGCGGCGGGCTTACTCATAGGGAAGCTGCCGTTTTGCTTGAGATACGTGACCCGGAGCTTGAGGCCGAGCTTTATTCTCTTGCGAAGGAGATAAAGGAGCGTATCTACGGGCGCAGGATTGTTCTTTTCGCACCTCTTTATGTGGCAAATTATTGCGTCAACGGCTGTGTTTATTGCGGCTTCCATAAGGATAACGCGTCTATGTGCCGCAAGAAGCTTACCATGGAAGAGATTGATATGGAAGCGGACGCGATTCTCGCTCTCGGACACAAGAGAATTGCTATGGAGGCAGGGGAAGATCCCGTCAATGTTCCTCTGGATTATATTATTGAGTGTATGAAGAGAGTTTATGCTTATAAGAACAGCCGTGGGGATTCTATCCGCAGAATCAATGTCAATATCGCAGCTACCACCGTGGAGGAGTATAAGCGCCTTAAAGCGGCTGATATCGGGACGTTTATTCTGTTTCAGGAGACTTTCCACAGACCGACTTACGCAAAAATGCACCCGACAGGGCCGAAAAGCAATTATGACTGGCACACCACCGCGCTTCACAGAGCACAGCAGGGCGGCATAGATGATGTGGGTACGGGGGTTTTGTACGGGCTTTACGATTATAAATATGAGGTAGTAGCCCAGCTTATGATGGCGGAGCACATGGAGAAGATGTTTGGAGTTGGGCCGCATACGATTTCCGTTCCGCGCATGAGAGAGGCAGAGGGAGTCAGCCTGAAGGATTTCCCGCACCTTCCTACAGATGAGGAATTTTTGAGACTTATCGCGGTAATTCGCGTTGCCACACCATACACCGGCATGATTCTCTCAACAAGGGAAACAGCCGATACGCGGCGCAAGGCTCTGGATTTGGGTATTTCACAGGTGAGCGCAGGCTCCTGCACAGGCATAGGCGGTTATCATAAGGAAGCCGGTATGCCTGTATGCGATACCGCGCAATTTAAAGTTTCTGACGAGAGAACGCCGGACGAGGTGCTTACTTGGCTTTGCGAGGACGGTTATATTCCCAGTTACTGCACCGCCTGTTACAGGCAGGGACGCACCGGAGACAGGTTTATGTCTCTTGCAAAATCCGGCCAGATACGCAATATTTGCCAGCCCAACGCTATTTTGACGTTTAAGGAGTATCTGCTGGGCTATGGTTCCGACCATTTGAAGGCTCTGGGAGAAAAGGTTATTGCCGAGGAAGTTGAGAAGATTCCGAGCGATAAGATAAAGGAACTGACAAAGGAGCGCCTTGCAAGTCTGGAACATGGAGCACAGGACCTTTATTTCTAAGCGAAATCAGAGGAAAAGTAATAGTGTCGATTGTAAAAACAGGTGGGTGTTTGCAATTAACAGATGCTAAAAAACGCCACTAAAGCCTTCCCCCAGTTGTGGGCGGCCAGAGAGCCAAAACGATGATTTTACGTTTTGTGCGAATCGGCTGGTTGTTACACCCAGAAGGTGGCAGAGCATGCTTTTGCTCTGACGGATGAGGGGTGCTTTTGACTTTGGGATTTTCGGGGTTTACGCCTGCAAAACTACAAAACCAAGGGCAAGGTCAAGTGCACCCCTCATCCGTCTGCGGAAGAACCATCCGCAGCCACCTTCCCCACAAAGGGGGAAGGCTTTAGAGAAGCACCGGCCTGTATAAATTGGACACGTTGGAGGTTTTTCTTGTTCTTAAATGTTTTGCAAACTGAACAAATTCAAAAAACTATAGTCAAAAGCAAACTTACAGTATATTAAACAACGCTTCTAAAGCCTTCCCTTGGGGGAAGGTGGCAGAGCATGCTTTTGCTCTGACGGATGAGGGTGCTTTTGACTTTGGGGTTTTCGGGTTTACGCCTGCAAAACTAAAAGGGCAAGGTCAAGTGCACCCCTCATCCGTCTGCGGAAGTTCGTCCGCAGCCAGCCATTCGGATGTCTCTATCTGTTCTGGTGAATCAGGATAGCTATATTATACGAGTGCTTCCTGGCTTGACAATCTTACAAAGAAAAACAAAACCTAAAAGCTCTATTTCTGTGGATAAGTTGTTCGTCAAGCATAGCCAAATAGCTAAAAGCGAATCTTGACAAAATCGTAATGTTATGGTTGACAAAATGTATTAGTTATCATAATAATACACTCAGAAATTATCCGCGATATGGAGTATTGCCTATGTCTAATAAGCGTTGATAGCTTTTTATACTCTGAAACAGGAGGAGGTAAAAATGATTCTAAATCAGCAAAGAAAAATTGAAAACGCGGTGATATTTTTTGCTTGCAAATACAAAGAACACTTTGGATTTTGGCCTAAGCAAATGTGGATATACAAACTGCTTGCACTATTGGACTACAACATACTGAAAGCCACTGGGCGTCCTTGCCTGGGGTTAGAATATGTGGCCCTACAAAATGGACCTGTTCCAACAATGCTATATGACAATCGCAGAGGAGAACTGCCTTATAAAGGATTCACGTTGGAAGAAGTCTGGTATAACACATTTGAACTTAGAGCAACACAAGAACCTAACCTCAAATACTTCTCCGAGGCAGCTATATATGAAATGGAGAACCTTGTTTCAAAGTTCATACTATCTGTCGATGTAAACAAAGCAAGCAGCAACACCGCACTAGATGAGCTAATAGAAGCAACACACCAATTAAAAGCGTGGCAAATAGCAATGGAACTTGCAGAAGAAAAAGGACGGAAGCGGATTCCTATGGATTATGCAGATGAATTCCCCAAAGATATATATACGAAGCCTATTAATGATTTAACGTGGCAAGAAGAAGTATTCTTAGACTACGAGTCTAAACAAAAAGCAGAACTAGTGAGCGTAGAATAGGAATGTTGCAAGTTGGGGATATTTTTCTATGGAAAAACTACCCATATCCACGGTACGAGCAGAACATCATAAAAGATCGTTGGTTCTTGTGCCTGGGGACATACAAAGAAGACATATTTTCAGGTGAAGTTATGATGTTAATACCCACAGCAACAACGCAACTGCAACACTTTGACAGAGGCGGAGACCGAGAGAAACATTGTTTTGTGCGATTCTTCGAAAACGAGAACTTTGGTTTTGCGCAAGAATGCGTCATTGATTTTGATGAAGATTTTTATATGAGCAAAAAACAAGTAGAACCATACTTCAACGAGCTAGTCATAAAAGGCACCATAAAAAACAATCATACAAAACAACAACAAATATACAACGTCGTTAAGTCTTCTAGACTCATAGACCGGATACTCAAAATTCAAATCAGAGATAACTTAAGAACTATAGGTGCACCAATTTAAGAAACATAAGCGCAAAATCTCAGTTTAGCGGGGAGCAACAGGCAAACAGTTGGCAAACGATGTTTTTGCGTTTTGTGCGAATCGGCTGGTTGTGACACCCAGAAGGTGGCTGCGGACGGACTTCCGCAGACGGATGAGGGGTGCTCTTGACCTTGGTTTTGTAGTTTTACCGGAAGTTAAGACCCAAACCCAAAAAGTCCAAAGCACCCCTCATCCGTCAGAGCAAAAACATGCTCTGCCACCTTCCCCACAAAGGGGGAAGGCTTTAAGAACATTTTACATACTAAAAGATTGCTTTTGACTGTGATTTTTTGAAAGTAACCCCGCCTCCATTTTGCCCGTTTGAGGTGCGGCATTTTTTGTATCAAAAGAGCAAATTTTTCTATGTCGTATTTTGTCGGTTTTATCGGTTTTTTCAGCTTCGGTAATATCTTGGAAAATGTTGCTGTCACTGTGTTTAGCATAGCTTCCGTATCTGCTGTTGGTGGTTTCGGATTGCAGCCACTCCGTTCCGTGATCGACGGCACGGACGGGGTGT
>CAZBYL010000034.1:0-27435 GCA_964496275.1 uncultured Synergistaceae bacterium | reverse complement strand
CCTTGGCTTGAGTTTTAAATTTTAGAAAAGACAGAGTTTTTCAGTGGAGACTAAAATAGGTCTATTTTGTTCGGAGGAAGAGGAAATGCTGGACTGCTACGACTCTTTTTATGTTATCAAAAAGCCCGGCATCAGCGAGGATAAAATCTACTCTCCGATAGCGGGCTTTCAGCCGGTTATATCTGGAATACCACCGTTTTGACACTGAAACTGAATGAGGTGAAATAATGCTGTCTGAGTGCGCCAGAATCGGCGGTACATTACTTTGGTACTATTCTATCTGCCATAGGCAGGTGTGGCTTATGTCCAGAAGTGTCAATCCCGAGCAAAATAACGAAAATCTATCTCTGGGCAGGCTTATTGACCGAAACAGCTATGCACGCGAAAAACATCAGATTGTTTTTGGGGATAATAAATTTGATTTTATGACCGACAAAAATGGAACTCTGGTTGTATCGGAAGTAAAAAAGAGCAGCCGTGCGGAGAAAGCATCATCATTGCAGCTTGCTCACTACCTTTATGAGCTTGAAAAAGAGGGAATACATGCAGCCGGGGTGCTCTTATATCCGACAGAAAAAAAACGGACAGAAGTTACACTGACAGAAGAAATCAAAGAGAAACTTGATACTGTTTATCAGGAAATAAAATCCATATCGGAATCCCAATATCCCCCGATCCCGCTTTATGGAAAATTCTGTTCAAAATGCGCTTATGCCGAATACTGCTTTGGCTAAGGAGGGAAAGAACCGTGGGCAAAACCCTATATCTCATGAGTGACGGGGAACTCAAACGAAAAGATAATACTCTTTACATTGTAAGAGACGGAGAAAATCCTAAATATCTTCCTGTTGAAACATTGGATGAAATACTGGTATTTGGAGAAACCACGTTCAATAAAAGTATCAGAGATATTCAAGCCCATATTGGCAGATCGACTGATTTTTTCTTTAATAAACAAAAAAGAAATACAGGAGAAACACCTTGAAAAGCAGAGTGGCGGCGGCATATATCTTAACGAAAAAGGGCGCGAAATTGTCCTGCGTGCTTGGGAAATGAGAATAAACGAGACTATTGAACATCCTCGTCTTAAGAGAAGTGTTAGTTATCGCAGTCTGGTAAGAATGGAAGTATACAAACTCCAAAAACATATATTGGAAGGGATAGAATACGAACCGTTTGCGAGTAGGTGGTAAGAATGTTTGTAATCATGTTTTATGATGTTGGTGAAAAAAGGGTCAATAAAGTACTGAAAACAGCACGAAGATACCTGACGTGGATACAAAATTCTGTATTGGAAGGCGAAGTCTCTCCTGCAACGTTGGAATATTTGAAGGCTGATATAAAAAAAATAATAGATGAAGAATACGATAGTGTGTTATTCTATATTTGGCGGTCTGAACGTTACATGGCACGGCAAACCCTAGGTGTAAAAAAAGGAGAAATCGACTGCATGATATAGACCTGTTTTTTCCCTGTCGAACCATGATAAGGTGTAAAATATAGGACATCGACAAAACAGTGTAAATCAAGTTTTGACAGGTGATACTCCGCTTTTATAATGCTTCTGAAAAATTAAAACAAACAACCCTTGCATAAACACATAAGCAATACATAAGCAATACCAACAACAAAACGGCTTTAGAAACTTCCTATGAGGAATGGAAACTCATGTCAACCACAACATCACTGCACCACAACGCCCTTTAGAAACTTCCTATGAGGAATGGAAACTGATATGTTTCGCACCGGCTGGACGCGGCGCGACGGCTTTAGAAACTTCCTATGAGGAATGGAAACGCCGAAAGCCCGCCCGCCGAACCCGCGCAAACCACTTTAGAAACTTCCTATGAGGAATGGAAACCTCGAAAAAGGGCATGGCGCGGGACAGGAAACAGAACTTTAGAAACTTCCTATGAGGAATGGAAACTTCATACAGTCGGCATATTGTGCCCACTGTAGTCCCTTTAGAAACTTCCTATGAGGAATGGAAACATATACGTTGGTTTATCTGACGTGGTAATGTCATACTTTAGAAACTTCCTATGAGGAATGGAAACTCCATCGCTAAAACCCCAAGGCAGACCGATGAGAGAGCTTTAGAAACTTCCTATGAGGAATGGAAACAAAAATGAAACCGTGTCTTCGATTACGATGGAGTTCTCTTTAGAAACTTCCTATGAGGAATGGAAACCGCGCCCTGTAGCGGCGGTCGTTCGCTCGTTGGCTCCTTTAGAAACTTCCTATGAGGAATGGAAACGCGCATCCATTGCCGCATCAACAAGAGCAGTTCCACTTTAGAAACTTCCTATGAGGAATGGAAACAAAAATGAAACCGTGTCTTCGATTACGATGGAGTTCTCTTTAGAAACTTCCTATGAGGAATGGAAACCGCGCCCTGTAGCGGCGGTCGTTCGCTCGTTGGCTCCTTTAGAAACTTCCTATGAGGAATGGAAACGCGCATCCATTGCCGCATCAACAAGAGCAGTTCCACTTTAGAAACTTCCTATGAGGAATGGAAACAATTTCCAAATCTAAAACCATAATCACATTTTTCAACTTTAGAAACTTCCTATGAGGAATGGAAACCCCTGTAATCGTACTGTTGCGCGCCCTATAGCGGCCTTTAGAAACTTCCTATGAGGAATGGAAACCATAAGCCTCCGATGTTTCTAACATAGCTCTATAAACTTTAGAAACTTCCTATGAGGAATGGAAACCACTGTAACGATTAGTTTGTCAATCTGCGCGGCTGCACTTTAGAAACTTCCTATGAGGAATGGAAACTCTCGTGTTTTTCTCTTGTAGTGGTGTCCCAATAGCTTTAGAAACTTCCTATGAGGAATGGAAACTGCCGAGAGTAGAAGCGGCTCCCGATTTTACGAACTGCTTTAGAAACTTCCTATGAGGAATGGAAACATATGCGGCAGGGCTTTTTATCTATGAGCCCGCCGATACTTTAGAAACTTCCTATGAGGAATGGAAACAACGCCCTAGTATATTCGGCAACCCTTCCGCCAACCTTTAGAAACTTCCTATGAGGAATGGAAACCTCCCACTGTCAGCCCATTGCCCGCGAATCGTGGGCTTTAGAAACTTCCTATGAGGAATGGAAACGGATTTTTCAAGTTCTCTCACCTACTTATAGGCAATTCTTTAGAAACTTCCTATGAGGAATGGAAACTCCATAACATAACGTTCCATGTTTGCCGGTTTTTCCACTTTAGAAACTTCCTATGAGGAATGGAAACTTCGGATTTTTCAAATTTATTCACCGCCTACTAAGCCTTTAGAAACTTCCTATGAGGAATGGAAACACAGAGTAGGGGCGGCGCGTAGTGTGGCGATACACGCTTTAGAAACTTCCTATGAGGAATGGAAACTATCTAATTGCTCTATTATTGGTTGAATCAGCAACCTCTTTAGAAACTTCCTATGAGGAATGGAAACCGCTGTATATCTGCAGTACCGAAAAATGAATCTGAACTTTAGAAACTTCCTATGAGGAATGGAAACCGCTGTATATCTGCAGTACCGAAAAATGAATCTGAACTTTAGAAACTTCCTATGAGGAATGGAAACCTGAAGCAAAACAGCAGTATCAGCTCCCGGCAAAAACTTTAGAAACTTCCTATGAGGAATGGAAACGTAAAAACTGCTGGGAAAATGTATCTCTCTGGTCTCTCCTTTAGAAACTTCCTATGAGGAATGGAAACGGCGATACGCATTGCGTACCGCTCAAGATGCAACTGCCTTTAGAAACTTCCTATGAGGAATGGAAACCGGATAAAAAGTCATAGACAAGCGGCAGCGGAATACCTTTATTAACTTCCGTGAGTTGCAAAAGTAAAAGCAAGTTTGCAGAAGTAAAAGCGACATGTTTTCTCAGTTATGGGTATTGGTGTTGTCCATCATCATAGCAATGTCCTCTTGTGGGAAATTAGGCTGCAAACAATGTGCCGCAGATAGATGGTATAATGTCTGATAGTGTGCTCCTGCTTTGAGTTGCTGACATTTTTGCACGGAGGAATTAATATGGATACAGAATTAAAATCAGGAGTGTACGAACAGATTATAAATAAATCGTTACGCAAGAAATTAGAATCACTGCACGATGCGGTTGTCAGAACAGCGAAACTTGACGGTGCGGAATCCTCTGTTGTTTTAGCCAAATATCTGTGCGAAGTGCTGTACGGAGCATTTGCCGGCATAGACTGTGACGGTGACGGAGACACCAGGGCAAGAATAGACTTTGCAAACAAAATTATATCCGCTATAACAAAAGAGACAGGCAACGGAGATTTTACCTCGATGGAAGTTGATGAATCTTCTGAGGAGTTAACCGCCTGCATAAAGAAAGAGAATAATATCTACGCGTTGTATCCAAATATGGAGATTCCGCGCCCAAAGACATCTCTTGCCGAGAGCTCTCTGTTTACAGGCTCAGAAAAAGAACCACCTCTATTCAGCGAATTAAAGGCTGAGATAAAATCCTGTGACAGAATAGACATGCTGGTCTCATTCATAAAATGGAGCGGGCTTAGGCTGATTATAGACGAGCTGGAAAAATTTACACAAAATGGCGGACAGCTTAGGGTTATTACGACTTCATACATGGGGGCTACTGATGTAAAGGCCGTGGAAAAGCTTGCGTCATTACCTAATACAGAAGTAATGATATCCTACAATACCGCGTCCACCAGACTTCATGCGAAGGCTTACCTCTTTGTGCGCGATACAGGATTTACAACTTCATACATAGGTTCTTCGAATATTTCAAAAGCCGCTCTCTCAAGCGGACTTGAGTGGAACTTGAAAGTAACGCAAAAGGACATGCCTCAGACAATAAAAAAAGTATCGGCTGCCTTTGAGAGTTACTGGAATTCTCCTGATTTTACAAAATATGAAAAATCTGATAAAGGGAGACTCGAAGCCGCTCTTGCATCCGAAAAAACTCGCGGGCTGTGCGGTTTGCATGGCTGTAATTTTGACATCATTCCATACTCATACCAAAAGGAAATATTGGACAAAGTCGAAGCGGAGCGTGCCATACATGGGCGATACCGCAACCTGATAGTTGCCGCTACAGGTACCGGAAAGACGGTAATATCCGCTTTTGACTACAAACGCTATGTCAAAGAAAATCCCCTGAGCCCATGCCGCTTGCTCTTCGTAGCACACAGAGAAGAGATACTGGAACAGAGTATAACGTGCTTTCGCGGAGTTCTGAAAGATCAAAATTTCGGCGAACTCTATGTAGGCTCATATAAGCCGAACAGCATAGAGCACCTCTTTATCTCTGTTCAGAGCTTTAATTCTGCGGATATGACCTCAAAAACATCTCGGGATTATTATGATTTCATCGTCGTTGACGAATTTCACCACGCCGCAGCTCCCACATACCAAAAATTGCTTGATTACTACGAACCCAAGATTCTGCTGGGGCTGACGGCCACTCCTGAACGAATGGACGGGCGTAGCGTGCTTGAATACTTTGGAGGCAGAATTGCCGCAGAGATACGCCTTCCCGAGGCGATAGACAGAAAACTTCTTTCTCCTTTTCAATATTTCGGAGTTACCGACGGGGTGGACCTAAGCACACTGCGCTGGGTGCGCGGCGGATATGACAGAACAGAACTCTCAAACCTCTACACAATGTCGAGCGTGGTTGCGAGAAACCGTGCTGTTCACATTGCACTCTCCGTTGAAAAATACGTCACCGATATACAAACAGTGAAGGGGCTGGGTTTCTGCGTATCTGTCGAACATGCCGGATTCATGTCGGATTTCTTTAATTCCTGCTCTATCCCGTCAATAGCCCTCCACGGAGGTTCTTCAGATTCCGAAAGAGATACAGCGCGTAAAAAACTTGTCTCGGGTGAGATTAAATTTATCTTTGTTGTGGACTTATACAATGAAGGCGTTGACATACCTGAGATAAATACAGTCCTTTTCCTGCGTCCTACGGAGAGTCTTACCGTGTTTTTGCAGCAGCTTGGGCGCGGGCTGCGCCTTGCGGAAGAGAAAGAGTGCCTAACTGTTCTCGACTTCATAGGACATGCAAATAAAAAATATAACTTTGAAGATAAATTTGCCGCCCTTCTTTCAAACACCAATAAAAATGTGGAAAAGGAGCTTAGAGATGGCTTCACATCTCTTCCTAAGGGGTGCTATGTGCAGCTTGAAAAGAAAGCGGCTGAATTTGTTCTGGAAAGCATCAGGAACTCAATATGCAATAGGCCTGAACTTGTAAAAAAGATAGAGTCATTTGAAGAAGATTTCGGTCTGCCTCTGAACTTGGTAAATTTTGTAACGTCGTTGAAAATAGACATAAGACAGATATACTCAAATGAAAAAAACTTTGCCCGCATGTGCGTTGATGCCGGCAGGAGGGAAGATTTCACGGAGTGTGCGGAGACGATAATGAAAAGAGCTTTCGCAAGAATATGCTCCATAAATTCTCTTGCGTGGGTAAATTTTCTTCTGAGAGTTCTCGATAAATCTGCCCATGTCGAGACCGCATCTCTGACAGAGAATGAAAAGCGGATGCTGCTTATGTTTCATTACACGGTTTTTCAGAAACTTCCCGAGGACAGATTATTTACAAATGGCGCGGAAGTTCTGAACGTGCTTCGAAAGTCCCCTGTAATGCTAAATGAGCTGACAGAACTTCTCAAATACCTGGCGGACAAAATAGATTTTGTAGGCAAGGAAATAGACCTTGGCTATGACTGCCCTCTTGAGCTCCACTGCTCCTACACAAAAGACCAAATATTACTGGCACTTGACCACAAAAACCCCGCAAGTGTGCGCGAGGGGGTCAAATACATTGCCGAGAAAAAGACGGAAATCCTATGGGTCACTCTCAACAAATCAGAAAAAGACTACTCCCCGTCAACGATGTATGATGACTACTCTATCAATGCGGAGCTCTTCCATTGGCAAAGCCAGAGCACAGCATCAGAATCATCGGAAGCCGGAAAAAGATACATTAATCACGCAAAGACGGGGGATAAAATTCTTCTCTTTGTAAGGGAGTGTAAAAAAGATAGTACCGGAACACCCCCATACACATATTTAGGTCCTGTCACCTATGTGAAACATGAGGGAGGCAGACCGATGAATATTACGTGGAAGCTTGAAAACGAGATTCCCGCAAAATACCTGAAAAAAACCAACAAGCTGGGTGTGGCGTAGAGGTATAAAGGAAGAGATAAAATATACGCTGTTAATATTGTTGGCAAACGCAATTTTTGCCGCGGTTTAATAACTTTTGGGAATTCAATACAAAAAGCATATCAAAACCGCAAGTATTTCCTGGCTTCATGAACATTCCTGTCGAAAATCCCAAATAGCTTAACAGGAACTTTAGTCAACAAACTTGCCATTTCAAAACAGTTAGCGCCCTATGTATTGTTATAATCAGGTTCAATACATAGGGCTGTCTTTTTAAAAGCAGTTCCTGCAAACATCCTTGCGTAACTAAGTCGATGTTTTAGATGATTCTTACAACGAATATGCATATCCAGAGCCTTAGTCCAACTGTAAATATACAAATTCACAATTGTCTGGTTTCTTGCGCTCAAGAATCTAAATTGTTGCTCTCTTCCAGTAACTCTTCAATATCAGACAAATCTTCTATTGCAATAGCCTGGTCTGTAAAGTCTCCTCTTATGGCTTCAGCATATATATTATTACGCGCGACGATTGGTACAGAATTTATAAATCGTCGCGATGTTGTTGTTGCAGTCAAACGTGTGCCATACTTGTTTATGATCGAGTAGATAAGCCATTCCGTTATGGTGACGTTGGATTTGGGCAAAGCATTAGAAATATTCAACTTTTTAATTTCCACATACTCCTGATCCGCCAGTTCTTTTACTACAAGATCCTCTATATAGACAAAATCACAAAGACTATAACCAATTTCCTCAATGCATATCAGTGTTTCTTTATCAAGGATAAAATATTTATCACTGTAGGAATCAAGTAACTTCAAAAAATCATAAATATGGATTTGTTTTTCTTTTGCATAATTTTTAATTTCTGTGAGTTTAATATATTTTTTGCCCCAAAAGTAACTTTTTAAGGCCTCATATCCATTTGTTAAATCAAATTCAATGTCAATGATATGGGGACGACTAAAAATAAATTCTTCACTAAAGAATGAACGCAAGAGACTAAATAAAAACCAACTACTATTGACATTATTACGTGCAATAAAATCAGGATAACTTTGAATTAAAAGTTTTAATATATGTTTGTTGGCTACGATGTTTTTCTTAGAGATTAGTTCCTTTAAAAAAGATAAAATACTTTGTTGTTCAGGGAAAATTATATTATTTTTATGAATGTAAGTTTTGTTGTACATAGGAATAATATTGTCATCTTCAGATAAAGCAAAATAGAGGACAGCATCTGGGACACCTTGAAAATGAGCTTGTAAATCATGGAAACTCATGCCCTTCCTGAATTTTTCTACAAAACCAGTTATATTAGAGTGAAAGCTCAAGGAATTTACGTCTTTGATGACGTAGTCACGATTAAAAGTAAACTTATCCACGAAATATTTCCTGAGAATCGCAGCTAGGTAGTATTTGTTGCATATACCAATTTCATTGAGTTCTATGTTAAATTTGTGCATAATAACATTAGTCATAACTCTATCAAATGGGTATTCAGCTATGAAATCTAGTATATTTTGTAGTAATTCCGTAGGTAAATCAATGTTTCTATTTCTAATATAAGTTCCTCTGTCTATCAATATACATCGATCAGTTAATCTTGCTATAATAGCACGATCGTTGTCGGAGATTATGTCGTCTCCAAATAGATCATAATATTTTTTACGGAAAAGAGTCATATTTTTATGTTGGTAAAGTCTTAACCCTTCGGAAAAAAATTTATCCAGCACTATTTCATATTTGTCTCCCATATTCAGCGACGTTTTTATAAGGATTGATCCATGGCTTGCATATTCACGGAAGGCGGTAGACATAACAATACTTTCCGGTATTTCGTAGCCTAATTCAGTCAGCGAGGATGAGATTGTGTTCACAATATTATGTTGTTCTTCCGGTGAGAGAACGGCAGGGAGGTTATGAGCGATACTTTTAATACAATCAACCCAGTTGTACCGCTCGTTTTTGTCCATTAGGGCAATACATTCTGTGCCAGGAATATGAGATATGTGGTATCTGCATCCAATTATTTCAGTAAAAAAATGAAGCGCATTTTCCGAAACACCATGTTTCTCTAACTCATGTACAGTGAAGCAATGGTCACATGCACACAATATCCTTAGAGTCGGCAGGATGCTGCTAAGTAACTTTCTATTATCACGTGACATTCGCAATTTGCGTTTGGATTTTAATGCAAGCTGACGTACTCGTTCGCGTGTTAAACCAAGCTCCTCTCCTAATTCGGAAAGTGTTTTGCGTGAGTTAATGAACCCGTTCTCTATAACGTATCTTTCTCGCTCATTTAGATTTGCAAGTAATTTTTCTATTGCTACACGTGGTGATGTAAGTGGTTCGAGTCGGTTAGCCAGAATGTCAAGAAGCTCTTTAGCTGTGTTTGCTTGTATATTCCAAAAGTCAAGCCTGCAAATATCGTGAAGCTGTGAAATGTGATATTCGTCAAATACAAATGATTTATAGCCCCAAACTCGTGATGCACTGGCGGTTTGAAATACAGCGTCAATGTTGTGGATCAGGGCTTTAATGTCGTTTAGTATCGTGTTTGATGCACAATAGTCCGAGAGTTTGCTCGTATGAAAACGCAGTCTATCAAAAGCATCTCCGACTTGATATTCATCGAAATCATTGAAGATAATTGAAAAGGTATTGTTATAGTGTAAAAAAAGTCTTCGTTGGGTTTTATAGGTGGTGGAGCCAAAACATTGATTGGTTCATCTATGTTAAGAGAATATTTGTGTATTAAAACAACAGATTCGCAAATTAATGTATAACTATCTGTAAGTCCATAATTTTCTATGAAGGAATAAACTACCTTACGCGTATTTATAATACAAGATTCGAGTTGAATTTTTATGTCGTTCTCCGACATGAAAAGAGCAACTCTAATAAAAGGTGTGATCTTTATATTCTCTTGTTTTAGTATGCTATTCTGGAAATTAGTAGGCAAGTAATTGATTTTTTGCAGAGAGATCCGTATCCGTCACCATGTTACCTCCCGTTTTTCCGACTAACCTTTTGCAAAGTTGGCATTAAATTATTGAGTACATTATCTGTTATACGATAATATCATAGATATTTATTTTTAATGTTATGCGTTCCCTGTAATTATTTTACTCCTACACGCAAAAAACGGCGTACAACGGAACGGCTTTTATGTTTTCGCTTCTGCCGAAGTTTTTTGCGGATATTCTTATCGCATATTCGGGTTTGTATCTTTCCATATAAATGGATAGACTGCGTGATTTTGTGTGGTCGGAAGATTTGACTTCGACAGGGATATTTTTGCCCTCTCTTTGTATGACGAAGTCAACCTCGGCTGTTGATTGCGATGCCCAGTAGTACAGTTCGTATCCCGATGCTTTCAGAGATTGAGCTGCGTAGTTTTCCGTTATGGCTCCGATGTATGGGCTGTGTCCCGATAGGATGTCGTTCGGCATTGTGCCTGATTTAAGTGTCAGAAGGCCTGTATCACTCATGTATACCTTGAAGGATGCGAGGTCTCGCGCCGTTTCGAGGGGAACATTTCCCTGTTCTGTTTTATTGCAGATATTTATGATGCCGGATGCTGCCAGCCAGTCGAGTGATGCTCCGAAAAACGATGCTCTGCCGCCTTTCTGCACTGTTTTATATTGAAATTTTTTGTTGTCCTTGGCAAGCTGAACGGGAATGCTGCCATAGCACGCGATGATTCTCGCCGTTTCAGCCGGAGTCGCATATTTCGCCATGTCGGCGATGTATGCGTCCAGTATGAGGCTTTGGATATTTCTCGATGCCAGCATGCCGCCGTTTTTCGCGTATGATGCCACAGCTTCGGGCATACCGCCGAGTACCAGGTATGAGCGGTAGAGTTCCAGTGATTTTTCGTGCAGAAGTGTTTCTATCGGCGAGTCTGTTTCAAAGCACCCGCGAATTTTCTCCGCCAGACCAACCATTCCAACCGCCGTAAGAAATTCTTCAAAGTCCATAGGATAGAGTGTTTTTATCTCGACTTTACCTACGGGGAATGAGTGTTTTTTTCTGTTTACCGCGACACCGAGGAGGCTGCCTGCCGCAATGATGCAGTACTGCGGTGCTTCTTCGCAGAAGTATTTGAGAGCAGTGAGAGCTCTTTCGCAGGTTTGGATTTCATCAAAAAAGATGAGCGTTTTTTCGGGCATGATTTTGCGCCCGAAGAAGAGCTCAAGGCTGTTTATGATGTGCTGCGGGGATATGTTGTTTTCAAACTCAAGGGCAAGGCGCGTGTCCACTTCAAAGTTTATGTAGATCATATCTTCGAAATGTTCTTTGCCGAACTCATTGACAGCGTATGTTTTTCCCGTCTGGCGCGCTCCGTATATAAGAAGAGGCTTGCGGTTCGGGCTGTTCTTCCACTTGATGAGGAAATCGGTTATTTTCCTTTTCATAAAAACCACCTCTGGGATTTTTTATACCACCCTTACACAGTTAAGTCAAGAAAAGTGTATTCAAAATACATTTTTTAGAACTTAACTGTGTAATGTGCGGCAGTTTGGGGATTCTGGGTTTTGTTTTGCCATAATAATTTCTTGCCCCACTTTGTGAAAATCAGTGACAAATTTGTGTGTTTTGTGGTATTATCTTGAATTGTGCTTGGGCGCTCGCTTGGGCATAATATTTTACCTTGGGCAGGTGGCAGTTTATGGCATACACATGATGCGTTGCGGACAACATGATGCACGGGATGCATTGCCGTTTTATGCCGTCTGTTGAGGGTTCTTTTCCGTTTACGCTCTAATTCTCTCTGATTTGATTCCGTCTTCCGACTGACTCCACGGCTTTTCAATAATCCCGCCGAACGCCTTTTGGCTTTTCGGTCATTTGTTGTGTGCGCGCTCTGTTTGTGCGGCCCGCTTTTTTTGTGTTTGTTTATCACATATATAAAGGAGAGTTTTTTGTTATGAAGAAGATTTTTGCAGTTGCTGTTCTTTTTGTGTTGGCGGCTACGGCGTCGTTTGCAGCGCCTCTTGACGTGTTTAAGGGACAGAAGGGTACTTTGGATATCGCGGGCGGTACGGCTCATATTCCCGTTATGAGGGAAGCCGCAAAGCGTATTATGTCTGCCAATTCGGATATCCGCATCAGCGTTGCAGGCGGCGGTTCCGGCGTCGGCGTGAAGCAGGTGGGCGAGGGTCTTGTCGCTATCGGAAATACGGGGCGCGCGCTTAAGAAGGATGAGGTCGCGAAGTATGGTCTTGTGTCTTTCCCGTTTGCCATTGACGGAGTCGCTGTGGTTATCAATCCCGGCAATAAGATCAAGGAGCTTACGAGTCAGCAGGTAGCTGATATTTATGCGGGCAAGGTGACGGATTGGAAAGAGGTCGGCGGAGATGCCGGTGCAATCAATGTGTATGGCCGCGAGGACGGCAGCGGCACGAGAGAGGTTTTCACGGATAAGGTGCTTAAGAAGGGTCCCGTTTCTCCTTCCGCGAATGTCGTGAGCTCAAACGGCGCAATGAAGACGGCTGTTTCCAAGGACGGACGCGCGATAGGCTATGTGGGAATCGGGCATCTGGATAAGAGTATCAAGGCTCCGCTTCTGGACGGTATGACGGCGTCGCAGGAGAATGCGGCGAAGGGTACTTATAAGGTTGTGCGCGACCTTTATATGAATACGAAGGGCGCGCCTACGGGGCTTACAAAACTTTTCATCGATTATATTTTTACGCCCGAGGGCGCCGAGATTATCAAGGACAGCGGTTATATTCCGCTTCCCGCCAAGAAGTAGTTTTTTGAACTTTCGGATTGCCGGCGGACGAGGGTTTCGTATCTTTTGCTCACGTCCGCAGGCAGTCGGAGCAGGGTTTTTCGCGCTTTTGTGCTGTTTGTGTTTTTGCCGCTGCGGGCTTTCGTTCTTTTATATATTAGAGTGTGAGAGTGTTTGTTCTGCGGGATTTTGATTTTATGCCGTTTTAAGGTGTGCCGTTCGCGGATTTTTGTTTTGTACGAACCGAGTTTTTGTGAGGGAGGTGACGCAGTGAAGGATAGAGCTCCGTTTGCGCTCCGTTTTTGCGCTTCTTATACCGGAATTTTGATGTCGTCTTTATTTGTCTTTATTATCGTATGTGCGTTTGACGGATATTTCAGAAGCGGCCCGTCTCTCTTCGGTTCCGTGTGGAATCCGGAGGGAGGTTCGTTCGGGATCTCGCCGATGATTTGGGCGACTGTGCTGCTCTCTCTCTCTTCTGCGGTTTTGGGCTGGGTTCTGGCTCTCGGCTGCTGCTGCTTTATTCATGGTTTGGCTCCCGCGCCGCTTGCCGCCGCTCTTTCTTCCGTTTTGCGTTTTATGACTGCGGTTCCCACCGTGGTTTATGGTTTCGTCTCGGTTTTTCTGCTTGTGCCTCTGATTCGCGAGGGGCTGGGCGGTTCCGGCTTTTGCTGGCTTTCCGCCGCTTTGGTGCTCAGTCTGCTTGTTACTCCCACTATGGTTATAGCGATGGACGGAGCCGTGGGCGAGGTTGAGCGGGAGACGGCGCTTACCGCGGCCGCGCTCGGTTTTACGCCGGAGCAGAATCTCACAAGCGTTGTGCTTCCCGCTTCAAAGCGGTGGCTGCGTTCCGCCGCTGTTTTGGGGTTTGGGCGCGCCGCGGGAGATACTCTGATTCCGACGATGCTTGCGGGAAACGCCGTGCAGTATGCTCTCTCCCCTCTCGATGCGATGCGCACTTTGACGGCTCATATAGGGCTTGTGCTTTCGTCCGATGTGGGCGGAACCGCGTACCTTTCGCTCTTTGTCGCAGGCGGTATTCTGCTTGGAATAAGCGTTGCGGCGAATCTCTTTTTCCGTCTGATGAACAGGGGGTCTATGTAGATGAACGAGAGGCTGCTCAGGCTTTTGGCTTATGTCTCCGCCTTTTTCGTTTTCGGTTCTTTTTTGACTCTCATCGGCTTTCTGCTGAAGAGAGGCGTTCCCGTGCTCGGTGCGGAGCTCTTTTTCGGAGATACTTCCCCGTTTGACGCGCTGATAAAGCTGCGCCCCGTTTGGGACGGGATTTGGCCCGCATTTGCAGGCACGTTCTATCTTTTGGCTCTTACAATGGCGATGGCCCTTGTGCCCGGGATAGGCTGCGGCATATATCTTGCCCGTTTCGCGGAGGGGCGCGTGCGTGATTTTCTCTCTTTGGCCGTGGATTTGCTTGCCGGGGTTCCTTCTATTGTTATGGGGCTTTTCGGCTTTGTTCTGATTTTGCTGATGAGGCGCACCGTTGCTCCGAATGCGACAACCTGTGTGCTGCTTGCGTCGTTCTGTCTGGCTCTGCTCGTGCTGCCCGCTCTTGTCGTGACAACGCGCAGCTCGATAGAGAGCCTTCCCCCAAAGCTCGAGGAGACGGGGCGCGCTCTCGGTTTTTCCGAGGTGCAGCTTTTGCGCCACCTTCTGATTCCCGCAGCGGGCGAGGGTATTTTGGGCGGGGTCATGCTCGCTATGGGACGTGCCGCGGAGGATACTGCCGTTATTATGCTCACTGGCGTTGTTGTTAATTCAGGACTTCCCGCAGGGCTTGCGTCAAAGTTTGAGGCGCTTCCCTTCCTTATTTACTATACAGCCGCGCAGTATGCGGACGAAGCGGAGCTGCTTCGCGGTTTCGGTGCGGCTCTTGTGCTGCTTTTGCTTTCAACAGTTTTGATGTGCGCCGCATGGCTGCTTCAGCGCGGTATGAAACGGCGCTGGAGGGGTGTTGAGTAATGGAAAATTGTGCGGAGATACGAGAGCTGTCAGTATCCTTTAACGGAAGAACCGCGCTTGATTCCGTCTCTGCGGATATTCCGAAGGACGGCATAACGGTGCTGCTGGGGCGTTCCGGCTCCGGCAAGACGACCTTGCTTCGCACTCTGAACCGTCTCAATGAGACTTTCTCCGGATATTGCGGAAGCGGCGGCGTGAAGCTGCTTTTGGACGGAAATATGACAGATGCCTATTCCGGCGCGATTTCTCTTACGGAACTTAGGCGCAGGGTGGGAATGGTGTTTCAGACTCCGAACCCTCTGCCCGTGAGCATAAGGAAAAATATGACGCTGCCGATGCAGCTTGTGCTGCGTCTCGGCAAGAGAGAGGCGGAGGCGCGTATGGAAGAGGCTCTTCGCGCCGTCGGTCTGTGGAATGAGGTTCGCGACAGAATGTCCGCCCCCGCCATGTCCATATCCGGCGGTCAGCAGCAGCGGCTGTGCCTTGCGAGAGCTCTGACGCTTGAGCTTGATATCCTGCTTCTCGACGAGCCGACAGCCTCTCTCGACAAAAAGTCCGCAGAGCTGATAGAGGAGCACCTTCTTTCTTTGAAGGGAAAGTATCCGATGATAATGGTCTCGCACAGCCTGACGCAAGCGCAAAAACTGGCGGACAGATTCATTGCGCTGCGCGATGGGAAGATCTATAAGGAGATATCCAAATCGGAATTTAGAGATGCGAGTGAATCAACTTCGGTACTTGCGGATTTGCTGTAGCATCTAAGGGATTAGATGATCCCCGTATTTTGTTATAATTTTTTATGCGTTATAATGGCGGTGTTGTTTACAAAGTATACGTTTGGGGATTTCATATATGAAAAGTTGTCTTGAAGCAAACAAAAAATTTAAAACAATAGAGTTATTTGCGGGTGCGGGCGGACTGGCTTTGGGGATAGAAAAAGCCGGATTTGAGACGCTTGCTCTCGTTGAGCTGGACAAAGATGCTTCAAACACACTTATGTTAAACAGACCCAATTGGCGTGTAATAAATGATGATATAGCAAATATTTCCCGCTTGGACTTGGAAGATTTTTTCGGAATCAGAAAAGGTGAGCTTGATTTACTTTCCGGCGGAGCTCCATGTCAGTCGTTCTCGTATGCGGGAAAAAGACTTGGCCTTGAAGATGCCAGAGGCACACTATTTTACCACTATGCTAAGTTTTTGGAAAAGCTTCAGCCCAAAATGTTTCTATTCGAGAACGTAAGGGGGCTTCTGACACATGACGGCGGAAGAACCTATACGGCTATTCTCGATATATTCAGACAGGCCGGGTATGTAATAAAGGAAGAGCATAAAAAAGTTTTGAATGCTTGGAATTATGGTGTTCCACAGAAGAGAGAGAGACTCATAACAATCGGAATCAGGAATGATTTAGCCGATGAAATAAAGTTTGAATTTCCTACCGCACATAACTACAGACCGGTGCTTCGCGACATATTGCTTGATTGCCCTAAAAGCGAAGGGACTTCATACTCGGAGTATAAAAGAAAAATTTTCGAACTGGTTCCTCCCGGCGGTTACTGGCGGGATATTCCGGAAAATATAGCAAAAGAGTATATGAAAAGTTGCTGGAATATGGAGGGCGGACGCACAGGTATTCTGAGGAGGCTCAGTTTGGATGAACCATCCTTGGCCGTACTTACGTCCCCAAGCCAAAAACAGACAGACCGCTGTCATCCGATTGAACCAAGACCGCTTACAGTGCGGGAAAATGCCCGTTGCCAAAGTTTCCCTGATGATTGGCGTTTTTTTGGCAGTGTTGGGCAGCAATATAAACAAGTAGGCAATGCCGTGCCTGTTAATCTTGCCTATGAAGTGGCTCTTAAAATAAAAGAAGGGTTGGAATGTTTATGAGTTGGAACTTATCTTTTATAAATGAGGCTGATTTTACAAAACATGTAAGATATACAATCGAAAAATATGGTGAGAAGCTAAAGCCATTTGACTTGGAACGTTTTAATAAGAACCTGATAGACCCCATAAAACTCATATTTGATAAAACTGTCTACGGGCTGAGTTGGGAAAGTATTGTCGGAAATGAAATTTTTCGCCAGAAGGATAAGGCGAATAATAACGATATAGGATATTTCCATCAGAGAATATTTCAGTACATCGATAAATGTATAGTCCCGCACAACGGTGAGAATGGTGGTTGGGACGTAATTTACAGTGACCCTAGCGGAATATCTTTGCCGGAAGGACTTGTTAAAACAATCTATGTTGAGATGAAAAACAAGCATAATACAATGAATTCCGCATCTGCTGGTAAGACGTTTATTAAAATGCAAGACCAATTATTAAAAGACGATGAATGTGCTTGCTTTTTGGTAGAGGCAATAGCCCAACACTCTCAAAATATTAAATGGGAGACAACCGTAAACGGCGGAAGAGTTGGTCACAAGCTTATACGCAGAGTAAGTTTGGATAAATTTTATGAAATCGTAACCGGTGAGACAAATGCCTTTTATGATATGTGTATGACACTTCCGGGAGTTATCCAAAAAGTTGTCAACGAATCAGAGGATATTTCTCAGTCCGGTGATACAGTGCTGGAAGAACTGCGTGCTCTGGCAGATAAAAGGAAAATGTGTAATGAGGATTTGTGTATGTCGATGGCTGTTTATCTGCTTGGTTTTGCGGAATACAATGGATTTTGCCAAATAAAATAAGGCGTATTGTGTATGGAAAATTTGTAAAAGCAGAGCTTTTTTAATATTTATAAAAGATTTTATATTCAAATGCACATACAAAACGGCGCGCTTCGGGTGTTTGGCTATAGCTGCGGTTTTGGTGTTTACGGCTCTTTGTGAGCTTTTTTTGATGTGATGCGGGGAAATATACTTTATGCGATGTTTATTCCCTCGAACAATGTTAAAAGCAACGCACTATTATAAAATAAATTAAGGCAGGAACGGAGGTACGCTTATGTCGGTTCATAGGTTCGGTCAGCAGACTTATACGTGATGCACTTGTGAAATGCAGGGACTGCATTGCACAGGGGGCTGCCGCCGTGTGACCGTAAGCTGCTTTTGTTTCGCTCACCTCGGTTAGTTTGCGGAAATAGTTTTTTCTTTTCTTCATAGTGACACTCCCAAAAATCTATGCGGTTCGGCAAAAAGTAAAAGAGCGCTGGGCAACTCTTGCTGTTCTTTTGTGTGCTTTTGTCTGCCCATTCTGTAAATATTTCTGTGTATGACTGTTAAGGAGTGTTTTGCTGTGAAGAAGTTTCTCTGTTTCCTACTGACGTTCGTATTTCTTTCTGTTTCAGCCGCCGCATTTGCCGCGGAAGTTCCCACTTTGCGCGTAAGCTACGGAATTACAACTCACCAGGAGGCTTTTATGGTTGCTATGGCTCTCGGTGAGAAGTTTAAGGATAAGGGCGTTTATCTGAAACCCGTGGTTGAGAAGGAAAAGTTTGACCTTATGTCGGGAAATAAGAAGGTCGCCCGTCTCGATGTGATTGTTACCAAGAGCGGTTCTGAGGCGACTTCGCTTTTTGCCCAGAATCATCTCGATCTCACGACAAACTCGTTCCCCGCGATGCTTTCAGGCATTGACCGCGGAACGAAGATAAAGGTTCTTGCGCCTCTCCAGTCCGACGCTATTGCGATGGTGGCAAGAAACGATGTAAACGCAAAGGGCTGGAATGGTTTTAAGGATTATGTGAAGAAATCCAAGAAGCCTGTGACGGTCGGATACCATTCGCCTACAAGCGCGCCCAAGATTGTTTTTGAGGGAGCTATGGATTCCGCCGGTTTGAGAATCACGGGAGATGCGAACGCAACGAAAGCCGACGCTGATATTTTGATGATAGACCTCAAGGGAGTTGCAAACGTGATTCCCGCCATGGTGGCAAAACAGGTTGAATTTGCCGTCGTTCCCGCACCGACTCCCGAGGTTGTGGAGTCCAAGAATCAGGGACACATCGTGCTTCAGATGAAGGAGCTTCCCCCTGCGGGAAGGTGGAAGAGTTTTCCCTGCTGCTGCATCGCAGGCAGAACAGAAGTTATAGAGAAGAACCCCGAGGCCGTTAAGGCTTTCGTGAGTTTGCTTACGATGACAAGCAAATGGTGCCAGAACAATAAGCATGAGGCTGCCGCCGCCGCTTCGGATTGGCTCGGAATACCGGCTCCCGTGATAGAAAAGGCAGATATGGAGTTCTCCACCAAGGTGACAAAGAAATGGATGAAAAACGCGGCTCTCTATCCCGAGATGCTTTCACGGCTCGGTCAGCTCACAGGGCAGTTAAAGGACAAAAAACTTGCCGACGTGAAGGATCTTGTGTTTGATTTCAGATTTGCCGAAGTAGAAAAGTAGACATTCTCAAACTGTTTAGGCAGCTCTCCGCCCCACGAACGGTATTGTGTCCCTAAGCAGTTTTTTCATCCGGCCCTCTTCCATCTCCGGAGGGCCGGAAATCCCACGCATTCAAAGCACTTCTCCCGCGCCTTTAAAAAAATCCCTTTTTTGTGTGCAAGGCGCGGGGAAGTTTATTTATCACAAGCGATGCTTGCTCGCTTTTTTGGTGCGGTTATCTCTCGGAAGTTTGATGCGCGCCCATATTTTGCGGAGGAAATGATGAAAAAAATTATAAATAAATTTCTGCTGCCTTTGGCGGCTCCCGCGGCTCTGCTTATGTTCTGGCAATATGCCGCGATTAAGATAGAAAATGATGTCGTGCTCCCGACAGTGACTCAGGTGTGGACACTTTTGATACACCCGAACGAGGACCTTCTGAGGATGGGCTCCATGCTCCAAAATTTATGGATGAGCACGCTGCGCGTCTTTTTCGGCTATATGGCGGGGCTTATTACGGCTCTTCCTTTGGGGATACTCATGGGGCATTACAAGATAGTAAACAGGCTCTTTAACTCTCTGGTGGAACTGCTGCGCCCGATGCCGCCCCTTTCCTGGATACCGCTCATTCTGGCGTGGTTCGGCGTTGCCAGCTTTGCCACGGCTCTCGGAATCGAGGAGGGAGAGTGGTATGTGCTGCTCAATAATATAAAATTCTCCATGATAATAATAATCTTCATAGGCGCGTTTTTCCCGATACTTCTGAATACGGTTCACGGAGTTTCCACGGTGCGCGCCACCCTGATAGATTCGGCAAGGGTTCTCGGAGCTTCCGAGAGGGATATATTCTTCAAAATACTTTTGCCCGCAGCCGCGCCGTCCATATTCACGGGAATGAGGCTCGGGCTGGGCGTTTCTTGGATGTGCCTCGTCGCGGCAGAAATGATGCCGGGGAGTATATCAGGAATAGGTTATATTATCACTCACGCCTACACCGTGGCGAGAACGGATATTGTTATCGCCGGCATGGTGAGTATAGGAATCATGGGAGTGCTGATAGACGGAGCTTTCAAGCTGTTTGAGTCACGCTGCTTTGCGTGGCAGAGGCTTTCGAGATGACGTCGCTTATCGAGACAAGGGGGCTGCGCAAGGAATTTCCCTCCGAAAGAGGAGAATCCGTGCTCGCGATAGAAAACGCCGATATCAAAGTGTATGACAAGGAATTTGTCTGTCTTGTAGGACCTTCCGGCTGCGGCAAATCCACTCTGCTTCGCATTATTGCGGGGCTTGAAAAGGCGACGTCGGGAGAGGTGCTCTACAAGGGAGATATCGTTTCCGCTCCGTCAAAGGAGCGCGGTATGGTGTTTCAGGAATACTCTCTGCTTCCGTGGCGCACGGTCGCGGAGAATGTCGCGCTCGGGCCTGAGTTTGCCGGTGTGCCTTCTAAGCCGCGCCGCGAAATTGCGATGGATTTTCTTGCGAGGGTGGGGCTTGAGAATTTTGCGGACGCAAAGCCGCACGAGCTCTCCGGCGGCATGAGGCAGAGAGCCGCGATCGCGAGAGCCTTGGCAAACGACCCCGATGTGCTGCTCATGGACGAGCCTTTCGGTGCCTTGGACGCTCATACAAGGGTTCTGCTTCAGAAAGAACTGCTGAAAATATGGGAAGAGAATAAGAAAACTGTCATCTTTGTAACGCACAGCGTTGACGAAGCTATATATCTCGCGGACAGAATCATAGTAATGACGGCACATCCGGGGCGTGTATCGGAGAATATAGAAGTTCCGTTTAAGCGTCCCCGCAGCCGCTCCTGCGCCGGATACGGAGATATGACGGAGAGAGTTTTTGAGCTTTTGGAGCAAAATTGACGGCGCTTGCTCTTGTTATATTGCGGCAAATCCGTTTATCATAAATAAAGGCTGATATTAAATACGCAGACTTCGGCATCGGATTGTGCCGCGCTGAATTTTTAAAGTAAATTTTATCCGGCGCGGGTCTAATGGAAATCGGCTTCACGGTATCCCGTAATTTTGTGAAAGGGGAATTAAAGCAGTATGCACGATATAGAATCTATATTTGAAAAGATGAGAGAAGGGGTTCGTATGGGCCCCATACAGATTAAAGAGCTTAAAGAATCGGGAGTGCCGATAGTCGGCACATATTGCACTTATACGCCTTGGGAGCTTATAAACGCGGCGGGCGGTGTTGCGGTGTCGCTTTGCAGCACGAGCGACAAGCCGATTGCGGCGGCGGAGCAGCATTTGCCGCGCAACCTCTGTCCTCTTATAAAATCCAGCTACGGTTTTGCTCTGACAGACACATGCCCATACTTTCACTTCTGCGACATAGTTATCGGAGAGACGACCTGCGACGGCAAGAAAAAAATGTACGAGTACCTGGCGGAGCTGCGCCCCACTCACGTCATGCAGCTTCCCCAGACCACGGATCACCCGATGTCTATTCAGCTTTGGAAGCATGAAGTCGTGCGCCTTAAAAAGAAACTGGAAGAGTTTTTCAACGTAGAGATAACGGACGAAAAACTCCGCGAGTCCATAGCTCTCAGAAACAGAATGCACGCAACTATGATGCGCTTCTACGACCTCTCTCTGCTTCCCACTCCGGCTATGACGGGACGCGAGATTATGCTTGTCTCCGACTATCTCAAATTTTCCTTCGACTACGAGGAGTCCATGGCTCTTGTCGCGGAGCTTACGCAAAAGCTTACGGAAAACTACGAGGACGGCGAGCGCAGAGTCAGCCCCGAGGCAAAGAGAATACTCATCACAGGCTGCCCGATGGGAAAATCTCTTGAGAAAGTGGCGGACGCCATGGAATCCCCCGACTGCGGCGGAGTCATAGTCGGTTTTGAAAACTGCGGCAACTTAAAATGCTCTTCTATTCCGGTCAATGAATGTAAAAATCCCATAGACGCAATAAGCGAAAAATACTTGAGCATACCCTGCTCCGTAATGTCCCCCAACAATGCGCGCATAGACCTCATCATCAACTACGCGAAAAAATATTGGGCGGAGGGAGTCGTGGACGTAATACTCCAGGCATGCCACACATACAACGTCGAAAGCCGCGCAGTGCGCGAGGCTCTCAGAGAGCGCGGCATAAGCTACATGGCTGTGGAAACAGACTACTCGCAGGGCGATACGGGCGCGCTTGCCACAAGATTCGGCGCCTTCGTGGAAATGCTCTGATGCTGACCGCCGGTATAGACATAGGCTCGACCGCAGTGAAGGCGGCGCTGTGGAACGGAGAAAGCTTTCAATTCTTCCTGCACCCAACAGGATGGAGTCCCAAAGAATCCGCACAGGAGGCATTCGACGCGCTGCTTTCCGCGTCGGGTGTCTCCGCGGCGGATGTATCCCGCGTTGTTGCGACGGGCTACGGGCGGAAAATGTGCTCGTTCGCGCAGAAAAATGTGACGGAGATAACCTGTCACGCCGCCGGAGCGGCTAAGATGCTGAGCGGAATTTCCGTGCTGCTCGATATAGGGGGGCAGGACAGCAAAGTTATAGTCATGGAGCCGGACGGAGCCGTGCGCGACTTCCTTATGAACGACAAATGCGCCGCCGGCACGGGCCGTTTCCTGCAGAACATGGCGGTGCTGCTTGAGTACACTCTCGACGATTTCGCGCAAATTCCCGAAAACAGCGCAGTGCAGCCCGTGAGCAGCATGTGCACCGTGTTTGCCGAAACGGAAGTGATAAGCCTGATAGCGAAAGGCGTGCCCAAGGAGTCCATCGCGATGGGGCTTCTCGACTCAGTGGCGTCACGCGCCGCGGGAATGATAACGCGTCTCTCGCAGGAGGGTTCGGTCGGTTTCACAGGCGGAGCCGCGAAAAATCGTCTGCTTGCAAATATGATAGCAAAACACCTGGGAAGGGAAGTTTTGGTTCCGGAATATCCGCAATTTGCCGGAGCCGCCGGAGCCGCTTTGATAGCTGCGCGCTGAAACAGGGGCCGAAAACCGTCGGAAAACGCGGTTTTTTCTTCATCTGAACACGAAAATGTGTAAAGTATTTTCTATATTTCACAATGTATATAATCTGTTTATTCATATAAATATGTATTGCTCTTAATAATCCATTGTTTTTTGAAAATTACCCTTGACTAATGGACTCGCTCGGTTATCATAACTAGTGCGTTAAGAGTACCTGTCGGGTGACTATTTTTTATGTTTTTTATTTAATCATAGTTCGACTCGTTCCCGTACCGCTAGGAGGTAAACATGCGAAAAATCCTGAAAATGCGGAAGATTTTTATTCCGCAGGCAGTCACATTGCTGATACTTTTGATATCGGCAGTCCTTGCCCCAAGCGTGGGCATGGGCGGAACGGCACTGCCTAAGACTGAAAGCACCACCTCGGAAGGCACAATAATTACCACAACATACGAAACAGGCACGGAGGGCGGGGTAGTTGTAAAAACCCGCTCGACGGTAGTGCGTGAAGAAGAAGCCTCTAAACAGGCTCCGGCCGCGCCTCTCAAGGCGGCAAAACCTCTGCACCCTTCCGTGCACAGCGCTCTCAAGAAAATGGGTCTGACACAAGACCACATAGAGATGTGGGCGGAGCAGCACCCGCGCACAACGCTGAAAAACCTATCTTCCATGTCCGAGTCAAAACAGCAGAAGGTTGCGAACGTCGCGACCTTCATACGCAAGGTTAACAAAAAAATCTCTCCCAAAATAGCGTGGAGAGAGGCCTGTGCGCTTGTCTACTACAGCCACGAGTATGGTGTGCCAACGAACCTTTCAGTCGGAATTGCAAAAGCGGAAAGCCGTTTCAATCCAAGTGCCCTTAGCAGGGGCGGAGCAATGGGTGTTATGCAGGTAATGTGGAGCGTCCATAACGGAATGCTCTCCAAAAAAGGTATTGCGACAACGCGGGATCACATGTTTGACCCCGAAAGAGGAGTAGAGGCGGGAGTCATGATACTCTCGCGCTACATAGGCGCATACGGCACAGTCCAAAAGGCGCTGAACCGCTACTACGGCGGCATCTCCACGGCTTACCTCAAAAAGGTAAACAAAAACATGGCGATGCTCGAAAAACACACGGGTGCAGCCGGCTTCTAGCAAGCAGGCGCGCCCTATTATCTGGGTACAAAAATTAAGCTCTGACGCAGACAGAGACACCCCATAAGGGTGTCTCTGTTATATTATGCCCAAAGCCTGACTGTAATTGTCAGATAACTTTCCAAACAGCACTTGAGTAATAAACCAAATAAACATAATAGTAAAAATAAGTTGAATGAATGGCTGCTAAAATACAGACTAAAAATCTTAATAATGCGCTGAGCGCCTTTCTTTTGCATGAGTTGTGTTTTTAAAGTTTTTCCCGCCAAATATTGTTATTTTTTTAACAAGTTTACTTTACATGAAAGAAAATCATGTTTTATATTACTAACGCTCGTTTTACGAATCGGAACATCTCAGCTATGCTTGTGTTGCCGAAAGGGAAAAACAGCTCGGCGAATAAAACAAAAAACATAGAATCACATAAAAATTTTTAACTAAAAAACCTTGGGGGTAATCTCAAATGATCGGAATCCAGTTGGCAAACAGCACGAATGAATCAGTCCTTTACTTTCTCGCAATCACGACGTCCATTTTGACAAGCGGTTTTTCATTGAAGATGGTATATGACCTCTATTTCTCGGCTCCCGCAGTGAAAAAACAGCGTATTGCAAAAACGCTGGTTGCGGCTCCGAAATTCAACTAACCCCTCAATAAATATTTCTGCACCTTGCAAAAACGGCCGGCGAAGCTGATAACTCCGCCGGCCGTTTTCTTGTTGGTGCGATGGGTTCATCACTTTTCTTCCAGTACGCATGAGACATATTCCATAAATTTTTTTGCGGCGGGGGAAGTATCCTTCATAGACGGCACGACCATTCCCAGTGTGCGGAATATTTCCGGTTTCAGCCTCATCGTGCGCACTCTGTGCATGTGCCCCGCGAGCATCAGTTCCGGCAGAATACTCACTCCAAGCCCGTTTGCCACCATGGAAATTATTGTATTATCGTCTGTCGAGGAGAACTTTATCTTCGGTGTGACATTATTGTTCTCCAAAATACGGTGAATATCGTAATCTATGCCCCGCGTGGAAATTATAAAAGTCTGTTCGTTGAAGTCGCTCAACGGGAAAAACTTTCTCCCGTCCACGGGGAAGTCCGGCGGAAGCACGGCAAGAAAACGGTCCTTTTTCAAAGGCACTGCCTCGCCCTCGGAATTTTCCTGTACGCTGATAAAGCCGATATCTGCGCGCCGCTCCGCAAGCCACTGCTTTATCTCCTCGGCTCCGCCCTCCATAATATCTATGTCTATATTCGGAAAATCTTCAAGAAAGCGCCTTATTATCCTTGGCAGCCAGTTAAACGAAATGCTTGCTATTGTGGCGATGCGTATAGTTCCGAGCTCAAACCCCTTTATTAAGGAGAGAGTCTGATTAAGCTGCTCATTCCATTTTGAAAGTTCTCGTATTATGGGCACGATCCTCGCACCCTCGGAGGTGAGTTCTACTCCTGCGCGCCCGCGTGAAAACAGGCGGAAACCCACTTCATCCTCAAGCCCCTTCATCATGTGGCTCACGCCGGACTGGGTGTAGCCGAGTTCGCAGCCAGCTTTTGTCAAACTTCCGCACTCGATTGCGCGCAAAAAAACCTCATATTTACGAAAATCCACGCAAAGCCACCTCCTTGAATAACATTACATTATATGGTCTTATTTTATCAGATAATAGTAATTTTGATAGTGGCTATCTAATTTCAGAAGCAGCGGCTATAATCAGAAATTGTGAAAAGCTCTTTGAGGGTATTGCGCAGTTTTGTGCTATATTGGGAGTACGGTGCGGTTTTGCTGTGCGGGCGCCGCCCGGCCTTTTTATTTGTTCCGTTTTGATTTAATAAAAAAATTGTTTTATTCGGGGGCATGCAAATGAGAAAGAAAAACAAGGAAATTACATCGCTTGAATGGATGGAGTCCGTGCTGCACGAGGCGGAATACTTTGAGCTTGCCATGTGCCGCGGAAACGAGCCGTACGTGCTGCCCATGAACTTCGGCTATGAGCCGGGATTTATTATCGTTCACGGTGCGCTTGTCGGACAAAAAATTGATATACTGCGCGAAAATCCCAATGTTGCATTCAACGCCGTTACAGGCGCGGAGATTATACGCTGCGAGACAGACCCTTCCGAATTCAGCATGAAATTCCGCAGTGTAAGCGGAACGGGAACGGCCGAATTCATTGAGGATGTGGCTGAAAAGCGCGCCGCGCTGCAAATTCTAATGAAGCACTACGACGGCCCGCTCTCGCCCATGCCCGACTCCGTGCTGCTTCGCACCTCTGTTATCAGAATCAAAATTTTGTCCATGCAGGGTAAAAACAGCCCAGCCGCGTAACCAATTTGAGTTACTGAATATATAGTATTTTAAATAATATTATGCAATATAAAAATAATATGCTTGTATTTACCTTTTAAACTATTGTATTTTCATGAAAACACATAACTATTGCGTGGTATGGATTTTTATTGACACATATCATGCGTGGTAATAGAATGTAAGCAGCGGCGGGACTGTTTCAAAAGCAGGTTCTTGCCGTTTTTTTAAGGTTCATAAATTTATCTTACGAGGAGGCAACACCCAAATGAAGAAGAGTTTTGTAATTCTTCTGTTGGTTGCAGCTCTTGTAGCGTTCGCAGGAACAGCGGCGTTTGCAGCCAATGCAAAGTTTCATATCGGAATTGTCACCGGAACCGTCTCCCAGAGTGAAGACGACCTCCGCGGCGCCGAGCTTGCCATTCAGAAGTACGGCGACGTATCCAAGGGCGGAATGATCAAGCACCTCACCTACCCGGACAACTTCATGTCCGAAATGGAAACGACCATCGCTCAGATAGCCGGACTTGCCGACGACCCCAAGATGAAGGTCATCGTCGTCAACCAGGCAATCCCCGGAACAGCGGAAGCCTTCCGCCGCGTCAAAGAGAAACGCCCGGACATCCTCTGCTTCGCAGGTGAAGCTCACGAAGACCCGAACGTTATCGCGACAATAGCAGACGTAACGATCAATGCGGACTTTGTATCACGCGGATACCTCATCATCGACACAGCCAAGAAGCTCGGCTGTAAAACCTTCGTACATATCTCCTTCCCGCGTCACATGAGCTACGAGACACTCGGACGCCGCC
>CAZBYL010000033.1:0-27554 GCA_964496275.1 uncultured Synergistaceae bacterium | reverse complement strand
TAAGGAAGATAGAGTAAATGAGCCAAGCAAAAATCTACCATTGTGACGTATGTGGCAAAAGAATATTTGACAAGAACCTTTTTATTATTGATATCGCGTCTTACAAAATATTGAGTGGCGGAAATTTAGAATTTAAAAATCAAAGTAAAGCACGTGAATTCTGTGCCGAGTGTGCACTGGTAATGGTTGAAGCTCTTGAAAAACAAATAGAGAAAAAGCGAAAAATAGATGAACATTAAAGAATGGTGGTGACATTATGGAAGATGACTTGTTGTTGATTATTTTTTTCTTAATTTTGTTAGGTTCGATAGCTGCAATACTTGTGTTACTTTGCTTGACATCTCCAGATGAAGAAGTGGCGGCAATTGAAAGTCTAACAAAAGGACTAGCAATTGGTTTATTTATGGGAATGCCGCTAATACGTCCATAAAGAAGGCGCTGATATTTAAGGAGGGGGAAAGGCATTGAAACCCATAGAACTAAGATCTGTCCTTGAATTCGCCCTATACGCGCTCGTAACCAATCAGGGAGTTGTAGTCACAGACAGACCGGACCTGCTCGATCCGGATTTCCGAGAAAAATGCACATGGGACTTCGACGAGACGGAGACCATCGCAATAATAAGAAAAGCGATAGAGACGCTCAAACAAGAAGCCGCCGAAGCCCACGAGATATGGAAAATAGAAAATTGGGAAATCAGCCAAATATCTTCTGGCACGGATACTTCATTTTGAAAGGCCAGATATTACGCGCGAAAAACGTTCCTTTTGAAGGGGCACACATCAGCGCCGAATAAACACTCTCTGGAACATTGCGATATACATAAACGCTTCTGTCGTGGAATTCAACCTCAAGAATACGCAGCGCCGGGTCATAGCCTACAGACCTTAAATCGCTCGAAATAACGTGCATCCTATTCATATTCAAATCTCCTCCTCCCGCTTTTATTTTAAGCAAAGAGGAGAACAAAAGAAAGGAGACAGCAACATGGAAAACGACATCAAGATTTTTAACTATGAGGATAAAGAAATACGCATACTGGACATTGACGGCGAACCGTGGTGGGTCGCTAAAGATGTATGTGATGTATTGGAACTGACAAATTCACGTATGGTAGTTGATGGATTAGATGACGATGAGAAGGATGTAAGTAATATTTACACCCATGGTGGAACGCAGTCTATGACAATCATAAACGAACCTGGCTTATATAGCTTAATCCTCAGAAGTCGCAAAGAAGAGGCTAAAAAATTCAAACGCTGGATAACCCACGATGTACTGCCGGCTATCCGCAAAACAGGAATGTACCAAAACCCCATATTCCAAGAAGCCATAATGCAGACACCCGAAATTGAACTTGATTACAAAACAGCACGCTACGCATTGGATGGGGTAACAGCGTTTCGTGATGTGATGACTATTGCAATGAAAAAGAGAATCATGCGCCGCTATTACAAACTGATTGGCGTCTCTTCGGAGATTGAGGCTGATGGCGCTGATGGAGGCGATGAAGATTGTCTTTCTGATGATTTTATAAGTCAGATTGAGTGTTTTATTGATGAATGCTGTGTGGTAGATCCTCGCGCGCAGTGCTCACGCAATGATTTTTATGAGTGTTTTTCACGCTGGTGCTTAGCACATGGGTTAGATGTTCCTTCTCGGACAAAAGTTATCCGTTCTATAAATAGGATGGGGCGTTTTACTTGTGGAAGAAATGCTAAGTGCCGTTTTTTTGAGGGTTTGCGCTGTGAATAATCGCGTTACAAATCGTCATTATCCTTGGCCTGAAGGGTTGTGGTTATGGTGGAAGAACAGAATAGGCTTGAAATAATACTTGCCTGTATTGAGGATTTAGAGTCGGCTGTGAGAGCAGCAATCGGGTATAAACCGGCATTGTTAGATCTAGAAGCCGCCGCTCAATACTTGAACTTGAAAGAGTCATATCTTAATAAGCTCCGGCGCGGCGTTGACGGGCCGCCATACATCAAAGTCGGGGACTCTGTGCGATACCCCGTCGAGGATCTGGATAATTGGCTGAGAGCTCAGACAAGGAGGGGCCGTGTTGGGAAAGAAGCATAGGAAGCAGTCGCCGGCTGACGAGGTAATTTGTATCGGAGAAGTGGGTTTTATATTTGAAGCGGAGGTCAGGGGGTGCCGGTGCACACATTTGCTTTATCGCAGTGTTAAAGGCGGGTACTTGGTGAGCTTCACGAATATTGATGCGGAGCTTGGGGAGATCGGGAATAGGGGAAAGAGAGGGTATAAGTCATGGGTGAGATGACAATTAGGCTCAAAGTTGCTGAAATTTCAGGTTGTGTCAAAGACGCGCTGAATGCGTTTGCGGCAGAGGGACGCGAGTCGGATTTAATGATGGCTCGCAGACTCTTTCTGATTGGCCTTGATTTGTCCAGGCTGGCAAATAAGATGAGCTCTTCGGCTGGCACCAAAGAGCCCACGATAAACACAGAATGCAGGACATTCTAAGGGGGATTATATCATGAGCAGAGAAAACAGAGAATTTGATTATGAAATTTGTTCAAACAAATTCAGACCCACCGCAGAGGCTCTCATAAAAAAATATGACGAGCTGCGGCATATTGACCCGGACAAAATCCTGTTTGTGGTGAATCACAAGAGCTCAGGCAGCAAAAGACAGATTGTGTTTGCCAAAACAAGCAAAATATCCCCAAAATGGGCGGAAATTTTATACCAGCTCGGCGCCTGCTCATATTTTTATTCCATAGAATTTTATGCGAAGACCACGGCGTCAATGGACGAGAGTCAGATGGTCGCACTTGTGTATCATGAACTCCGCCGCATCGGCCCCGAAGGTGAAATCCTGGCCCCCGACGTACATGACTGGTGGCAGCTTATACAGGGGCTGGGGCGCAAATGGTTCTATCCGGACAACTCCTGCCCCAACCTGCTAGATGACAACATCACATGGAAAAAGCTCATGGGCGGAGTGGAGGCATAGCCATGTACATAACAGCATCCATGCTCAGAAGCTTCAAAACCTGCCCAAAGCGCTACTACTTTGAATACATCGAATGCCTAAAGACCCTTGAGACAGACGAAAATCTAATCACAGGCACAAACTACCACGCATGCCTTGAAAAAATACTGAAAGGCGAAACAGTCCCTGTAACAGATATGCCATCGGCAATGGCGGAAGCCTTCGACAAATACATCCCTTGGCGCACATGGAATGTACAGCCGGATGACATAGAAAAACAATACGAAATAAAACTTGCCCCCGGTATACACCTCAAAGGCAAAATGGACGCACTATGCGCAGACGGCACCCCATAGAACACAAATCATCGAGCGAAAAACCTGACGAAAAATACAAAGAGCGCCTATTTTTAGACGACCAAGTATCCTGCTACCTCCTTGCGCTCTCCGAACTCCGCGCGCGCCCCGAAACAAAAATCATCTACACAGTCTGCACAAAACCAAAACTCAAACCCTCCGCCAAACTTTACGGAGAAGCCCAGGCGGAAGAACTCCTTGAGCGTCAGCGTGCATGGTTTGACGAAGAAAAAGTACAAAGCTTCACAGTAGTCAGAGCAGCACAAGAAATAACCGACTTCAAAAACGAACTAATCTACATGGTGCGCAGCATAAACAGCAGGAAAACATGGTACCGCAACCCAAATGCCTGCTCCAGGCTCCCATGCCCATACAAAGCGATATGCCAAGACTACGACCCCACATGCACAGTAGGATTTACGAAAAAAGAAAGGAAGAGTGAAGAACTTGAAAATATATAACGCAGGAGAACTAAAACCTCAGCACCAGACAGTGCTAATCTACGGAGCCCCCGGCATAGGCAAAACGACAGCATTGGGAAGCCTCCCCGGCAAAACACTCATAATCGACGTTGACCGTGGTACAGACGTACTCATCGGCAAAAAAAACATCGACATAGTCAGACTCGACCCCGACCTAAAAGTCATGGGCGAAATAATGATGGAACTGGAAAAAAAATGCACATACGAAAACGTATGCCTGGACAGCCTAAGCGAACTCGAAAGAGGAATGTTGGGGCTCCTCGGGCGCACAGGCAGAAACGGAGGAGCGCCGGAACTGGCACACTACAACCAAGTCAACTTCAAAATGGTAGACCTCGTTCGTAGACTGCGCCTCCTCGACACCAACATAATCCTCACGGCATGGGAAGAATACAAAGACGTCATAGCCATAGACGGCACAAAATACACACAAACCCGCCCCATGCTCAGCGGCAAAACCGCCGACAACATATGCGGACTCTGCGACATAGTGGGACAAATAATCATATCCCCCAAAGACAGAGATCGCTACATCAGGCTGCAGGCGGAAACAAGTCTCGTTGCGAAAGATAGAATCCTAAAACGTGCCTACTGCGCGCCCGACAAAATACTAACCAAAGAACAAACCAAGGAGGAAACAAACAATGCCTAACTGGAACTACGACGCAAAAGACTACGACCCAAACGGACATTTCACGCCTATTGCTCCCGGAGATTACCGTGTGCGTATTGAAGAGGCAGAAGAAACTACAAGCAAAGCCGGCAATGAAATGTTTAAACTCACCCTCGCCGTATCGGGGAAGAAAATTAAACTGTGGTTCTATATTGTCTTCCCACAGCCCGATGACCCTAAATTTGCTGAAAAAAAACAAATGACCAACCAAAAACTCGGCGAACTCTGGGAATCATTCAATCTGAAAGTCGGAGACATGAATGTGCTCAACTGGCGCGGCAAAGTTGGCGCAGCCCGCGTCAAACAAGAAATGAACAAAGATAAAGGCGAAATGCAAAACGCAATATCATACTTCCTCACGCGCAAACGGCAGGAAGGCCTTGCGCCGTGGTCAGAACCTGATGGAAGCGGATCGTCCGCATCCTCACCTGCTCCTGCCGGAGATTATATGAGTATGCGCGATGAAGTCGGCAGTGAATCGGGCAAAGACATGAAACTGCCGTTCTGATGATGATGAAATTAAGACCATACCAGCAAGAATGTATCGAGGCGCTCCCCGAAAGGGGAGCCTACCTCATACAAATGGCCACAGGCATGGGCAAAACAGTCACCTTTGCAAACATCCCACGCCGCGGACGTATGCTCATACTGTCGCATCGTGATGAGCTCGTGCGGCAGCCCGTGAAATATTTTGACGTACCTGTCGGCATTGAGCAGGGCGATAGCCATAGCTGCTTTGAAGAAATCATCTCCGCCTCTGTGCCCTCAATCGTGCGCCGCCTCAAAAAATTCCCGCCCGACATGTTTGATATTGTAGTAGTAGATGAGGCTCACCACGCAGCAGCACAGAGCTACCGCAAAATTCTTGCCCACTTTAAACCGCGGCTCACTCTCGGCTTCACCGCCACCCCGAATCGCGGGGACGGTGTAGGCCTTGAGGACATATTTGAAGACATCATCTTCGAGCGTGACCTTGAATGGGGGATAAAAAATGGTTATCTCAGCAACATACACTGCCTGCGCTGCGATATTGGTTTCGACCTGCGTGACGTATCCAGTCGGCTGGGTGATTATTCGGCTGATGAACTTGAAGCGGCGGTAAACATCGCCTCCGCAAATCAGGCAATTGCCGACGCGTACCGTCGGTTCGCTAAAGGGCAGACCCTTATCTTTGCCGTTTCGGTGGCACATGCAGAGGCAATAGCGCGGGAAATCCCCGGCAGTGAGGTCGTTATAGGTGGTAAAGATAGGTCTCTTACCCTTGAGAGATTCAAACGCGGGGAATTGAAATGCATCGTCAACTGCATGGTATTTACCGAAGGAACAGACCTGCCAAACATCGAGACAGTGATAATTGCCCGGCCTACAAAAAACGTCGCTCTCTACACACAAATGGTAGGGCGCGGAACAAGACTATATCCCGGGAAAGAATCTCTGACACTCATTGACTGCGTCGGGGCTTCAGCGATAAACCTCTGTACAGCGCCCTCTCTGCTCGGCATAGACGCAAGCCTGCTAGACCCGCAGGATATGCTGAAAAACGAAGACATCTTTGACCTGCCCGACGATATACAGCGCGTCATGGACACGCCGAAATACTGGATACGCAACGCACAGATCGTCAACCTCTGGGCCAAAGGCAGGAAATATAACCTGCACGGGATAAACTTCTTCCGCACCGCGCGCGGGGATCTAATTCTCGGCAAACCGCGCTTTAGACTCCCTGCTCCCGATAAATTGGGGCGAGTCCTATGGCAGGGGCGAAAAGTGCCCTATCAAAAGGCACTTGATGATATCTATCGAAGCCTATGCACTAACTATGATGACATGAGAAATCTGTGGGACAAAACCCGCGCCGACAAATGGGGCGAATATCGGGCTACAGACAAACAAATCGAAATGGTAAAGCGGTTCCTGCCGGAATTTAATACAGAGGGCATCACAAAATCAGAAGCCGGCGCAATCATAACAAGATTCTTTCTTGGGAGGGACCTACGGTGATGTGTCCTATAAATTGCCCATACTTAGTATTGGGCGGGTTCAAATACAAATGCAAACGTTTCGGATACGGGCTGACGATAATAGATGGTGCACCGATGAAATGTCGGAAGTGCGAGGAGGAAGAACAATGACTAGGCTCGAAAAAGTAATGCAAGGCATCAAATTAGATAGTGAATTATTTGAACCGCATCAGATAACAACATTGGGACACAATCTCAGAAACGGGCTCATCGAATGCGCCTGCATACGCGCGTTTGGAATGGTGGAACCTAAATGCGCTGAACAGGAATGGACGTGCCGCCACTGTTGGAACGCGGAGGCGGAAGAATGAGTAAGAAAAGTTTAATAGAAATAGCAAGAGACGCGGCGAATAAAACGCCCATGGATGAAGAGGACATAATTCTCCTTGGCGTGGAGTTCTTGAAAGACAGAGGGTTTGTGTTCGCTAAAATCGCAAAGCTAGAATCTGAGCTCGCCGCACTCCGCGAAAAATACCGCTGGCGGAAACAGAGCGAAGAGCCCGCGCCGAAAGACGAATATATCCTTGTTTGTAACAACGGGGCGGGATTACATGGCTATACACTGCCAATGCTAGCAATATATCGTAAATGCTCTACGTATTTTTATGAATATTGGCGTCCGCTCGACATGCCGGAGGCGTTGAAATGATAGGCCCGATGGATATCTATGTTGATCTATTCGCTGGTGGAGGAGGCACGTCATGCGGTTTTGAGATGGCAATGGGATTCAGCCCCGACATAGCCGTAAATCATAGCCCCGAGGCAATAGCGATGCACGCGGCAAATCATCCAGAAACAAAACATTACATAACAGACGTTTGGGAGCTTAACCCTGTTGATGTGTGCGGGGGGCGTTCTGTCGGTATGCTCTGGGCAAGCCCCGACTGCACGCATTTTTCACGCGCAAAAGGAAGCGCTCCGAAGTCAAAGAAAATTAGGTCTCTTGCATGGGTTGTTATTCGCTGGGCGCGTGAAGTTCATCCGAAAGTTATTTTTTTGGAAAACGTGAGTGAGTTCCGGTCATGGGGTCCCCTGGACGAAAACGGACAGCCGATTAAGACATTGGCGGGAGAAACGTTTGAAACATTTTTAAACGCACTGCGAGAACTCGGGTACATAGTCGAACATAAAGAATTAAGAGCCTGCGATTATGGAGCGCCAACCATCCGTAAGCGTTTTTTTCTCATAGCTCGCTGTGACGGAGACCCCATAGTTTGGCCGGAAAAGACACACGGCCCTGAAACAGGCACGCCGTATCATACAGCCGCAGAGTGCATCGATTGGACTATTCCATGCCCAAGTATTTTCAGCAGAGAAAAGCCCCTTGCCGAAAATACGATGAAACGTATAGCCAAAGGTGTGATTAAATATGTTTTACAGAATCCTCAGCCCTTTCTTATCAACGTAAGCTGCTGTGACCATATTTGTAGAGATAGTATGGTTTCCGCATTCCTATCTCAGTACCACGGCAAACAAAGCGGAAAAGAAGTACGTGGACAGGCTATATCTGAACCTCTCATGGTAGTTGACAGCTCAAATAGATACGGACTCTGTGCATGTACTTTAATGCGGCAATTTGGAACATCATCAGCCGCTCCGATAGATGAGCCGATGGGGACTGTTATGCCGGGGGGGAGCGGCAAAACGGGTTTAGTGATGGCGTTCCTCGATAAATACTACGGCAAAGAAAGGCACGGATGTAGCCTGACAGAGCCAATGCCCACAGCGACAGGGGAAAACCGCATGAGCCTTATTCAAGTTCATATCAACGGGGAGAACTACGTTATAACAGATATCGGCATGAGAATGTTACAGCCACGTGAACTTTATCGCGCTCAGGGATTCCCCGAGAATTATGTAATTGATTTTGAGTATAAAGGCAAGCCTCTGCCCAAAAGCGCACAGGTTCGTATGGCCGGCAACAGTGTATGTCCCCCTGTAGCGAAGGTATTGATTGCCTCGAATTGCATAAACATAGCCCAGCAGGAGGTGGCGTAATGACCAATCCCTATACTTTTTATACACTGAATATGGAGGAGTTATACATACAGCGGGTCAATTCCGGCATGTATGCAATATTCTGCAATCGGAAAAAATACAGCAACAAAGAGTTCTTTTCTGCCGAAAGCGCTCAGGCCGATCTTTGCAAGTTGGCCAAAGAGTATGGGTGGCGTCATGCGTAAGGGAGCACACTTAGAACGCGAAATGGACAGAGTGCTTAAATACCTTGATTCTGTGGGCATACACGGACACAAAAATCACCCGAAACGCTTAAACGATGGCACCTATATCGAGGGAGAGCCGTTCGACTATGAAGTATTCTCTCCCTCAAAAGCATGGACATTTGACACTAAAGAGTGCGAGGCGGAGGCTTGGCCTCTCTCAAAAGCAAAGTTATCGCAGGTAAATAACTTAGTTAAAACCGGCGGGTTTTTCCTGGTGTGGTTTGTGCAGAGCCATAAGTTAATTCGCTTTGACGCGCAGCTTGTAGCGTCCAAGCTGGGTAAAAATGGCTCATTGGCTCCGAGCGAGGGGGTCGTTTTCGATTGGCAAATATTTCTGAAATAAAGACGCAGAACAATATCCTAGATTATGCCCGCAACATACTGGGCTGGGACGTCCGCAGCCCGGGCGACCGCACCTACTCACTCGACCGCGGAGGCAACAAAACATGCCTCGTAGTCTACGAAGACTGGTGGTACGACTTCAAACTTGGAGTCGGCGGCGACGTCATAGACCTATGCGCTCTTGCACGCCACGGCGGCGACAGAGGTGCAGCGATACGAGAGCTGGGCGGGACATCTCAGGGCTGGCGCGAAACCACACAAAACCTCTGCAACGCTGTGCAAATGTGGCATGAGGCGCTGCGCCCGGAGGATTGGGAATACCTTAAATCAAGGCACTTATCAGAAAACTACATTAAAACAATGCGCCTGGGCTTCGACGGGGCGCGACTGACAATCCCCTACTACAAAAACGGATATGTGGCGTACGTTGTTACAAGGGAGCGAGGGAGCGGAGGGTCTAAGTATAAAAAGGCAAAGCTGGAGGGTACTGTTGAGAATATCCCTTGGGGACTCCATACGCTGGATAGAGAGACACCTCTTGTAATTGCCGAGGGCGCGTTTGACGCTATGTCATTTGATATCGAGGGATATAGAGTTCTCAGCCCCATTTCCGGTTTTTTTAACAAAGACGCGTTGAAGCAAATACTTGACATTTGCAAACACGCAGGGCGGGTATTCATGTGCTTCGACAGCGACAGCGCAGGAACAGGGTTTACGCTAAAAATGGCGGAGGCGTTTTTCCGGCATCATATTGAATTTACCTGCGGAGAACTAGAAGTAAAAGACGTAAGCGATTACTACTGTGCAGGCGGCAAACTGGATGTCCTTATTGCCGGAGCCAGGTCGGGAATAGAAGTACTGGCGGAGCGGATTGAAAACAAAGATGAATTTAAAAAATTTGTATTCGAGGCAGGACGTTTTGTCGGCAGACCGGAAATGATGGAATTCTTGGAAAAAGTGAAACAATTCCCCGTGAGCTGGACAAAAGAAGTCGTCAAACAAGCAATGAGCCCTCCGGCAGAAGACCTAATATGCAAAGAGCTGGCGGAATCGCGCAAATTAAAATTTTTCGAGGCTCTCGGTTTCTACGAATACTCCGGCGGCTTCTGGCAGAGACGGGGAGACGCGGAAATCATGCGTTACATAGCGGATACCTTCGGCCACTATCGCACCGGCGGGAGAGTATCGAGCGTTTTTAAACTCCTAAAAGGCGAGTGCATAAGCACCGACTTGCTTGACCGCAAACCCATCTTCAATTTCCGCAACGGTACGCTTGAGCTTGAATCGAGCGAATTTCGCACCCATTGCGAGGGCGACCTTTGCTCGATTCAGGCTGACTATAATTACAATCCGGAAGCCTTCTCTCAGCGCTGGATATCATTTGTTGAAGAAATCTGCGAAGGGGACGAGCGAAAATCAAATCTTTTGCAGGAAATAGCCGGCTACGTCCTGTTTAATGACTGCTCACTGCAAAAATGCTTCTTCCTCCTAGGAGACGGAGCCAACGGCAAATCCGTATTCCTTGATGTAATGGCGGCGGTATTCGGAGCCGGAAACATCTCCAATGTAGAAATGTCGGGACTCGTAGAACCCTTTCAAAGGATTCGGCTATACTCATCCATCCTCAACATATCGAGCGAAACGCAAACCGACGTCAAAGGCGCGGAGTCAATATTTAAACAGCTAGTCGTAGGAGACGCCGTCAACGGCTGCTACAAAGGCCGCGACTTCGTAGAATTCCGCACGCGTGCAAAATTCATCAGCGCCTGCAATGACTACATCAAATCGCGCGATGTTACTACCGGTTTCTTACGTCGGATATGCTTTGTAAATTTTAACGCACGCTTTGTCGATGAACCGGGTCCCGGAGAATATAAGGCAGATCGGGAACTTACGGCTAAACTACTCGCGGATTTGCCAGGGATCTTCAACTGGGCATTCGCAGGATATAAAATACTGCGCGAAGCAAGACAGTTTTCCGTGCCGGCCGACCAAGTAGACACACTGGAAAATTTCGCAAGAGACGTCAACCCCGTTGTATCATTCATCGAAGATGAAATCATGGCCGGGGAATATGAGCGTGGGCGCCTATATGAAATATACACAGGCTGGTGCAAAAAATGCGGCCATCTGCCGCTGAACCGCACAGCATTTATCAGGCGTTTCAAGACAACAATGATACAGCGCAAGCGAAAGTGTGAAGAGTTCCGGACTGCGAGCTATAGGGGGTTTACAATCGAATGACAAAAGACGAATTTCAAGTTATAGAATCTATATTGGCACTCTTCCCGGAAATCTGCCGCGCATCTGACCAGCGCCGGGACTATCTCACATCATTAGTATTGGCGCCCAACCACGGTGAGCCAGTACAAGGCGGCCCCGGTGTGTCGGCAATAGAACGGTATGTAGAGGGAGACAGGGAAAGCAATAACTTAAAAATTATAATCGACAGAATAGTCGGCTGCCTGCAAAAACTGAGGGCAGAAGAAGGCAAATTTGTAGAACTATACTACTTTGAAGGCCAACAGGCTTACGACTTCGAGGAGTCGGGGTCTGTACTGTACTGCAAGCGGAGAAAAATCTGCTCCAAACTCTCCGGCGTGCTTAGCATATATCACTTGGTGCGTGAGTGGCGCGAGGCGGAGCAGATGCGACGATTAAAATCGGCGAAGATGGTTAGAGGGGCCCGGTAGGGTCCCTCTTCTTTTTGAGTACATATTGAGTACGGACAAAAAAATTCCCGAAGTCTCAGACCTCAGGAATCGTTGCTATCACTGGAGCCGCCTTCCGGACTCGAACCGGAGACCCCATCCTTACCATGGATGTGCTCTACCTACTGAGCTAAGGCGGCAACTGTTATGCGGTAAGGGCATTTGGGCATAAAAATGGTGGTAGGAGCTGGATTTGAACCAGCGTAGGCTCCCGCCGACAGATTTACAGTCTGTTGCCTTTGACCACTCGGCCATCCTACCACGCAAAGGGCTGCATAACACAGCTCACGAGAAGATATTTTACATTATATTTCGCTTTTGTCAAGAGACGGAGCGATTTATGCCCTGACGAACAGGAGTATCATGTCGCAGGCGTCTTTTAGCTGTTTTTCCGCGTTTAGTTTTGTTTTCATTTTGTCGTCCAAGTCTACATAGGCCTGCTTTTCCATTACTCCCACAAGTGTGTTGATTATCAGGTTGTGGGTGCGGAATACGTCCATGTCTTTGCGCATGGAGCCGTCTTTTTTGCCCTTTTCGAGGGCTTCGCGAATGGGCGCGCGGAAGGTTTCCGTGCCGCTTTCAAAGGGTTTGAATTCGGTGGAGAGAACTTTGTGCTTGAATAGGTAGAGCTCCATTTCCTGGAGCAGCATTATGGATATTTTGATTTTTTTATAGGCCTTGGGAAGCGCGGAGAGCATTTCGGAGAGCTGCTTGTGTCCCGAAACCTCTTCCTCCGAGGCTATTTCTTTGTATGCTTTGTCTATATCGCTGTATATTTCTTCCCAAAAACATGTCGCCGCCTCCGCCATCAGCTTGTCTTTTGAGCCGAAGTAGCGGAATATCGATCTGGGAGTGAGATGGCAAACATGGGCGAGGTCATAGATGGTTGTGTGTTCTACGCCATTTTTTTTGAACAGCATTATTGCCTGTGATATTACGTTTTGCCGATTTTCCAGCATTATTTCTGATTGTGACATGAAAAATGCTCCTTCCATCATAAGCTGCATAAAATTAGGCCGACGTGAATCTTTATAATAATTCAGTATACTTGTATGAGCTTATAAGCAATACTTTATATGTCAAGTCTTACAATAATATTATATCTCATCTTTTTTAAAAAATAAAGGTTCAATGAGTTAGCACATACATTATTTGAGTTTAGCATGAGCTTTTCTCATGTAATATAATTCTGTGAATTTCAAAACCTGCCAGCCTCAGTTATTCTTGGGCAGCAGACGAGCCGTTGTCTCTGAGTACGTGCCAATCTGCTCTGGGGTTGACTTCGCACGGAATAGGTTACTTTTCTGAATTCTGATTTGCATTCTTTTATCATAGTTTTTATTTAGGACGTATTAAAAAGTAATAATATTATTACTCATTTTGTTAGCTTTGTATAGTAGAAAGTTTAGAAGATTAGTCTGTTCCGTAGGATACCGGCCAATTTTTCAGCGTTGTTTTCGATACTCATACAGTGTCTCTCTCTTACTTTGTGCTGTATATGGGCTATAATCGTGTTTTAAATCTTTGTACGGAGATGGTGTTATGGGCAGCTCGCCGGGTGCGCCGCGTTCTGTGCGCTTTGTGGATTATTTTGTAATTTTGTGCGCCGTGACTATTTGGGGGGGCAGTTTTGCCGCCACGAAGTACGCGCTTGCCGAAGCCGAACCAATGATGGTTATTTTGCTGCGTCTTGTTATTGGTATGCCTGTTTTGCTTGCGGGCGTAATTTATGAGGGCTCTTTGCGCCTTCCTTCCAAGAGTGAGTTTTGGCCTATTTTTTTGATGGGGATTCAGGGGATTCTTTTTCATCAGGCGATTCAGAGTTATGCGATGCAGACGGCCGGAGCGGCGAACGCCAATTGGCAGATGGTGGCAGCTCCCGCTTTTGTCGCAATTTTGGGGCGGATTTTTCTTGGCGAGAGGATGCGGCGTGTCGCTGTCGCGGGGCTTGCTCTTTCCGCACTCGGAGTTATTACGGTGCTTGGGTTTGGAACAGTGCGTGAGAGCGCGGGTACATCTTTCGGCAGTGTGGGCGATTTGATTATTTTTTTGTCTGTTATCAACTGGGCCGTTTTTCTCGTGCTTTCCCGTAAATTTTTGAAGAGTGACCTTCCTTCAAGTTTTGTTATTTTTTGGGAGATGTTTTTTTCGCTTCTTGTCTGTATTCCCTTTGCTTGGCTTACCGGCTGTGATTTTTCAAGTATAAGCCATTTCAGCCTCGGCACGTGGGGCGCGCTTGTCTTTTTGGGAGCTCTTTCTTCGGCGTTGGCTTATCTTTTCTGGTTTCACGCACTTTCTGTCTTTCCCGTCGCCCGAGTTGTGGTTTTTCAGTTTTTGCAGCCGCTTGCGGGAGCCGCGGTCGCCTATACTCTTATCGGGGAGCGTTTTACTGTGTGGCTTTTTATCGGAGGAGCCATGACCATGTGCGGGGTTTGGCTGGTTAATAAGAGGTAGCGTTCGGCTTTTGGCAGATTTTTTGATGTATTCACTGCTTATTTTTTAAAAAATTATTTTTCTGCATAACATTACTCAAACTAAGCGCAAAAAAATGCTTGCATATATGCTTAACAAGGTGTATAACAAGCGAGTAATTTTTTATGTGCGAAGGGAGTGTCATGTATGACGGAAGTTAAAGAGTTTAAGAAGATGCGCGATATTTACGGTTCGCTCATTTTTGACCACAAAGCGATGAAGGAGCGTCTTCCCAAGGACGTTTACGAGAACTTGGCGGCTGCGATGGAGGGCCGGCAGAAGTTGGATTCCGGTATTGCGGACACGGTAGCCCTCGCGATGAAGGATTGGGCCATAAATAACGGGGCAAGCCACTGGGCTCATTGGTTCCACCCTCTTACGGAGCTGACTGCGGAAAAGCATACTGCATTTGTGACGGCGGACGAGAATGGTTTTCCTTTGGAGTCTTTCCGCGGACAGGACCTTATGCAGAGCGAGCCGGACGCCTCTTCCTTCCCTTCCGGCGGCACACGCAGCACATTTGAGGCACGAGGCTACAGCGCGTGGGACCCTACAAGCCCCGCTTTTATTATAAAGAGCCCAAAGGGCGGCACTCTCTGTATTCCTTCGGTGTTTCTCGCCTATGACGGTTCGCCTCTTGACCTAAAGACATATCTTCTCCGTTCGATGCACGCTGTTGAGTCACGCGCTCTCAAGATGCTGAAGCTTTTCGGCAACAGGGGAGTGCGCAGTGTGCGCGCAACAGTCGGCGGCGAACAGGAGTTTTTCCTTTTGGACAGGCCCCGCGCGCAAAAGCGTCCGGATATACGTTTCTGCGGACGCACTCTCGTGGGCTCTCCCCCTCCCCGCGACCAGAAGATGGAGGATCACTATTTCGGCGCGATTCCCACAAGGGTGCTTGCATATATGGAGGACGTTCAGCGCGATTTGGCGCGTTTGGGCGTTGACCTTGCTACTCGTCATAACGAGGCTTCGCGCTGCCAGTTTGAGTTTGCGCCGAATTTTACCGAGGCAAACCTTGCCTGCGACCAGAATCAGCTCATTATGGAGACGATGCGCAAGATGGCGCGCCAGCACGAGCTGCGCCTTCTGTTCCATGAGAAGCCCTTTATGGGAATGAACGGAAGCGGCAAGCATATAAACTTTTCTCTTGAGGACAGCGAAGGGCGCAACCTTCTGAAGCCCTCCACAAACCACAGAAAGAACGTCATCTTCCTCTCGTTCCTCTCCTCGTTCGTTCAGGGCGTGTCGGAATATTACGGTCTGCTGCAGGCATCCGTCGCAACTCCCGGCAACCTCTACAGACTGGGCGGATACGAAGCGCCTCCGAGCATCATAAGCGTGTATCTCGGAGATACGATAAACAGAATTATTTGCGCCATAGAGGACGGCTGCTGCGACGAGGATATGCCGGCAAAGAATATGCTCGACCTCGGGCTTGCAAAGCTGCCTGAAATTGTGGCATACGACAGCGACAGAAACAGAACCAGCCCTCTTGCCTTCACCGGCAACAAGTTTGAATTCCGCGCGCCGGGCGCATCTCAGGCTATGGCGGTTCCCGTGACGGCTCTTCTTTCCGTCTGGGCAGCGGGGCTTGAGAAGTTCCTTTCGCTCTTCGAGACGAGAATCGATAACGGCGAAGACCCTGTGGATGCGGCTCTTTCGACAATACGTGAGGTGTCAAAAATGAGCCGCCACATCCGTTTTGAGGGCGACGCTTACACGGAAGAGTGGCACGAGGAGGCACGCCGCCGGGGCATACTCAAGGCGGAGACGATTCCCGATGCGATAGACCTCTTTATGGAGCCCAAAACTCTCGATATGCTCGAAGAGATGGGAGTATTCAAGAAAAAAGAGATGGAAGCCTTCCACGTTATAAGGATGGAAGCTTTTATCAAGAGCATAGAGATAGAGATGGCAGTTCTTCGCGACATGGTGTGGGAGGGAATCCTGCCCAGCATATCAAAGCAGATTCTCATGGAAAAAACTTCCTATGACATCGTGGCGGAGATGGACATCCCCGGCATGAAGCATTGGCACGAGCACATCTTCAAACTTGCGGAAGCCAGAGTTGGGCTGATGGAAAAGACAAAGCAGCTCACCGCGATGAAAGAAGAGCTTGGGGCGATGCAGCTTAAAGAGCGCGCAGACGCGATAGTGAATGAAGTTGTTCCGCTCATGGACGAGATCAGGCGCATAGCGGACGGCGTTGAAATATACATAGCCCAAGACAACCTTGCATATCCGAAGTATAGGAGCTTGCTCTCGCTCTCCGCGTAATTGCGGACGGAAGCAGCGATAACTTTGGATCCCGACAGGACCGCCCCGAGCGAAAGCAGAGGGCGGTTTTTAAAATTATTTCGTTATTTCGGGAAGGAAAAAACTTTGTGCCTATCCCAAATTTTATGTGAACCGGCCAAAGGTGCAAAATAGTTGTTTCTTGCCAAAAACCATTTTTCCCTCCTTACTTACGGTAACCGGGGGATTTTTATAGTAGGCGTTCTGATCTTTCGTATAGGATATCGTTGACATGGCTGATCCTTAGACTGCTGTAGAGACCGTAGATTATTACCGAATCTCGTGCGTTTTTTGGGTCAAGCCGTGCTTTTGATGCGATTCTCAGCAGGAGCTGGGTTTCGTCCAGTGTCAGGTTCATTCCGAAAGCTATTGCTATCAGTACGTCGCGGCTTGCTTTTCGCTTGCCGGAAAAGACCTTGTACACGTAATCCCCACGCTCAGAACCTTCGGCGATATCCGCAATTATAAGTTTTTTGACTTCTATAAGATTATTGAGATACTGAACGGGCGTAATATTAAGGTATGCCTCCCTGTTTTCTTCCACACACTTTGTAATATCTGTGCACTTTTTTATCTTATTGAGAAGTTCTTCCGTGGTATTTTCCATAGTATCACCAAAATTCTATAAGATGGTAAAATTGTACAGCAATCTTAAAGATTATGGTAGGGAGAGCCCGGGGATGTTAACCGAAACGGAAAAGTATAAACTTTTTATATTGAGTACGGAGAAATGTCTGCACGAGACAGAAATGTGCAGCGTCGAGCTGGTTATTTCTTCCCTGGACGGCCACAGGTATGTAAAGAGAAGTTATCATGAGGATAAACGCGAATTATTCAGCGTGCTTAAGAATATAGATTCCCCCTTTATTCCCAAAATATATGATGTTTTTTTCGATTCAGACACTATTGTCATTGAAGAGTATGCGAACGGTGAGAGGCTCGACAAGATTGCCGAACGCGGAGCCATGACGGAGAGGGAATTGGAGCGTCTGGGGGATGAGCTGCTGCTCGCGGTGAAGGTGCTGCACCAAAACGGTATCATACACCGCGACATAAAACCCGAAAATATTATCGTCGGCGAGCACGGAATAAAACTTATCGATTACGGTATCGCGCGGCTTTATAGGGAGAATGAGGAGCATGACACTTCCCAGCTCGGTACGCAGGGGTATGCCGCCCCGGAGCAGTACGGCTTCGGTCAGTCCGGACCAAGGACGGATATTTTTGCTTTCGGAAAAACTATTCAGACAGCAGTATCAGGCTGCGGCGGGTGCAGAGCTCTCAAGGCGGCCGCAGCAAGGTGCGCCAAGTTTGACCCGCAAAGCAGGTTTTCCGATGCGGAAGAGGTTCGCAGATTTATCAAACGGAGGAAACTGCTGCCGGCATTTGGTCTGTGCGGCTTAGTTGTTGTTTCCGCCGCTCTGTTTTATCTGTTCTTCGCCCCAACCCATGCGCCGAAACAAACTGTGCCGGCTCCCGCTGCGATTGAGAAAGATGTGTCTGCGATTTTGCCCGAGGACAAAAAAGAGGAGAAAGCACAGGAAGCAAAGGCAAAAGCCGTGCCCGCTCCCGAACCGACAGGCGCGCTTTCCAAGAGCAAGAAAGAAGTTTTCCCGTCTGAGCCAAAACCGGAGAATAAGCCCGCATCCGTTGCAAACGGTGGCCTCATAATGGGCGCGGATGATGAGCGCGTGGTCATACAGACGGATAATAATTATTGCCCCGCACTGCTGCTGAACGATACATACGGGCGGTCTGCCAAACATGCAAAGATGTCTCTCGGCGGCAGCATGGTAAGAACGGAGGCTTCCATGACGGGCGACACTCTGACTCTGCTTCTGTCGGACGAACAGGGGCACAGCGCCGAATATACCTTCCGGTACAGCGCGCCTAATGAGGCAGACTCAAGCGGAAAGATGTCCTATTACGGAGAGGTGCTTTTTTTTGACCTCGACGACGACGGCATACAGGAGATATTCACCGTGCTCGCCAAGAGAAGAAAGGTTTTTGATAAAAATACAAAGAGAGCGGTAATTTACAAGATCGAACAAAATATCGGCTGGTGCATAAGCTATGACCCAAAAACAGGCTTCACCCTCCATAAAAACAGCATAAGATCCGAGATTCCGTTCAGCGCGAACCAAAGAATCGGGGGTATGCCCCACAGTATATTCGGCGATATCAGCGGATTTAACCCCGGGTTCGTTCTGATGTCGGGAGAATTTACGGATATCAATAATTACAAAAATCCGGACTGACAGTCCAAGAAAAACTGCGGCGACCTCCCTATAATATTCCACATCAAGGGGAGCTGAACACCGCAGCGATTTACTTTCATTTCTCACAATTTATCCGCTGCGCCCGGAGTGCCTGCATGCCAAAGTTCTCTGTCCGTCCCTCTCCCTTACAAAGCACAGTACAGCGTAAAATCGTCGGCGTGTTCTGCGGAATATGGCGCGCCGTGGCTTTTCCTCCGACAAAGGCAGAATTTTACGCTCAAAGCAGGTACCATTGAAATTTTTAGCAGGTTATGCAAACAGTTTTGCGGAAAATTGCTAATGCCCGGCAAGTTCTTTAGGGATTCTCAGAATACCGATAACTCACCGGACTGTACTCAGCTTTTGAAGTGGAGCGCACTTATATCTTGAAAAAGTTTGAGTTTTAGCATTTTCTTTTAAATTTCCGACGTTATGTATTCAACACACATCGGAGAGCACTGTGAGAGGATACACCTTTATCGCGGTTTTACGGGCAGCTTTTATCTTATCGGCAGTCAGAAGAAAGGGGTATGTCAAAATGGCAATAGGATCTGCAACACAGCGCGGCAATGTTGTATATGTTTTCGGAGATAGGGGTAATCAGCTTTTTTCCCAGCTCGGAGAACTTGTCGGTTACACTCAGTCAAGCGTCAGTATAAGAAGGGGAAATTACGTTTATATTTTTAACGAAAGAGGTAATCAGACCGGAGGACATATGGGGTAAGGCAACGGAAGCTGCGTGAGCTCGCAGCAGACGCATTAAGTGTTTATATCCCCGCTTAACGGTTATACCCATCCCAAAACAGTATAAATCCTTCCATGTTGCCGAGCCTGTTTAGCTTCACAAAAGCGGGCTCGGTGTCTTTTCGTTTTGCCGCCGTTTTGTCCCGCAGCTACTCCGTCCACTTGATAAACTTCTTCTCCGCTTCTGTCACAGCCATATTCAGCGCCGTAATCACAATTCCTATCAGGATTATGCCTGCTATCACGTTTGTATAGTTGGCGTAGTCCGCATAGTTTTTTATGAAGTAGCCGAGCCCGCTTGAGGCTCCCATCATCTCCGCCATTGTGAGCAGGAGAAATGAGGTTGAAAGTGTGACGTGAAGGCTCTTTATTATTCCGGGAAGAAGGTATGGCAAAAGGATTTTGTACACCATACCCATGTGCGTTATGCCGAGCGCTTTTGCGGAGTTTATAATTCTTTTGTCCATGCCGGAGACTCTGTTTATTATGTTCATGGATACGGGCCAAAATATTCCAAGCGTGATGATGAGGGCCGCCGCGCTCTTGAAGGTGGGCATGACTGCGACAGCATAGGGGCTGTAAATTATGGGCGGAATCGGGCTTAGGACTTTTGCTATCGGCAGAAATATTCCGCAGAGCACGGGCGTTCTTCCTATGAAGAGCCCTGTAAGCACACCCAAAGAGAGAGCAGTCGCCATTGCGAACCCCAAAAGCGCGAGGGAGGATACTACGCCGCGAAGCATCAGGGGCGCGTAGCTCTCAAACACCTGAAAAACCTCGGCGGGCGGCGGCAAAAGTATGGGGTTTGCCGTCTTGTATGTGACGGAAGCAAGTTCCCACGCCAAAAGCAGACTGTTTATTATGACGGAAATTCCGGATAGCGGCACACGCGCCGATGCGTTTTTGAAATATCTCACAAGGTAGATGCCGTTCGCCCCGAGCACGGCAAAAAGCAGAACGCGCCACGAACTCAAGCCACAGCCATGCTCCGCAGCAAGAAGGGAGAGAAGAGCGAGAAAGAGGCTCTGCGAAATTACGAGACTTTTGTGGCGCGTCATCTTTGCGGCCTGCTTTCGTAGAACATGCGCGCCAGCTTGTCCGAGAGCGCGAAATACTCCTTTGTCCGCACAATCTCCCTGCTGCGCGGATATGGGAACGGAACCTCTATATCTGCGGTGAAGCCGCCGCCGTCCATAAAAAGTATGCGCTCGCTCATCATTATTGCCTCGTCTATGTTGTGAGTGACAAAAAGCACTGTCTTCCCCGTCGTCTTATCCTTTGCCATATCCGCAGTCAGAGTTTGAAGCGACCTCCTCATATCAGGGTCAAGCGCGCTGAACGGCTCGTCGAAAAGCCAAATATCCGAGTCCATGGCAAGCAGACGCGCTATCGCGGCGCGCTGCCTCATACCGCCCGAAAGCTCGCTCGGATACTTCTCCTTTCCCGCGCAAAGCCCCACTATATCGAGAGTCATATCGGCTATCATACGCGCCTGAGCCTTGGGCAAACGCCGAGCCTCCATCGCTCCGAAGGCGACATTCTCACGCGCCGTCATCCAGGGAAAGAGGGAACAATCCTGAAAAACTATGGCGCGATCCGTACCGCCGCCCAAAACAGGCGCGCCGTTTACAAAAATTTCGCCCGACTGCGGGAAAATAAGCCCCATCACAAGGCTAAGCAGAGTGCTCTTTCCGCACCCGCTATGCCCCAATATCGCGGTAAACTCGCCCTTCTTCACGGAAAAAGAGAGCCCGCTGAGAGTCGGCCCGCTCTCGCGTCCATACCTGTATGAGACATTGTCCGCCCGAATAGCTTCGCACATATCCATTACAGATTATTCTTTGAGAACTCTTTTTCCATCTTTTTGAAATTTTTATCGTTGGGATAACGCTTGAGCATCACAGAGAGAGCTTCCTTATAAATCGACGAATCTGTATTCTCCGTAATATCTTTCTTCGGTGAGCTCGGCAAATCTCCGTTCTTGCCCATCGTTGCGTAAAAATCCTTTATCCTGTTCACGGCGGGGTCCATCGTCACCACCATAACATCACCGTACAGACAGTATTTGACATAATCCTCCGGCTGGCCGGAATACGCTTTGAGCTTGGCTATAGCTGTCTTTGGGTCGTCCTTCATCAGCTTATAAGCGCGAAGGTTCGCCACCTGAAATTTCACAAGAGCGGCGCGCTTATCCTTAAAAACGCTCCGTGACGCAGTCTGGCGGCAACACACGGCGTTCGGCGCAATATCCCCTATGTTGAACGCAACCGCAAGCCCCTTCTTCTCCGCGATAAGCCCAAATCCGCTGTTTACCATACCTATATCTATCATACCCTTTGAAACGGCCTCGATTATCGTCTGAAAGCCGTCCAACTGAATAACAGTCACATCGCGCTCAAGGTTCAGACCGCCCTCGCGCAAATATGACTTGAGAATCATGTGCCCAGTCTCAGCCCTGAAAACACCGACCTTCCTGCCCTTAAAATCCGAAGGCTTCTTATACTTATCCCTATTCTGCGGCAAAGTGATGCCCTGACTCCCCTCCGCAATCGTGCCTCCGTATATCACAAGGTCCGCACCCTTGGAAACAAAAGAGAGCGCGGGGATAATACCGAGCGGCAAAATATCCAGCTTGCCCATCTGCACCGCTGTAATACCCTCATTGAGATTTGAAATCTGCTTAATCCGAACATCAAGCCCCTCATCCCTGTAATACCCCATCTCGGCGGCAAGCACCACCATAGCGGGCTTAATACTGTTTCCCGTATTTCCCACAAGAAGAGTATTCTCCGCTCCGAACGAGGGAAGGACAAAGAAACTTAAAAGAAAAACAAAAGCCGCAGAAAAAAACTTATAACTCCTTATCTTAAAACGACCTCCGAATATTCATATCGCAAAACAGACACACAATAAAACAGCCGAAAGCTACAGCATATTTAAAAGCAGAAACAGCGCACTCTCACACTCACACGGCAAAACCGAAAATCCACGGCGCCCGCGGGAAAACAGAGAGCCCATCAGCACAGCAGCAGAAGCTATTTTTCAAAAAACGGGCACGACGACTCAAGGCACTCTTTGTTAAACTTGCTGTAACGGCACTTAATATCGCGTGGTATATCAATGTCTATGGACATGCGGCTGCCGAGATAATCCCTCATAAAAACGAGAGCCGCAAAAGTATTCCTCTTACAGCATCGCGGGCCGCCAATCTCCGCCATCTTTGCCAGAGCGCCGGCCGTGGCCCCGTTGCAAAGCCCCCACGTATCCTTGGAAAGCGGCGTCGTGCCTGTAAACACGCTCATAAAAATACCGCAGCCGACAGCCGCTCCGCAAGCGCCGTAAAAACCGCAAAAGGCGGGCAAAACGTTCTGCGCTCTCTCAGCGACAAGCTTCATATCCGCGCTGAACTTCTCAAAAGACACGCCCTGCTCCGCATACACAGCGGACAAAAGCAGGGCGGGCACAAGATAGTGGTGAGCAAAATTGTGCATCGGGAAATTCCCATCGTCCATCACATGAAAAACAACATCCATCGGCGAACGCCCGTCTTGGGACTTGAAATACTCAAAACAAGCCCGCTCAATAACGGAAAAACTTCTGTCACAGCCCTCAGACGACATACAAAACACCTCTTCTTACCATTGTGAAATTGAAATTATGAACAGCGTAAATCCTATATTAGACCACGTCCAGTATATTACACCAAATAATTTAAATTGAAAATAGATTAAAGGGGCAGTACGCGGAAAAAAGGCACAAAAAAACGGAGCCTCATAACGAGACTCCGCCTGATATACCGCTTATCGCAAAAAACTTATTTCGCGAGGTTCTTCTTGAACTCCTTCATAAGCTGGGGTGTCATACCGCGCTTGCCGAGTTCGTCCCATGTTGTTACGCATGCTGCCTTGATGGGCTTAAGCTCTGCTTCGCTGTACTTGTAGACCTTGATACCCTTCTTCTTCATGAGGTCCATGTACTTGTTGTCTTCCTTCTGAGCTGTGTTGATGGAGTTGACCGTGAACTTCTTCGCTACTTCCATGAACACCTTCTGGTCTGCCGGTGAGAGCTTCTTCCATGACTTTTCGCTGATCATGAAGGGAAGATATTCCATTGAGTAGTTTGTTGCATACCAATGCTTGATAACGTCGCCGAGGATTGTGTATGCCGCAGGTGTCGCCATTCCGTCAACCGCGTCGCAAACGCCTGTCTGCATTGACTGATAAACGTCTGACCAGGGAATCGTGATTGTGCGGTAGCCCATTGCCTTGGCTGCGAGTGAGTAAACATCCATATTGGGAACGCGGGTAAGCACGCCCTTGTCAACCTTCGGGTTGAGGGGATCTCTTACGGGCTTCGTGGAACCGATACCGATCATGCCTTCGATGTATGCGCCGAGAACGCGGACGCCGAGGGGCTTGCCGAGCTCGTTAAGCTTGTTGGGGAGCCATGCGCCGGGTGCGAAAACTTTCTTCGCTGAATCATAGCCGCTCACATAACCGTTGATGTAGACGAGTTCGAAACGGGGGTCAAATTCGCTGGCAAAAGACGTTACGGACATGTCTATTGTGCCGCGGAGCATCTCTTCCATAACGAGTGAATAGTTGCCGAGCTGGCTGGCGGGATAAACTTTGACTTCCACACGGCCGTTGGTCTTTGCTTTGATTTCCTTTGCGACATCATTCATCATTGTTGTGCAAAGATGTTCGGGCGGCTGCTGTCCGGCGAAGCGGAAAACAAGCGGTGCTGCCGATGCGACTGATGCCATTGCGGTGAGTACGAGAACTGCGGAAAGTACAAGTGCGATTTTCTTGCTGATGTTCATAAATAGTGCAACTCCTCTCAATTTTTGTTTCTTGCCTACTATGTATACAGCACAAGGCTGATAAACACTGATGTATCAAGACAAAAACATCTATAAGGTTAAGCCCTAAATTTGCATCTATTCTTATTAAAATTTATTATATTACTCTTCTATATCGGAAGTTTTTTATTAAAAATAAGCGGTGACGAAACCGAAACACCCATTACGTCACCGATAAGATATATTAGAACGGTGTTTCTGTCAATGATAGACATTTCAGGCAGATAAGTGTCGCGAAGGATAATTATGTGCATTCATTATATGATGATTTAATCTATAAAAAATATAACAATCTGATATTTTCAAAAGCGCTTGCTGGCACAGGGAAAATCACATATCAAATACGCAGGCGAATTACAATCCACCAACAGAACAGCAGGATAAAAATAAAAAAATCACCCTCGAAAACTGCCGAAGGTGAAATATCAGAGCAAAAAATACTTCCCGCGCCGCCGATTTTTCCGTCAATTTACCTGTTCTCGTCCAAAGGAGGAAGCGGCTTTATCTCCTCGTCCTCGGAAAACTCCTTCTTAGGCCTCTTGCTCTCAATCCACGAGTTAAAACTGTCGATATAGAGCTTCGCCCACATCGGATCAGGCCAACCCTTCTTCTTCGCGGTTATGGAAAAACAGCCGCACATCATCGCAGCGAAATAGAGATAGGGATGTTTAAAAGCAAGAGCCGCTCCGAAAAAAATAAAACAGAGCGAAGCAAAAAGATCTTTATAAAAATACACGAACGATCTCCCCCCAAAAGTACCGTATTCCACAATTATAACAGCATCAGGCAAAGATAACAGAGAAAACCCGCAAAACAGAGACGAAAAGCGGCGGCAAGGGCAGGGGCAGGGCAGGGGCGTTGAACGATGGTTGAACAGTGGTTGAGCAATGGTTGAACGATGGTTAGGGGCAGGGGGGGTGGGGCGTTGATTTTGCCTATATAGCCTTCCCCCCGTTGTGGGCGGCCAGAGAGCCAAAACGATGTTTTTGCGTTTTGTGCGAATCGGCTGGTTGTTACACCCAGAAGGTGGCAGAGCATGCTTTTGCTCTGACGGATGAGGGGTGCTTTTGGGTTTTGGGGCTTAACGTCTGTGAAACTACAAAACAAGGTCAAGAGCACCCTCATCCGTCTGCGTAAGTCCGTCCGCAGCCACCTTCCCCACAAAGGGGGAAGGCTTTAAGGGCAAAATCAACGACACACTGTTTTTCAACGATTTTCGCCCCTCCCGTCTCCTTCGCATGTTTTCGCCCTTATCGTCTCCTTCGCAAATGTTCGCCCTTATCGTCTCCCCGCATAAGCATAAGTAGAGAGCCAAAACGACGTATTTTCGTTTTGTGCGATAAGTAAGGCAGAAAATCTATGATTTTCGTAGGCGAACTTAGTTTTACCATCAATCACTTAGTGTGTTCATCAGAGAACCAAATCAGCTGTTTTCTGATTTGTGTGAATCGCTTAGAGTGTTCATCAACGCTTCAGTGCGGGGTAAAGCGTCGTTGGTTTTGACTCTTCGGAACCTTAGAACCAAAGCCGCTTCCGCCGCAAAAAAAAGCGGCCGCCCTTAAATGGGCGGCCGCTTTGGGATTAACTTATGACATATAGCAGTGACTACTTGCTGAACTTAACCTTCTCGTACTTCGCGGGAACCTTTACTGCTGTGGCGTTCATGTAGCCCTTGCCCATGATGTAGGTATCCTGGTAGACGAGGAAGTGCTTCTTGTTTGTTACGCCTGTTCCGAGGTCTGTGTAGTAACCTGCATTCCACTTGGCGCCCGGTGTGTACTCGGCGTAGCATGCCATGAGGTCTTTTTTGCTTGTGACTTTGGCTTTCTTTTCAACAACGCGCTTGCCGAATTCCGCCAACGCTATGCTGTTTGTGTAGCCGTAGGAGTATGCCCATGTTCCCATGCGGCCTTTCGCTCCGGCTTTGACGACTGCCTGCTCAACCTTTTTGAGGATGATGGGCCATTTGCCCGCTTCCTTTGTAAGGTCGATTCCGAGAGCTCCCGGATATCCCATAAGGGGTGAGGGAAGGTCGGCTTCGATGAAGTAGCCGCCATGTTTGGCAAGCTGCTTGAGAAGAGGCTCTGTGTGGGCGTCGTTTGTGCAGAAGAACGCTGTGTTCTTTCCGTACTTTTTGACCCATGCGGGGGTCTTTTCAAGGATAAACTGCTGCGCACCGGCCACACCTACGTCGCTCGTGGGGTCCGGAGCTGTTTCAAATACAAACTTCACGCCCAGGTCTTTGCATGCCTGCTCCATAATGGCGCGGCGGCGTCCGAGCGTCTCATAGCTCATGTGGCGCGGGAAGGAGATATGTACGAAGGTTTTGCAGCCGAGCTTCTTGGCTGTGTTGATGATGAGGTATCCGCGGTAGACAAAGTCTGTGTGGGCGGACATATCTGCGACTGAGGAGATAACGTTCGGGTCTTCGTGAGCTTCACCGGCGAAGCAAAGGATATCGGGGCGCTTCTCCTTGATACGGCGGAAACCCTCTGTTGTTCCGGGGATTGCCTGGTTGACTACGACAACCTTCATCTTGGGGTCGTCTGCGAGTCCTGCTATCTGAGCGATTGTTGTTTCCATTTCGGACATGAAGTTGTCCGGGTAGGTGAGGTGCTTAATCATACCGCCCTTTGACACGTCTCCGTACTTCTGAATAAGAAGTTCGGCGCCGCGAAGGTCGTCCTCACTCTGCGAAACGGTTCCCGTCACGATTCCGATATGGAACTTGGCGTTGGCAGCCGATGCCACTGTCGCGAGAGACATGACGGCAAAAGCGACCAGAACAAAAACGATAAAGCTCTTCTTCATTCAACTGCACCTCCTTTGATTTACATCTTGAACCGCTTTCCTCATGCAGCCCATTGCATAATAATATTCCTGCGCGTCAAAAAGTCAATATGTGCAAAGACACTTGTTCCACATGTCTTTTTGTCACAAATTTTAAACTATTTAACAGAAGAGAGCCGTGATTTTTAAAGAACGTCTGTTCAAAATTATATGAAAAACAATATATTATTTGCCGAACTTAACCATGTCCGCCGGATGTGCTTCTGTGCAGGCTGAAGCGGCTTTGGCACCTTTCTCCGTCTGCCCGCTGTGCCCTGATCTGCACCCTTAAAAGTGGACATATAAAATAACAGATTTTCACTGTT
>CAZBYL010000032.1:0-28706 GCA_964496275.1 uncultured Synergistaceae bacterium | reverse complement strand
GTTCATCCGCCGCTCTGCTCATATTTCGGCAGCGTGCAACCGAACAAAAATACTGTAGTTGTATTAAGTTCATGGATACATCACCAATCCTATTCCATTATCGTTAGCTTTCTTAAGGAATTCGGCTTTTATTGTGCCGATAACTACTCTTCCTCCTCTCCCGGAAATGACATCGACTCTATGTAGTGTTCCATAAAGATATCGTTGCCCGACAACTCAATGTATCTCGATGATGCCGCAATACTCTTTATTTTATCAATGTTTGTTTTATCAAGAAGCAAAATAGCAGCACCTGTCAAGGCGCCGTTGCCCATTACCACCGTTTTTTCCGAAGTTCCGCAAGGTATCAGCCCCACTGCCTCCGCAGAAGATGGGGTTAAAAACGAGCCGAAGCCTCCGCAAAGGTACAAAACTTCAATCTCCTCAGCCGAGCAGCCGCAGTATTCCAGAAGAGTCATTGCACCGGCGTTTATAGCGCCTTTTGCCAACTGAACCTGCCTGACATCCTCCTGCGTCACAGATACAGAGGTCCCCGGGAATGTAAACTTCGTCTCGTCCTCGTCCACAAAGTCAACAAGCGGAGATTCGGCATCGTTCGTGAGACGCCCGCTTCGCATAATTATTTTTTGATCCGAGAGAACAGCCACTGCGTCTAAAACACCGGAACCGCATATTCCCTTGGGCGGTTTTTTGCCTATCACTTCGCAGTGCATCCCCTTGTCTACCCCGTCAAAAGACACATGGCTTATGGCTCCCGCAGATGCAACCATTCCGCAGGAGATTCCCGCGCCTTCAAATGCAGGTCCCGCAGCGGTGGAACAGCATATTATCTTTCCGCCCTCTGTCAGAGCCATCTCACCGTTCGTGCCGATATCAATGATAAGAGACATTTCACCCTTTGCGCACATGTCGGAAGCCAGCACGCAGCAAACAAGGTCAGCACCTACATAAGCGCTGACACACGGAGGGATAAACACTGCAATATTTTTCAGTATATCATGATTTTCAGATCCGAAAAGGCTTTCCGCCACAAACGGCGCAAAGCCTATGCCGCGTGGGTTCAGCCCGGCAAAGAAGTGCAGCATCGTGGTATTCCCTGTAACCACTGCGTGCGTAATTCTATCTCTTTCAACGGAAGCTTCTGCCGCCAAGGAGTCCAGCATACGCTCTATCTGGTCAATTATGGCATTGTGAGGAGCCTCGTTGCCGTTGTGTATGCCGTAGTTTATGCGGGATATAACATCGGCTCCGAAAATCTTCTGCGCATTTAGCTCTCCCTTTGCCCCAAGTTCATCACCGCAGGCATTGTACAGCTTGCATACCACCGTCGTTGTTCCTATATCTATCGCTGCGCCGAAATCATCCTTTGCCATCATCGGATTCGAGGAATTTAGCTCACCCGCTCCGTCCGATGCTATTTTGCATTCATCTTCACCCTTGACCTGAACGCTCACTTCACCGTAAGCCTTCGCGAAACAGGCAAGCCTTATGCCTGAATCAATCTCGTCCCTTGAGAGAAATTTAGATTCCGAAGCAGATATCTCGCTTAAAGAACCAACGGCAAGCACCTTGCATTTCCCACAGGTGTGATTTCCGCCACAGGGAAAATCTATATCTATTTTTTCCCGCCGCATCAGTTCCGCAATAGTTTCGTTTCCCGTGCGAGGCGACAGTTTACAGATTTTCATTGCTTATCATTTGGGCCTGAAGGTCTTCATCAAAGGCCATTCTGCGGTTCCCGCAGTTGGCACGCGGACAAATAGCGCAACTCTCAAACTCTTCCAGTGTTTCGTAGAATAAGCCCGAGGTGGATTTTAAAGGGTTTATGAGCCCGCTTTCGAGGACATTGACATCTATTTTCTGATAGAGTCCCTCCATCAGCACGAAAATTTTCTTCACGTCCGCAATACTCCAGTCAATTATCGACCCGGGGCAAAGCCTGATGTGGCGCTCTATCTTAAATGTCGATTCTACCTTAAGAGACATTATATCCATGGCCTGAAGATATGCCAAATATGCCACTTGGTCAAGTATGTACTTGTCCAAAACATCGGTTAAAGAATCTATGTATTCGTTGATTTTTCTGCCGCAAGTCGCGATATAGACAAACACGGTTTTTTCACCGTTAAGTTTCTTTGCCGTAATCCTGCTGTTAAAAAACACGCCGCCTACCACAACTCCGTCTTTTCTAATTTCATCTACGGGAAATTCCTTGACCACAAATGCCGGGTGCAGAAGCGGGATTGCTTTATCAAGGAGTTCCTTTGCGCGAAGATAAATTTCATCATCCTCGCTGCAGTGAAGGCGTTCCAAAAGGTCTTCCTCAACAAATTCATAGCGCAGATCATTACATAACAGTTCTCTCATAATAATTCCCCCCTGCATGGTATTTTGCCCAAACGGGTAAAAGCGTGATGGCCAAAGACCATCACGCTGAGCAGTTACATTTTATTACATATATTTATTGAGTTCGTCAATGAGCTGCTGGCGGCTGGGAATTATTGAGGACCACTTCAGCTCGCCGTTTATGTAGATAGAGGGAAGCTTTTGTACTCCCATCTTTTTTGTTCTGGCGATATCTTCTTTGACTGTGTACTTGTATTCTACAACATCAACGTCGTCCTTGAACTCGTCCTTCGCAAGCATTGCGGCAGCAAGCATATAGGTGCAGGCAGCACAGGTTGCGGCATCGAGCGTGAATACTTCAACCATGGGTTTTTTGAGGTTTGCGTAGTCGGGGAGTTCCACATCAAGAGTGTCGTCGACCGCTTCGTAACCGGCTATCATAGTTCTCGCCATTTCGGTGTGCTTAATAGCCTGAATGGCTCCTATCGTATTTTCGGGCGGAATATTGTAAGGCATGTCGCAGCCCGGGCTCACGATAAGGTTGTTATGCGAAATATTGTCGAGAAGGTCTACGACAAACTTCATATTGTCCTTCTGGTTGCCGAAGAGCATCGTGGTCGTGAGAGGAATGTTGCCGCCTATTGCGATATTGAAGGTGTCCGTAACTTTTTTCGCTTCGGCAAGGTTAACGTTCTCGTCAACGGATACGCTGTCGGGATAAGTCTTGCACATTACCTCTATCTGCTGGCTTGCGTTGCCGCAGACAAAGAAGCTTGAGAGCACTCCTCTGGAACGTATGTACTCAAACACTTTTACAAACGCGGCAGAGAGCATCTCTTCAAAATGTCCCGGGGAAACCTGTGAGACAAGCGGGTCTACGACTGCGATTACGTCCATTCCCGCATCAATGTACATCTCCGCCATTTTTATATTGACTTCGGCGCAGTAGTCCATGAGAGCCTCGACATATTCCGGCTCGTCATACATATCCATGAAGAATTCGCTTCCGCGCAAATGAGATGCGAGGGTGAGAGGTCCGCATATAAGTCCGTAAAGTGCGGTGTCATCGCCTACGGACTCTTTTACTCTGTGCATTACGTCAAGCACCATAGGAATTCTTCCGTCTGCCGGTGTCGGTATGGGAAGAGTCTTGGGATCGACCATCTCGGATTCAAAGGGGTGGGTGAGAACCGAAGGGGGGTTATTTTCAGCCCACATAAGCTCGCAGCCGAGTATTTCAGCCTCAATCTGAAGGTCAAATACTATCGGCATTCCGTCCGGCGTGTAAAGCTTGTGAACCTCCATAAGAGAATCGTAAAGCTTATCCCCGTCAAGAAGCACTTCTTTCGCAGTGTAACCTTTCAGAAAACCGGCATGAACCCCAGCGAACGGAACCCAAGGAATATCTCCGTTTGTCTGCGCAGTGTGACGAAGAGTGTCAAGCAACAACTGTTTACCCATTTGCAACCGCTCCTTTTTTATAATTATTTTAGAACCAAATAACCTATCTTCTTGCAATTTAATGGTATCTCATCACATTTTCTTATGTCAACAGAGATACAAGTTTTAAAAAGATGTGATTCTTTCGCAATTATCATAGTATCAGCGAATCTATGAAAATAAGTTATAGATTCGATGTCTTTATCTGTCCTTAAGGAATCAATCCTAAACATCAATGAAATATCTCAATATTAGCTATGTTGAGTTAAAATTTTTTGCTGTTTATAATCGAGATACTTAAAAAAACAGCAATTTGTATAAATCAAAATAGGGAGGTAGAACAATGTCCACATACGAACAGCTAGCAACAGAGGTTATCAAAGGTAAACGCAAGTTGGTTCTTGCTTCTACAAATGCTCTGCTTGAGGCCGGTGAGACGCCGCTCGATATCATCAACAAGGGTCTTGTGGTCGGTATGTCAAGGGTCGGTGTTCTTTTCAAAGAAAACAAGATGTTTATCCCCGAAGTTCTGATGAGCGCAAAAGCTATGGAAGAGGGACTTTCCGTAGTAAAACCGCTTTTGGCGGGCGAGAAGATGGACTCAAACGGCACAGTGCTTATCGCTACGGTTCAGGGGGACCTTCACGACATAGGCAAGAACCTTGTCGGCATTATGCTTGAGAGCAACGGGTTCACCGTTATAGACGCAGGCAAAGACGTATCTCCGGAAGCGATAGTCAAGCTTATAAGAGAGAACGATCCCGATGTCATCGGTATGTCTGCAATGCTTACAACAACAATGCTTCACATGAAAGACACGATAGACCTCCTTGTCGAAGAAGGCCTTCGCGACAAGGTTAAGGTTATCATCGGCGGAGCCCCCGTATCCGATGACTTCGCGGCTGAAATCGCAGCCGACGGATACTCACCGGATGCACTCTCGGCAGTCGGCCTTTGCAAGCGCCTGCTCGCATAGATCAAAGTCATAGGTTGGAAGGAGCAGAGACTATGTATGTAACCAAAAGTAATTTCAGAGCTTGTAACTACGACGTAAACCAGACGATAAGCTGGAAGATGCTTGCAGACGACCAGTGCGAAGAAATTTTCGTAACCGCATGCGAGATCCTTGAGCGCAGCGGAGCGGAAGTAGAATCCAAGGAAGCCCGCGACATATTGGAGTCAAAGGGCTGCTGGGTTGAGGGCAATATAGTTCATTTCCCGAGCGCAAAACTTGAATGGGCACTGCGCACAGCGCCCTCAAGACTGACCCTCTGCAACAGAGAGGGCAAGCGCGCAATGCTGCTTGAAACGGCAAACGTTCATTTCGGCCCCGCAGGACACGCCGAACAGATCGTCGACAGAGTCAGCGGCGAACCGAGAGACATTAAGCTCTCCGACGTAATCGAAACAGCACGTCTCGCAGAGCAGATGGGAAATGTTGAATTTGTAACGTATCCCGGACTTCCCACGGACACAGCCGAAAAGACAGCCTCCCTGCACGCATTGCAGGCAGTGCTGACTCACACGACAAAGCCGGTACTGGCTCCCGTATGCTGCGCCAAGCAGGCAAAGGCAACAGTAGAAATGGCAGCCGCATCAGTGGGCGGTATGGAGAAACTTCGCCGCAACCCCTATATCATTCTTTCCATAGAGTGTGCGGAAGCCCGCTTCCACAGCGAATATGCCACAAGCGCGGTTATATACGCGGCGCAGAACGGTATCCCTTTTATCTACCAGAATAAACTCATCGCAGGAGAAACAGCGCCGGCATCCACGGCAGGAACGCTTGTTCTTGCTCTCGCCAACACACTCGTTGCCCTTACACTCGCACAGGCTGTAAGCGAAGGTACACCGGTAGTCGCCGGCGGACTCTTCACAATCGCCTCGGACGAAGAGGGCAAAGCACCTTTCGGCGCGCCCGAATCCGCTCTTATGGGTTCCGCGTTCGCCAACCTCTTCCGCTACCTCGGCATCCCCTGCGCAGGCACGTCCGGAATATCTGATTCAGCTATTTCCGACTCCCAGGCAGGCGTTGAAATGTCAATGGGACTTCTTTCCACGGCATTGTCAGGAACGAATATCCTGAGCGGCGGCGGTTTGCTTGAAGGCGGACGCCAGTTCAGCAATTCAATCTTCGCAATCAGCGACGAAGTCATGAGCGTAATTTACAGAATTATGAAATCCTTCGAAGTCGATGAAGATAAGCTCGCATGCGGCGTTTACGATATAGTCGGCCCCGGCGGAGCATACCTCGGCGAAGAGCACACAAGCGTATTCTTCAAGTCCGAACAGTTCTGGCCGAACCTTATTACAAGAAAGCGCATCGACGACTGGATGGCTGAAGGCGGAAAGAGCTTGGGCAAACGCGCTGAGGAGTATGTTGACATGCTTCTCGCACAGCCTGCATGTTCATGTATCGACGACGCAGCGGCAGCGGCAATAAAGGCTGTAGTTGACAAGGCTGACGCCGAATTTTAATTGATGGAGGGATAACCGTGAAGAAGAGAGTCAACTATCAAGCATATAACACACCTATGATGAAGGTCATGACCGACGCACAGTGCGCGGAAATAGTGGCGGCAGCAGAAGAAATGATGTTCCGCACAGGTGTGGAGTTCCACGATGAGAGCGCACGCGAACTTATGAGGAAGCACGGCTGCTTCGTCGACGGTATTTGCGTCCGCATCCCGCCATACATCACAGAGAGAGCGCTTCAGACAAGCCAGAAGCATATCACACTGTGCAACAACCGTACGGGCAACCCCGAAATTTTCCTCGACAGGAACCACACATATTTTGGCCCCGGCCCCGGAAACCCCTTCTGGAGACACCCGTACACGGGCGAGCGCATACGCACCTCTTATGAGAGCGTAAGCTGGGCGTCAAAAGTTCTCGACGCACTCCCCAACATAGATTATGCCCAGTCCCTCGGTATCGTTCAGGACAGACCTAAGCTCATAGCCGACCGCTACGAACTCGAAGCTCAGTTCCTCAACACATCAAAGCCGATAGTCAACGTGTGCTGCGACCAGTGGGGACAGGAAGACTGCATAAAGATGGCTCAGATAATGGCGGGCAGCGAGGAAGAACTCCGCAAGCACCCGATCATGACAGTGTACATTGAGCCTATCTCACCGGGAATCATAGCGGAAGAATCCTGCGTTAAGATAATCCAGGGCGCAGAAAAGGGACTTCCGATAATCTTCACACCCTGCATCATGTCTGGCGGTACGGCTCCGGCAACACTGGCCGGCGTCATGGCTCAGGGAATCGCAGAAAGCCTCAGCGGACTCGTTTTGAGCCAGTGCGCGGGAGAGGGTTCCGGATTCATCATCGGCGGAGTCTACACCGTGCTCGATATGGGATCGACAATATTCTCATACGGAGCTCCCGAACTTGACCTCATGCTCGCGGCTCTCACAGATGTGGGTCATTACCTTAAGCTCCCCGTATTCGGTACGGGCGGCTGCACCGACTCCAGCATAATAGACGAGCAGGCCGGTATTGAAGCGGCTCTCTCGCTTGCGATGACCAGCTTCTCGGGCCCCAACCTCCACCACGACATCGGATACAGCGAATACGGCACAACCTCAAACTTTGACCTCGTTGTCATAGACGACGAGATAGTCGGTATGGCGCGCCGCATAACCTCCGGTATCCCCGTAACGGAACGCACTCTCGCTATGGAAGAGATCGAGACCGTAGTTCCCCGCGGACGTTTTGAAAATGATTGGAGCCTGGACTACGACACAGACGAGGACTACATCCCGAAGAACCTCAACGAGAACTTCAAGTCAGACCTCATCAGCAGAGCTTCCTATGACCTCTGGAAGGGCGACGGATACAAGACACTTACTCAGAGAGCCAACGAAAAGGTTCGCGACATTATAGAAAATTACGAACCGGCTCCCCTTTCGAACGACATTAAGGCAAAACTTAAGAATGTCGTCGATAACGCGGTAGGAAGAATCCCCGGAGTAGGTAAATAACATTTAGCGGTACATGCCGGGTGACAGATCTTCTGCCATCCGGCATATTGTCAGCGCAGCTTTTGAGCAGCGCGCAAAAATCTTTAAATTTTATATACAGAGGTGGGTATCATGTCATTTGTTTTGGGTATTGATACCGGCGGAACATATACTGACGGCGTCCTTATAGACAGAAAACGCCACAATATAGTTTCCAAGGCAAAATCACTTACGACAAGAGAAGACCTTTCAAAAGGGATTACTTCGGTAATAAGAGATATGGAGATGGCGGACGGAGAAGAGATAGAATTCGTTGCCCTTTCGACTACGCTTGCCACAAACGCCATAGTCGAGGGGCGCGGCTGCTCCGTCGGTCTTATTATGATTGGATTTTCGGAGGAACAGGACGTACCGGCAAAGGAAATTCGTTATCTGCCAGGCGGACACGATATCCGCGGGAACGAAAAGCAGCCCTTTGACGAAGCCGCCGCTCGTGAAGCTTTGGAAAGCCTCAGGGGAAAAGTGGACGCTCTTGCTATCTCCTCATATCTGAGTATAAGGAACCCCGAACATGAGCTGATAATGCAGAAATTGGCAAGAGAAGTGCTGAACATGCCCGTTGTATGCACGCACCATCTCACACGCTCTCTCGGGATGAAGGAGCGCAGCGTTACGGCGCTTCTCAACGCATGTCTTATACCGATTATAGAGGAACTTCTTGCCTCCGTTAAAAAAGTCATGGGCGAACGGAATATTAAAGCTCCTATCATGATAGTTAAGGGCGACGGCTCTCTTATGGGCGAACAACAGGCAATGGAACGCCCGATAGAGACAATACTGTCCGGCCCTGCCGCAAGCATAATAGGGGCAAACTTCCTTGCAAGAGAGCTGAACGGCATGGTTCTCGACATGGGGGGAACAACTACAGACATAGCAGTGCTCAAAAACGGCGTTCCCAAGCTGAATAAAGAGGGAGCGCGAGTCGGAGGCTGGCTCACAAGAGTGGAAGCGGCAGAGATCAACACATACGGGCTCGGCGGAGACAGCTACGTGCAAAAAGACTGCCACGGCAATTTCAAGCTCGGGCCGAGACGCGTATGGCCAATATCCGTCATGGCTGCGCAGTATCCGAATCTCGAAGAAGAACTTTCACACATACACCTTCCGAGAACGAACCCTCTTGTCATAGCTCAGGTAACTGACTGCTATGTGCTCTTGAACGAGCACCAGACCGTGGTGCTGAGCGAGAGAGAGAAAAACATCATCGAGATACTGAGAGAAATGCCTCACAGCCTGTTCTACATAGCGTCAAAACTTGATGTAGATGTAAACATGCTCGACTTTGAGCACCTTGTAACAACAGGAGTTTTGGGGCAAATATCGGTGACACCGACAGACATTCTGCACGCCAAGGGAGTTTACACGCAGTGGAACGGCTCTGCCGCAAAAATTGCGGTGGCTCTTCTGGCAAAACGCTTTGACATGACGCCCGACAAATTCTGTGAATTTGTAATCGAAAAAGTCACGGAACGTCTCGCGTACACGACGTGGCAGAGCCTAATCAACCATGAAGGCAGCAGTCTGGATATCGAGAATGACCCCATATTCCAATACCTTACGGCAAAACAGTTCCGTCCGAGTGACAACGACCTGCTCACATGCAGAATAAGCCCGACGATTCCGGTAATAGGAATAGGAGCGCCGGTGCGTATATGGCTGCCTCTTATGGCGGATAAACTGGGAGCAAGGCTCGTAATTCCGGAACATACAGAGGTAGCAAATGCTGTAGGAGCCGCAGTCGGAAGGATAATGGAAGTCGTAAAAATATTGATAACACCGGGAAATAGCGGCCTCGGCTATGTTCTGTATTCGACCTGGGAGCGCAAATATTTTGAGCATTTGGAGGACGCGGTGGCTTACGGACGCGAATTTGCAAAATCAAAAGCGGAAGAGCTCGCGCGCTCGAACGAAACCTCAAAATCTTCAGACAGCGGCTCGGCAATCGAAGTAACGGTGGAGCACAAAGATGTCTATGCAGACGCAAACGGTCTTGCTAACGACATTTATATCGAGACAAGAATTGAAGCGGTCGCAACCGAAAAAAGCGACTGGATGTAAATTCCTGTTTTCGGTTATTTGTAAAAAAGGGTACTGATGATTGTTCTTTTGTCTCAAAAAAACAACCGGTAGGGGGAGTCGGCAGTGAATAATGCGGGAAAACAAGAATCAAAAATGAACATGGTTTATGTCGTTTCAATGGTTATTTCTCTCGCCATCACGCTTGTCGCTATCTTTAACAGCACAGGGATGGACAAAGTTTCAAAAACGCTTCTCTATCTTGCAACAACCTATTTCGGCTGGTTCTATCTGTTATTGGTAGCGGGGTTCCTCCTCTTCTGCCTCTGGGTAGCCTTCAGCAAATACGGCAACATCGTTTTGGGTCCCGACGGCTCTAAGCCTGAATTCTCAACAATATCATGGTTCGCGATGCTCTTCGGTTCCGGTATGGGAATCGGCATGATTTTCTGGGGATTCGCGGAGCCCATCACGCACTTTGTGAAACCTCCTTTCGGAATAGTTCCGGGAAGCGAAGCCGCAGCTCAGTTCGCGATGCTCGCATCCTTCATGCACTGGGGCTTCCACCCCTGGTCATGCTTCGGAGCAATGGGGCTTGCGCTTGCATATTTCCAGTTCCGCAAAGGCAAACCGGGACTCGTAAGCTCCCTCTTCATTCCGATGCTCGGTGAAGACAGAGTAAACGGCCCGATAGGAAAGACAATCGACATCATAGCGGTGCTCACAACTATACTCGGCGTGTGCACGTCCCTCGGACTGGGAACAATGCAGATAAACGGCGGTCTTACATACCTATTCGGCATACCAAGCAACAACATTTCATGGCTTGCCATCGTGGTCGTCATAGCGATAATCTATATCTGGACGGCTGTTTCGGGAGTCGATAAGGGTATCCAGTTTATAGGAAACCTCAATCTGTTCCTTGCGGTTCTCCTTCTGGTAGCCTGCTTCATCATAGGCCCCACACTCTTTGAACTCAACATTTTCACAAATACGCTTGGACTCTACTTCCAGAATATAATCTATGAGAGCTTCAAGCTGAATATCTTTGAGTCCAACGATTGGACAATGAACTGGAGAATATTCTACTGGGCATGGTGGCTTGCATGGTGTCCCTTCGTCGGCACATTCATCGCCCGTATATCAAAGGGACGCACAATCCGTGAATTTATCCTCGGAGTCATGGTAATCCCCTCGACAGTAGGTATACTGTGGTTCAGCGTTTTCGGCGGACTCGGGCTTAACCTTGTAAAGACAGTGGGACTTGAGAAAGTTACGGAATACGCGGCAGATCCGTCCACGGCTTTCGTCAATATCTTGGGACATTATCCGCTAACAATGGTTCTTGCAATAATAGTCATGTGCCTTGTCATCACGTTCTTCGTCACTTCGGCAAACTCAGCCACCTACGTGCTCGGAATGCTCTCCGACAACGGCGCAATGTTCCCCGACAAGAAAAAACTTCTTGTATGGGGTATTCTTGAAGCCGCAATGGCATACGCACTGATGCTTACAGGCGGTCTCTCCGCTCTTCAGACGGCAAGCATTGTAGGCGCGTTCCCATTCCTGTTTGTAATGCTCGGCGGAATAGTCAGTCTGGTAATGGCGCTCCGGGAAGAGGTACAAGACAAGGCTGCCTAGCCGCCAAGCAAACTTTATAACACCCTCATCAGTAAGGCACAGAAGCCGACGAGTTTTTGCGCCTAAAAAAAGACTTGCCTCCATGCAGCGGGGGCAAGTCTTTTATGTGTAATGGGTGAATTACTTCTTTATCATATACTTTCTTACGTCCTTCACCACTATGAAGAGAAGGAGAAGAATTCCGACGTAACCGTTGATTCCGTAGATGATGTTGACGAGCTTATTAAAGGGAAGGGCAAGTCCGATGAAGCAGCCCGCCGCTGCAAGAACTATCGTAAGAATGTAGAAGTTCTTCGATTTCTCCTCGGCAAATCTTGCGGAGCACTGCCAAAGAAGGGGAACGGCCGTCGTATAAATTCCGACAAATATTATTGCGGAGAACACTGTGGCAAAAACGTGGCTGATCTCTCCCGCAAGGAGAAGGGCCGGAATCTGGCTTCCCGCAACAACCTTGATGTTGGCAAGAAGTCCGAGCATCATGATAAGGCAGCCGGCCGCAAATCCGATAGCTCCGAAAGTCGTGCCGAGCACAGCTTCCTTCGTACTGTTGGCGCGTTTGCCCAGAGCGGCAAGGAAGGCCGCGAGCCAGAGCATACAGAAACCTACGTATGAACAGGCCGAGGTGAACCAGTTTGTACCTGCGCGCATAACCTCAACGGAACCGGAAGCTATAAGTTCTGAGCCCTCTACGATGCCTGCAGGATTTCTGAATATGGAGATGAGCCCGAGAGCTATTGACAGCACTACGATAACAGGCCCCATTCTTCCGATAACGTCTACAATACGTCCGAGCCCCATAATAACCGTGCCGCCCGCAAGAACCATCATTGCGATTGCGCCTGCGGTATAGGGAACGCCGAAGTGCTGATTGAGCGTTGCACCCGCTCCCGCTATCATTACAACGTAAGACATAAAGAGAAAGGCTATTGTAAAGTAGTCATACGCCATACCAAGCTGCTTGCCGCAGTAATAGCCGAAAATATCGCTTCCCTTTTTAAAATTCTCGCTGAAGCCCGCGCTGATGAAGCTTGCTCCTACATAGATGAAAAGTGCGAGCATGAGAAGTGCCGTAAGAATACCGTTAAGGCCGTAAGAGGTGAAGTACTGCAGTATTTCCTGTCCCGTTGCGAAGCCTGAACCGATCAAAAAGGCTATGAATGTACCTGCAAATTTGATTACATTTGAAACATCTACGCGTCCTTTTTCCATTGATAAATCTCTCCCATCCATCACTAAGTGCAAGAAATCTGATATGCCGGAGCACAAAAGAGCGATACATTTCACGAATACACAACCACCCGACCCCTTACAACTCCGAGGATGAGCCGTAAGAGGAAACTTTGTGCCCAAAACATGCAAAACCGTGTAACTGCGCCGATGCCGCTTCGTGTAATCCCATGATAAACCGTGCACGTAAAATCTATGAGAAAACTTCATTAGTACGGATTATATATTACTCATAGGAATATGTATTGTGGCTTACGAATAAAAGTAACAGTAAAATATGTGCTGTTTTTCACATTTAGAACAAAAACTTAGTGCAAAGCTTCGCAAAGATAGAGTTGGGGCAAAAAAAAATCGGCGAACCTTCGATTGGAAGGCGCGCCGATTCTCAAATATCAGAGCATATATTTCTTAGTTTTTTTAGTCCCTTTTAGTTCAAAAGACTAATCGTCGTAATTTTTACCGTCATTTCCGCCGCGTCCGGGAGCATCGTCCTCGGTGTAAGAGCTGCGGCTGCCGAGCACCTTGCGTTCCGGCGATGCATTGTGGTCAACACGGCGTGACATCACATCTGCGACGGCCTCCGCACTGCCCTCCGCTCCGAATGCCGTGATGAAGCGTTCCGCCCACCACGTCATCTCGTCCACGGTTCTGTCTATTATCTGCTTCGGCTCAGACATAATCTTGTCGCAGAAGGGAAGATTCAGCTTCTTATAGTCCCCGCTCTTGCGGCTCATTCCCTTTTCGTCACCGGCGGTAATAAGCTCATTCCAAAGCTCCGTGGAAATTCCGCGGTCGGCTTCCTTAACAAATGTACCGTTCTCGATTACGGCATTGCCCGTATTCGGATCCATCTTTATTCCGAAATAGACATTCTGGAAAAGCGTAGCGACATTTCCCTTACGTATACCATACTTACGGAATGTCGAGACCTTATCGAGCGGTGTGCCGGATATACCGTGCTGTGCTATGGAAACGCCGTAAGGAGCAATGGCATCGGCTATCTCCTTTGTACGCCCGAGGTCTATGCCCTCCATCTGCCCGGCGGTAGGATCATAAGTTCCGTGCAGACTTCCGTTTGATATGGCAAGATAGTCCGGGAAAATTCCCCATGAATTAAGCCCGCCTATGTAATAGAGAGCCTCCTCAACGGTAGAAAGTTCTCCCGCTCCCTTTATTTCTCCAACCTCGACCTCAAGTCCGAGCTCAGAGGGCAGCCAGCCGCAAATAGAGCGAGTAGCGGCGAAATTGTCATAGTCGTTAAGGTGAGAGGCGTCTATGGCAACAGAAGTGAATCCGTTCATAAGAATCTTATTCAAATGAGCCACGCCCTTCAGAACATCGTCCTGACTCTTTATGGCATAATGGTCAACATGCAGCCCAAACACAGCTCCGTGTCCCATCTCAGCCGAATACTTCAGCGCATACTCGGGAATATTATCATAATTTGAGCCGCAGTACGTGGCTTCGGACTTTGCTATCTCAAGGAGCACGGCGGCATTCTTATTCTTGGCCGCCTGCATCACAGCCTTGATCACCAGAGGGTGACGCACATTTGCCGCAAGAACTATGGCGTCAATCTCCTTGTTCGCGGCAAGAATATCGCGTCCGCTGACAAGCCCCATAGGTTCGTTTCCGAAACGAGCCTGTACGTTAAGAGGGCGTTTCTTAAGAAGTTCTCCGTATGACTTACTGTTTATATCCATCAAAAATCTCTCCCTAAACTAGGATATTTTATATATTTTATTCTTTAATAAATTTAAAATTCCAGTTCTTCGCCGGGGGCAAGAACTCTTACTCTTGTAAGCTTCTCTCCGACCTTCGCGGCAAACTCTGACGGGTCAGCCTTTATGGCGGGGAACGTGTTGTAGTGCATCGGAACAGCTATTTTCGGCTTTATCATACCCACGGCGCGAACCGCGTCATCTATATCCATTGTATAGTAGCCGCCGATGGGAAGCATAGCCACATCTATATTTTCGGCCTCAAGAAGCTGCATCTCCATAGTCAGACCAGTGTCTCCCGAATGGTAGATTTTTTTGCCCTCAACCTCAATCACCATTCCGCAAGCCACTCCTGCATACCGCGTCTCACCGTTCAGCGTCACAGCCATACCGTGCCACGCCGGCACGAATTTTACTTTTCCGAACGAAAACTTTGCCCTTCCGCCCACCTGCATACCCTCCACCTTCACGCCCTGCGACGCAAGAATGGCGGCAAGCTCCGTGCAGGCAAATACGGGCGCGCCCGTTCTCTTTGCAATCTCAACCGTACTGCCGATATGGTCTCCGTGCCCATGCGTAAGAAATATCGCGTTTAAATCGTTAAAATCATCCGCTGCGGCAGCCGCCTGCGGATTGCCGGTAAGAAAGGGATCTATGAGAGCCTTCAGCCCTTCTCCTTCAACATAAAAAGCACTGTGCCCAAGATAACGAAGTTTTGCCATTTCACATTTCCCCTTTCGGATTTTATCTGTTTTGGTCGGTATAACCGAGTTCGCGGCGTGTTTTCTCTATATCCGCCCTTGTATCGCATATCCATTTTTGCAAAACTTCTTCGCTCACCTTGCCGTTTTTCGGTGAGGCAAGAAGCCTTTCAAGCTTTTTCTCCTGTATCTTAAGCCACTCCACCTTACCCTCGCGCCGCTGTATATCGGATACCGCGTTGCCCCGTTCTCCGTCGTCTTCCTTAACAAAAGCCCGGCTCATATTCTCTCCTCCGAACTAGATTGTATCTTTGTAAAAAGGCATTTCGGGATTTTTATCAACAATTTGTATCTTCATCTTAGGCTTGATATATGTGACAAGATCCTCTATATCCGGATTCCTCATTCTGACACAGCCATGTGTCGCTCTCCTGCCGATAGACCACGGCGCGTTCGTTCCATGCACCGCTATCTGCCACTTATTATGGAAAGAGATAAGCTTTGAGCCATACACGCCCTCTTGCGGTTCGCCATCTTCCTCAAACCACTTAGGGTCAAAGACAAGCTTTGAAGCATCCTCAACAACCCTGTATATCGTATAAGTGCCGGCCGGTGTAATAAGATCCATGCGCGAAGTCTTTTCAGTCCCCTTGCCCTTGCCTATGGATACATACCAAGACTTCTGAACTTCCGTGCCTTTGATAAGCGAGAGCCTGAGCTGCTGCTTATTTACCAAAACCCAATACTCATTGGCCTTCGGACTCCATTTTGCTGCATACGCCGTATTTGGCAAGAGCGAAAACATTATTATCAACAAAAAAACCGCAGATACTTTCTTCAAAATTCTCATGCCTCCGTTAAAGATAAAATGCAAAGTACATTATAATACAATTTTTATGTATAATGCTACTTGTAATAAATGCTTGATATGAAGTATCATTATTGTTTAATCGGCTTCAAAATCTATCATCAGGAGGCGGTCGTTGTGGAAGCAATAAAAGCACCGCGAGGCACTAGGGACATACTCGGAGACGAGTCTTGGAAATGGGCATACGTAACAGGCATCTGCCGTGATGTGGCGGATGACTATGGATATAGAGAAGTGCATCTTCCGATATTCGAACATACCGAGCTGTTCTGCCGCGGAGTCGGAGAAACGACCGACATCGTGGAAAAAGAAATGTACACCTTCGAAGACAGAGGCGGCAGGAGCATCACGCTCCGCCCCGAAATGACGGCATCGATGGTACGCTCCTACCTTGAGCACGAAATGAGAAAGGGCTCTCAGCCCGCCAAACTTTGGGGAATCGGCCCCATGTTCCGTTACGAGCGCCCTCAGAAGGGACGCTATCGTCAGTTCGTTCAGATGGACATAGAGGCTCTCGGCGCTCAGGACCCCTTTGTCGACCTCGAAGTAATAGACTTTTCCATGGAACTCTACCGCAGACTCGGACTCTCAAATCTGCAGGTGGTTCTGAACTCGGTCGGCTGCCCCAAGTGCCGCCCCGTATACAGAAAGGCGCTGCAGGAATATCTGCAGCCGCGCTATGAAGAACTTTGCGACTCCTGCAAAGGACGCTTTGACAGAAACCCGCTCCGCATACTCGACTGCAAAAGCCCCATCTGCAAAGAGATAACGGAAAACGCTCCGACGATAATGGACCACCTCTGCGATGAGTGCAAAGACCACTTTGCTGAACTCACACGCGGACTGGAGCACATCGGAGCCGTAATAAAGCACGACAAAAGACTCGTTCGCGGACTTGACTACTACACAAAGACGGCATACGAAATTCTATCCGGCGACCTCGGCTCACAAAACGCGGTGTGCGGCGGCGGCCGCTACGACAACTTGTCGGAAGCCATAGGCGGCCCGCACGTTCCCGGCGTAGGCTTCGCTTCCGGCATAGAAAGAGTTGTGCTGACAATGGAAGCTCAGGGCTGTACCTTCGGCAAAAAGCCGGAAAACACTGTATTCGTGGTCGCGGCAGATTCATCGGCACGGCTTGAAACAATGAACCTTGTACGCAGCCTTCGCATGAACAGAATATCGGCGGATATGGACTACATGGCAAAGAGCATGAAGAGCCAGATGAAAAGCGCGGGCAGCATGGCCAAATACGCCTGCATCCTCGGCAGCGACGAAATAGCTAAAGGTGTCGTCACTGTGAAAAACCTTGCCGACGGCACACAGGAAGAACTGACAGAAGAGCAGCTCATAAACAAACTCGGCTAAAGCTTTTAATTTATAAAACTTTAAAATAAAGAGGGAATATCTATGGAACGAAATTACGACTCATCCTGGAAGAGAACTGCCTTCTGCGGCGAACCCAGAATCGGGGACGCCGGCAAAGACATGGTGCTCAACGGCTGGCTTCGCTGCCGCCGCGACCTTGGAGGCATCATATTCATCGAACTCTGGGATAAGACAGGTGTCACTCAGGTAGTTTTCAACCCTGAACTCAACGCCGAAGCACATGAACGCGCCGGCGCGCTTCGCAGCGAATACGTCCTTGCGGTAAAGGGCAAACTGCGCCAAAGACCGGAAGGCACAGAAAACCCCGAGCTGCCTACGGGGCAGGTGGAACTCCTGGTGGACGACTTCATCGTACTCGCCCCCGCAAAACTCATACCCTTTGAGATAGACAACGCGGACACTGTCAACGAAGACCTCCGTCTGAAATACCGCTACCTTGACCTCAGACGCGAACAGATGCAGAAGAACCTACTGACGAGACACAACGTCACGCGCTACACGCGCAACTACTTCGGAGACCACGGCTTCATAGACATAGAGACGCCGATGCTGACAAAATCCACGCCCGAAGGAGCGAGAGACTACCTCGTGCCCAGCCGCGTGAACCCAGGCAGCTTCTACGCCCTTCCTCAGTCTCCGCAGATTTTTAAACAGCTCCTCATGGTCAGCGGCTGCGACAGATACATGCAGATAGTCAAATGCTTCCGTGATGAGGACCTGAGAGCCGACCGTCAGCCCGAATTTACACAGATAGACCTTGAAATGAGCTTCATCACCGAAGACGACATAATGATTCTCGTTGAGAACTATCTCGCGGGACTCTTCAAAGAAGTCCTCGGAATAGAAGTCAAAGCTCCCTTCCTGCGCATGACATGGGACAAGGCGATGAACCTCTACGGCAGCGACAAACCTGACATGCGCATCCCGATGGAAATGGTCTCACTCGAAGATGTATTCCGAGGCGGCGAAAACCCGTTTGCCGCTCTTGTTGACGACGGCGGCACAATAAAAGGTCTGCGCCTTCCCGGCGGAGCTTCCCTCTCGCGCAAAGAAATATCCGACTGGGAAAACCGCGCCAAAGCCCTCGGAGCAAGAGGCATGGCAAACTTCCAAGTCAAAGAGGGCGAACTCAAAGGGCCGCTCGTAAAATTCCTTGACGAAGAAAAACTTGCGAAACTAAAAGAACTCACGGCAATAGAGGACGGAGACGCACTCTTCCTTATGGCGGACGCCAACTGGAAAAAAGCGTGCGAAATACTCGGCCAGATACGCCTTGAACTGGGCAAAGCACGCGGACTCGCCTCAGACGGATTCAAATTCCTCTGGGTCACGGAATTCCCCCTGTTTGAGTGGGACGAAGAAAACGGACGCTACACAGCCGTACACCACCCCTTCACCGCTCCAATGGACGAAGACATGGAATACCTGCTCACAGAGCCGGGCAAAGTTCGCTCACGCGCATACGACGTCGTACTGAACGGCACGGAACTCGGAGGCGGCTCCATAAGAATCCACAACCCCGAAATGCAGGCAAAAGCCTTCCAGGCTCTGAACTTCACGCCTGAAGCAGCAAAAGAGCGTTTCGGATTCCTCCTCGACGGCCTAAGCTACGGCACACCACCCCACGGCGGACTCGCCATCGGACTCGACAGACTCGTAATGCTCATGACAGGCAGCAAATCCATACGAGACGTCATGGCATTCCCCAAAAACCAAAAGGCTCAGTGCCCGATGACGGAAGCCCCGAACACAGTAGAAACAAAACAGCTTGAAGAACTCTCCATCAAAAGCATAGAACCAATCGTATAACAAAAAAAACAAAGAGCCGCGCACACAAAGTGCAGCGGCTCTTTTGCTGTAAATCCCCGTCCAGCGGAGAGCGGGGCGTTGAGCAATAGTTGAGCGATTGTTGGGGACGTTGGCAAACCGTTGGCAACTGTCCACTAAATATTGATTTAACGCCGATGTTTGAGTTCTTTCGCTTTTTAAAGCCTTCCCTAGGGGGAAGGTGGCTGCGGACGGACTTCCGCAGACGGATGAGGGTGCACTTGACCTTTGTTTTGCATTTTTACAGTTGCTAAACCCGAAAATCCGAAAGCACCCCTCATCCTTTGTCGCAGAAGCATCCGCCGCCTTCCCTAAAAAGAAGACTTTAAAAACCTTTTTTGCCATACTGCAAGTTTGCTTTTGACTGTGGCTTTTTGAATGAGCCTCATGTGCAAATTTCACAAAAAAAAGATTGCATTTATGGGGAAAAAATATTACACTCTCATGTAATGCTGAAATGCAAAAGTCACTACACGGAAGGGACGTGAGACGACAATTGAAAAGAAACACCGGTGCCTGGTGTGTCAGGCATGGAGCGGAACTCCCAAAATTCTACTTTAATAATCCCCTTCGGGCTATTCCCCGAGCTGCCTGCGATGCAGACTCGTTTGCTGCTGCATTCGTGCTGTATCGTGAATATCTTCGTATGTGACCTCCTTTTGACCTTACATAAAAATCAAAGGAGGACAATTCATTGAACACTGTAAACAGACCGCTTATTGTAATAGAAAATCTCTACAAGGGATTTGAGGACGGAGACGTCCTCAAAAATATCAGCTTCACTATCAGAGAGGGCGACCTCGCTTCCATCATAGGACCTTCCGGATGCGGAAAGTCCACGTTTTTGCGCTGCCTCAACTGCCTTGAGCTTCTCGACTCAGGCTCAATAACCATAGCGGACGTAAAACTCACCCGCGAGCCGGGACAGAAACCCGACGATATAATGATGGCTACTGTACACGAGATGCGCAGCGAAGTCGGAATGGTATTCCAAAGCTACAACCTATTCCCGCACAAAACATTGCTTGAAAACGTAATGCTCGCTCCTATGGTCGTAAAAGGAACGCCGAAGGACGAGGCATACGAACTTGCGATGAAATTTATAGACAAAGTAGGGCTCGGCGGATTCTCATCACGCTATCCCTCCACACTCTCGGGCGGACAGAGCCAGAGAGCTGCCATTGCGCGCGCACTTGCGATGAACCCCAGGGTCATGCTGTACGATGAACCAACTTCCGCACTGGATCCGGAACTTGTCGGAGAAGTTCTCCAAGTTATGAAAGCCCTTGACGCCGAGGGAATGACTCAGATAATCGTCACACACGAAATGAAATTTGCGCGAGACGCTTCGGACTACATAATCTTCATGGACAAAGGCGAAATTGTTGAGTACGAAGACGGAGACATTCTCTTTGAGCATCCTAAAAATGACAGAACCCGCGCATTCCTGCGCCACTTTGTAAATATGGGGGCGGCATGCTGATGAAAAAATTTACCCTTATACTCGCACTTATAATGCTTATAATATGCGCCGCGACACAGGCATCCGCCTCAGCTGCGGCAGCCCCCGCCGAAGCTGCGGAGGACAACAGACCCGAACTGCGCTGGGGCGGAGACTCCGAAGGCGGATTTCCCTACATGTTCCCAAGCCCCGTGAACCCCGACAAACTAATCGGCTTTGAAGTTGACATAGTGGACGCCATTGCGGAATATCTTGACCGCAAACCTGTCTACGTCAACAACGCGTGGGACAACCTCATACCGGGGCTCGAACGCAAAATGTACGACATAGCCATAAACGGGCTCGAAGTCACCCCCGAACATGAAGAAGTCGTAAACTTCTCCATACCATATTACAAAACATTCCTCCAGCTTGCGGTCCGCAAAGAGACAAACGACATAAAAACAATACAGGACTGCAAAGGCAAAAAAGCGGGCACTCTCAAAGAGAGCTACGCACAGGAAATGCTCAAGGAAGTCGGCGGCATAGACATCAAAACCTACATAGTTGAAGCAAACACCTATGAGGACTTGGCAAACGGACGTCTCGACGCGGCATTCTTCGACCACCCCATAGCTCTCTACTCGGCGGGCTTCAACCCCGACATAAAATTTGTCGGACCTCCCGTCGGAGAGCTGAAATATGCAATCGCGATGCGCAAATCCGACAAAACCCTGCAGCGCGACATAAACAAGGCTCTTGTATACCTCCGCGACTCGGGAAAACTCCGCGAGATATATGACAAATGGAACCTCTGGACGCCGGTAATGGCGGCTGAATTCAACGACTTCAGCCCGACAAAGATAGAACCCGTCTACTACAACGACTGGGCGGAACAGCACAAACCCGTCCTTACACTGAGCAAAAGAATAGCGCGCTATGTTGACGCGATGCCCGCATTCGGAAGAGCCGCAATAGTCACAATGCAGGTCTCCATCACGGCCATGGTACTCGCGATAGCTCTCGGCCTCGCGCTTGCCATAACCAGAGTATTCGCGCCCAAATGGTGCTCCAGAATAGCCTCATGCTACATTGAAATAGTTCGCGGCACGCCCGTTCTGATACAGCTCTTCTTCATATTCTACGGACTCCCCAGCATAGGAATAAAACTATCTCCCTTCTGGGCGGGAGCCATAGGCCTTGGTCTGAACTACGCGGCCTACGAAGCGGAAATATACAGGACAGGACTCTTTGCCATTCCGAGAACACAGTGGGAAGCTGCTCTCGCCCTCGGCATGACAAGATGGCAGGCAATGCGCGAAGTCATACTTCCCCAAGCAGTGCGAGTCGTAATACCGCCGATCACCAACGACTTCATCTCGCTGCTCAAAGACTCATCGCTCGTATCAATAATCACAATGGTGGACCTTACAAAAACGTACGGACAAATATCCGCCACATACTACGACTACTTCGGCCCCGGAATACTGGTAGCCATAATATACCTGATACTCGGGCTCCCCTTCGTCCGCTTCGCCCGATACACAGAAAAACGGCTCGGCGCGATAGACAAAGACGGCGGGAAACATGGACACAGAGAAAACATCTACAGATCCTCAACCAGATACATCTAAGACATAAAAAAATCCTCCCGACGCAAATTGCGAAAGGAGGATTTTTTATAAACTCTTGTAAGTCACGAAGCAGAAAATCAGCGCACTGTGCTAAGCCTCTTTTTTACCTGCCAGATACTCGATAAACTGACGCGCACTTCTTCCCGAAAAACCGCCGTGCTTCAGCTCCCAGGCAATAGCGCCCTTCTCAAGCTCATCTTCCGATGCGGAAACTCCGTACTCCTTAGCCAAGCGGGACACTATATCAAGATACTCGGACTGCTCCGGCGAAAAATAGCTGACCATAAGCCCAAACCTATCCACAAGAGACATACGCTCCTGCGTCGTCTCCGACTCGTGAATATCATCATACTTATCGTCTCTCTCGCTCCAGCTCTCCTTCATCAAGTGGCGCCTGTTGGAAGTCGCATAAATCAGCACATTATCCGGCCTCTTCTCAAGACCGCCCTCAATGAACGCTTTCAGAAATTTATACTCCACCTCAAACTGTTCAAACGACAAATCATCCATGAATATAACAAACTTATAATTGCGGTTCTTTATCATATCCACTATCTTTGCCAAATCCTCAATCTGATGCTTATACACCTCTATCATCCGAAGCCCTCTGTACGAATACTGATTCAGCAGAGCCTTGACGGACGAGGACTTGCCCGTTCCGCTCTCACCGTACAAAAGAACATTATTCGCCGGACGCCCCTCGATAAAGGCCGCTGTATTATCGCAAAGAATCTTCTTCTGCTCCGCATACCCGACCAAATCTCCGAGAGTAATATCCTCCGTATTAGTAACCGGAACAATTTCGGACTTAGCGGACTCCCAGCGAAAAGCCTTATGCAGCGCAAACTTGCCTACTCCGAACTCCGTATAAAACCGAATAAGAGAAGCATGAAGCTCCTCCGCGGACGAAGCCTTTGCGATACCGTCTGCAAGAGTCTGAACAACCGCCCCCGCGCCTCTGTCAAAAGAATCTGAAGAGAGAGAAAGCGGCTCATAATCTCCGAAACGGCCGAAAGCTTCCACTCCAAGCTCGTCGTCTATCAAATTAAGGTCAAAATCAATATACTCAAAAATCGTCTCAAGGTCATCCATCACAATCCGCGACAAAGTTCCCGAAAGAGGCTTCCTGCGCTCCTGTGAAAGAGAAAAAATAGACTCGCACTCGGCAAAAAGCATAGCAAGCCACGAATTCCAGATATTACCGCGCAATCCGGCTCTCTCTGCCGCAGCCGCCATATTCGCAACACAGTCGCAATACCATGAAACCATATCGCTCCTGTCCTCGCGGCTCAGCTCACCTGAGTTCTTAATCAACCCCGTTATACAGGAAAAAATCTCGTCCCTCTCAAAATCGCGGAACGCCATCAACTCGCGCGGCATCAAAAACTACTCCTCATCGTCGCTGTCTGTGATACCGGCCTTAATTCTCGCCTTCTTGCGCTCGTCGGCATTAAGTATCGTCTTGCGTATACGCACATTAAGCGGAGTCACTTCCACAAGCTCATCGTCGCTTATCCACTCAAGAGCCGTATCCACCGTCATAATACGGGGCACATCGAGAACCGTCATCATATCCTTAGTGGCGGAACGGTGGTTCGTCTGCTGCTTGCGCTTACTCGGGTTGCAGGGAATATCCTTATTTCTTGAGCTCTCGCCCACAACCTGTCCGTTATAAACATTCTCACCGGGCTTAATAAAGAGAGTGCCTCGCTCCTGCAAATTATCAAGAGCGTAGCTCGTAGCCGTTCCAGTATCCATACTCACAAGCGAGCCGCGGCTTCTTGCGTTTATCTCACCGACCCATGAGCCGTAACCGACAAAACGTGACGCGAGAATACCAAGCCCGCGTGTATCCGTAAGGAACTCGCCTCTGTAGCCGATAAGCCCGCGGGTGGGAATCCTGAACGAAAGACGCAGCACACCCGTACCGCCGTTCTCCATATTCTTAAGCTCGCCCTTGCGCTGCGCAAGCTTCTGAATAACTATCCCCTGATACTCCTCGGGAACATCTATAATAACCTCTTCCATAGGCTCCAACATCTTGCCGTTGGAATCATACTGAACAATAACCTCGGGACGGGAAACACAAACCTCCGAACCCTCGCGGCGAATCTCCTCTATAAGAATACCCAAATGAAGCTCACCGCGCCCCGAAACTTTAATCCCGTCGGGACGTCCCAAATCATCCATACGAAGAGCCGGGTCTGTCTTAGTCTCGCGCTCAATTCTCGCTTTTAGCTGGCGAAGAGTAATCGCGTTTCCGTCCTGACCGGCAAATGGGCTCGTATTAACAATAAAGAACATAGAAACCGTAGGCTCCTCTATACCGAGAGGGGGAATCACCTCGTTTGAAATCTCGGGTGCGCTAACGGTATCCCCAAGGTCGATATTCTCAGGCCCCGTAAACCACACAATATCACCGGCCCCGACCTCGTCAGTCTCCGTACGGTCAAGACCGTTCGTCACATACAAATGAGTACAGCTTGAACTGTCCGAGGACACAACTTCCCAATCCGTCTGGTCATAATCCTTCCACCTTGTATGAGTGCGCACAAGCCTGTCGCCCCTATGCAAAGTTCCCTGAAGAATCCTGCCGCAGCCGATACGCCCCAGATACTCGCTCCATGAGAGAGTACACACCTGCATAAGAAACGGCTTATCCATCTCGGCCTTGGGAGCGGGAACCCTATCTATAATCACCTTAAAAAGGTCATCCATACCCGCCTTCGTATTATCCTCGCGCTTATTCAAATCATCAACAAACCAGCCCTGAAGCCCCGAACCGTACAAAGTGGCAAAATCACACTGCTCCTCTGTGGCTCCCAGCTCGATAAAAAGGTCAAAAGTCTTATCAAGTGCAAGATCCGGCTCCGCGTTCGGGCGGTCCACCTTATTTACTATGACAATCGGCTTAAGCCCCAGCTTCAAAGCGCGCATAAGAACATAACGCGTCTGCGGCATAGGCCCCTCGTTTGCGTCAACAAGAAGAAGCACCGAATCCACCATAGACAAAACACGCTCAACCTCGCCTGAAAAATCCGCGTGCCCCGGGGTATCCACAATATTTATCTTGTAGCCGCCCCACTCAACGGTACAATGCTTTGCCTTAATAGTGATGCCTCTCTCACGCTCAATGGTACCCGCGTCCATAACACGCTCTTCCACAACCTGATTGTCACGGAAAAGACGCGCCGCCTTAAAAATACCGTCGATAAGAGTCGTCTTGCCGTGGTCGATATGGGCGATAATGGCGATATTTCTGATCTTTGATGAATCCTGCATTTTATATGTTCCCTTCATCCGCATGTTTGGCCGAAAACATCGGCGCAGATATATACACAACAAACCTCCGCTGCAAGGCAGTGGACAAATGAGAATTATAGCATCAATTTTATCAATAAGTCAAAATTTTCAGCCTTTGCATGTTGATTTGGTTTAAATATACGCCGTTATGCGCAGATGTTTGAAAAGATACCTTAATGAGGGATAACATACAGGACACATACTTACTAATCTCTTGCGGACTTCTCCGCCTTTTTCCACACTTCTTCAATAAGCTTCCGCAAAGGGTCAACGCCGCAGCCTGACAGCTCACACTGAATTGCACGTCCAAAGTTCATTTTGCGAATCATAAAAGTACTCTTGCCGTCATCCGAACATCGCATATCAATTTGATACGCTATAACACCCTCATCTTCTTCGGAGCCGCGATAATCATGAACTTTAAACAAACTCGAAACTTCTCCTTCGCACTCCTTTTCCTCCTCCTTACTCTCTTCTCCATCCAAAAGATACGAAACGCTCGTATTCAGCTCCTCAGCAAGCCTCTTTAAATTCTTTGAATTAGGCATAAACACGCCTCGCTCCCATGAAGAAACGGTCTGGCGCGCTATACCAAGCCTAAAAGCCAGCTCTTCTTGATTATAAATACCGGCTCTTTTGCGAAGTTCCTTTACCTTACTTCCTATAGACAAATCTAATCACCTCCGCGTTTAATAAACTATAAATTACCGTCCAAGCACAATAAGTACAGCAAGTTAAGACGTTAATAATGACTTGTATATATGACATAAATGCAATGCGTGCAATGCTAGACATAAACACGATATATACGTACTATCGTAGCAGTTATGCCTTACACAAAAAGATTGTAATAATAAGTTTACACAGTTAGTAAAATATACAAAATAATTATTCATATAAATAGCAAATACTATTCAGCTATTTAGAAACTGTTAGCTCTTATGCAGCAGTACTAAGTTCTAAAAGGAGGGATGCGTGGCTGAAGTCTCGTATTAAAAAATGCACCATCACACTTGTCCCGTTGTTGATTTGCAATGAGTAAGACGGAAAAATGGAAAAGGAGAGATGCAGATATGAAATTCAAGAAGTTTGGCTTACTGGTATCCCTGTTAGCGGTAGCGGTTGTATTTGCAACATCGTTCTGTGCATTTGCGGGAGAAACTGGGTATTTCAAGGTAGGGGATACAGAATACAAAACAAGCGCTGACATCGCCAAAGTTTGCAACCCGGCAGACGGCATTGTAAAAAATGGAAGCGTTATTGAGGTTTATGGCAAGGTAAATATCCCCTTCACGGAAAAAAGTGCACCTATGGGTCAGGCGGCATTTTTTGTGCTAAGCCACGACAACGTCACTGTTGAAGGCAAGACAGCAGACGCACTTATCTATACGGATACTGCAAAGGACAATGGCGCATGGGGCACACAAAACACTATCACTGTATTCGGAGACAATGTAACGTTTAAGAACCTGAGTATAATGCCCAAGTTTGACAAAAACGGAGAAACAAACAAAACCATCGAGGTTCTTGGCAGTGGGTTTAGCGGCATAAACTGCACATTCACTCCAAACACTTATTACACAAGTGGAGATGTAAAATCAACACCGGATGGAGGATCATTCTACTTTAATGGCGGCGGACTCACGGCGTCCGGTGGCTTGAAAAACATTCTGGTGTCCGGATGCACACTTAAACAGACATACCTTGTTTTCGACAGCGCAATCCCAACCGACAACATTAAGATTACAGGCAATACCTTTGACACAACGGTAAAAGATGATTATTTCTACTTCATAGGAAACACAACATGGTCAACACCCCCGACAACGGAAATGGGTGAAATCTATGTGGCCAACAACACCTTTAAAAACATGGGTGATGGATTCAAAGCCATTATCAAACAGCGCATGAAGGGCGTTTTCACGCTTGTAGACAACACATTAGACAAAGGAAGCGTTCTGGATAAAATAACATTCGCCAAGTACAATGGCAATGACTACTGCAGCGGCGGCAAAGGCGTAGTCATGGTTACGGAAGGCGGAAAGAAATATATAGTCACAGCAACACTTTCCGGTGACGTTTACACGAACGTAGTAACAGAAATAACAAGCGGCGGAGCACCTGTCACACCGGTAGCCCCTGTAATATCCGACAAACCGGCAAGCGTTGACCTCGTTGCTCCGCTTGTGAAAAGCGTTGACCTGAAAACAGCAACCCCGGCATCTAAAGATGCGGCTCTTGTTGAGGTTGCGGCTGTTCTGCCGGCAACAATCACCTCTGCAGACCTTGACTTCAACTCAGAAGGTCAGGTTGTTGTGAAAGACAAAGTAGCGGTAGAAGCAGCGGCAGACGCGGTTAAAAATGCGAACCTCCCTGCAGGGACAAAAGTTACAGTAGAGAACATCTCAACTCTTCCGATATTCAAAGCAAGCGGTCTTGCTGCAAGCGGCGACACAGCGGCAGTCGCTTACACTGTTAAGGGTTCAGATCTCAAAGCCGACAAAGCCGGCAACGTGAAAATTCTCAAACTCCTTGGAAACGGCAAAGGCGAATTCTTTAACTTCGCAGCAGTATCAACAGACTTTGTGGACAAGGCATTTGCCCTTCAGACCTCGGCAGACGTAATTATGAGTTCAGACTATGCAATCGAAGCAGCCGAAGCCTACAAGCTTGTTCTATTTGTAAAAGACGGTGGCTCTTTCGACCTTGACGGCAAAGCCAACGGAGCAGTAGTAGACCCGGCGGCAATAGTCAAAACAACAGCACCGACACCGTCCGGCGGTTCCTCAAGTGGCTGTAACGCAGGCTTCGCAGCACTTGCACTTCTTGCCCTCGTTCCCGTCATCTACCGCAGAAAGAAGTAAAACCTAACCAAACCAATCAATAAAACACAAGAGAGAGCCGGAGCAATCCGGCTCTCTCTTGTATTGCCCTCACGATGCAGCCTAAGTGCATGCGGCGGAAAACACAAACAGTTAAATAAGGATTCAGCCTTTCAATCGTCTCCTTCGCAAATTTTCGCTCTTCCCGTCTCCCCCCACATTTTCGCCCTTATCGTCTCCCCGCAATTTTTTGTAGTGCACCCCCTAAAGTAGACATCATAAATAACCAAACTATCTACCTA